>JAFUPN010000005.1 GCA_017481205.1 Clostridia bacterium | reverse complement strand
TTATATATAATTACTAATGTGCACATTCCGAAAAAATTAAGAATTGCTGAGAAAAATCGCCGCGTCAAACTGCAGAACTAATCTGCATTGCCGCTAAAATTCGCCATCAGCAGAGGAAATTGATATGACGAATTTTACCATGTTCCTCAGCAATTCTTAAGCAAATTTTTTCTCACAGCTGTAGTGTGGCTAAACTAAACAGTGCACAAGTGCTAATTAGAGCGAAAAACATAAATTTACAGTAACAAAAACTTTAATTGAAAGGTTTTATTTATGAAAAACAAAGCAGTGGTAAAGCTTGTTGACCCGGATTCTATAGCCTCCGACTGCGGCATTGAGCCCGGGGATGCCATCCTCAGGGTAAACGGCAATGAGCTTAAGGACATTCTTGATTTTAAATATTACACAAGCGATGATTATTATGTTGTTGAGGTGGAAAAGAAAAACGGCACTGTGGAAGAAATAGAAA
Organism: Clostridia bacterium; assembly: GCA_017481205.1. Classification (GTDB taxonomy): domain Bacteria; phylum Bacillota; class Clostridia; order UMGS1810; family UMGS1810; genus RGIG4708. Next base: position 35,889 of record JAFUPN010000005.1, on the reverse strand, counting down.
TTTATAATGACTATTACGAGCAGTTTGGTGTTGTTTTTGAAAATCAGCTTATCGACACACCCCGGGAGTGTCGCAATAAATGCATTTTCTGCTTTATGGACCAGCTTCCGCCCAATGTGCGCGACACCATGCATTTTAAGGATGATGACGTACGCCTGAGCTTTCTTGCGGGAAACTATGTCACCCTTACCAATCTCAATGACGATGATATAGACAGGCTGTGCCGTCTTAAGGTGAGCCCCATAAATGTAAGCGTCCATGTGACCGACCCTGAGCGCAGGTGCATGATGCTCCACAACCGCTTTGCAGGCAGGGTACTGGATATTATGAAAAAATTTGCTGACTCAGGCATAATTATGAATGCACAGATTGTGCTCTGCAAGGGTATAAACGACGGCGAATATCTTAAAAAAACCGTTTATGACCTCAAAGCTATGTATCCCGCCGTGCGCAGTGTATCCATAGTGCCTGTGGGTCTGTCAAAATACAGAGATGGTCTTTTTGAGCTGGAGGGCTTTGATAAGGACTCTTCTCTTGAGGTGATTAATCAGGTGACCGGGTATCAGAAGGAGTTTGCCGGAGATATAGGCACCAGCCTTGTGTATCTTGCTGATGAATTCTATATTCAGGCACAGGTGCCCATACCGCCTTATGAACACTATGAGGATTTTCCGCAGATAGAAAACGGAGTCGGTCTTGTGGCGGTTCTTGACAGGGAGATTGCTAATGAACTGGAATTTGCAGACGAGTTCAAGGACAAGATTCCTGCAAAAAAATCTATTGCCACATCTTACATTGCATATGATTTTATTTGCGGATATGTGGATAAAATAAAAAGTATAAACCCAAACCTTGATTGCAATGTATATAGGATAAAAAATGACTTTTTTGGCGAGAAAATCACCGTAACAGGTTTACTTTGCGGCAGGGATATAATAAATCAGTTAAAGGGCAAAAGCTTAGGCGAATATCTTATTCTCTCAGAGAGCATGTTCAAGGACGACTGCGATATTTTCCTTGATGACACTACTCTCGGGGAGGTTGAAGCTGCCCTTGGTGTAAAAATAATCAAAACCGATAACAGTGGAATGGATTTTGTCAATTCCCTGATGCAGTAGAGAAAGGCAGGATAAATTTTATGCGTAAACCTACTTTTGCCATAGTTGGCAGACCTAATGTGGGCAAATCCACATTGTTTAATAAATTGATAGGCGAGCGAATATCCATAGTAGAGGATACCCCCGGCGTTACCCGTGACAGAATATATGCCGAGGGCGAATGGCTTACCAAAAAATTTATACTTATAGACACCGGCGGTATTGAGCCGGCAAATGACGATATTATACTTGAGCAGATGCGCCGTCAGGCTCAGATTGCCATAGACATGGCGGATGCAATCATATTTATGGTTGACACAAAGGCGGGTCTTACCTCGGCTGACAGTGATGTTGCCGCAATGCTCATGAAATCCGGCAAGCCCATTGTCCTTGTGTGCAACAAGGTGGACAATGTGGGAGACGTACCCATGGAGTTTTATGAATTCTACAACCTTGGTATTGACGACCCTATTGCTGTTTCCTCAATTCACGGTCTGGGAACAGGTGACCTTCTTGACAGACTCTTTGAATATGTGGTTGAAGAGGAAGAGGAGGAGATTGAAGAGGATGTTATCAGAGTAGCCGTAATCGGCAAGCCAAATGTGGGCAAATCCTCCCTGGTAAACAAAATCCTGGGTGAAAACCGTGTTATTGTGAGCGATATTGCAGGCACAACCCGTGATGCCATCGACACCCCCTATGAGCGGGATGGACAGAAATATATATTCATCGACACTGCCGGCATGCGCAAGCGCGGCAAGATTGATGAGAATATCGAGCGCTACAGCGTGGTGCGCTCCTTGGCTGCAGTAGACCGCAGTGATGTGGTGCTCATCCTCATAGACGCAACCGAGGGTGTAACCGAGCAGGATACAAAAATTGCCGGCTATGCTCACGAGCAGGGCAAGGCGAGTATAATTGTTGTTAATAAGTGGGATCTTATAGAAAAGGATACCAACACCATGGAGCATTTCCGTGCAGATGTAGAGAGAGGTCTTGCATATATGACATATGCTCCCGTTGCATTTACTTCGGCAATGACCGGTGCAAGGATAAACAAGCTTTTTGAACTTATAAAATATGTGAATATGCAGCACGCAATGCGCATTTCCACAGGTGTGCTCAATGATATACTCAACGAAGCGGTTTCTAAGGTTCAGCCCCCTTCAGACAAGGGGCGCCGCCTGAAGATTATGTATATCACCCAGGCAAGCACCAAGCCGCCCACGTTTATCCTTTTTGTAAACGACAAGGAGCTGGCACATTATTCCTACATCAGATATATAGAAAACCAGATTCGTACCGCCTTTGGTCTTGAGGGAACTCCAATCCGCTTTATTATAAGACAGCGCGGTGATGATAAGGGTACCAAATAAAGGAGAAAAATTTCATGATAAGTATAATTTTATTTGCATCTGCCATTGCATATTTTCTTGGCAGTATCAATACATCTATAATTGTATCAAAGCTTATGGGTAAGTCCGATATCCGTACTCAGGGCAGCGGCAATGCCGGAGCTACCAACACTCTCAGAGTGTTGGGCAAGGGTGCGGCTCTTGTGGTTGTTATAGGCGATTTTTTAAAGGGGGCTTTAGCGATACTTGTTGCAAGATTTGCTTTCAGATTTTTTGAAGTAAGCGGCAACGAAATGATACCCCAGTATTTTGCAGCTCTGTCTGTAATTGTCGGTCATATTTATCCTGTTTTCTTCGGCTTCCGCGGCGGCAAGGGTATTATGACAAGCATTGCCACGGTATTTATGCTTGACTGGGAGATTGCAGTTATTCTCTTGCTTATATTCATCACAATTTTCCTTGCCACAAGATATGTTTCTCTGGGCTCCTGCGTAAGCTCGGTTATGTATCCCGTGCTGGTATATATGTTCCACAGTCACGATACCTATTTTATTGCAACAGCGGCTGTGTGCGCTGTGCTGGCTGTGTATAAACACCGCTCCAATATCCAGCGCCTTATCCGTGGAACAGAATCAAAAACCTATTTTAAAAAATAAAGGTGGTTTTTTATGGCAGATATCAGAAATACAGCAGTAATAGGCTCAGGAAGCTGGGGCACCGCCGCAGCTACTCTCTTACGCCGCAACAGCCATAATGTAACTCTATGGTCGCGAAATCCCGAAAAAAGCGAAAACCTCAGAAATACTCTTGAAAATACAGAGTATCTTCCCGGAGTTAAGCTGGATGCGGAAATTGAATTTACAAGCGATATATCCTGTATCAGCGGCAAGGAGCTGATTGTGCTGGTGACTCCCTCAGCCACCATAAGGCAGATGTGCAGAACCATGGCTCCGTACATAACACCCGGTCAGATTATTGTTATTCTCTCAAAGGGACTGGAGGAAGGAACTCATATGACTATGAGCGAGATTGCCGCTCAGGAATGTCCCATGGCAAAAATTACTGTTATGTCAGGTCCGTCCCATGCGGAGGAGGCATCCCGCGGGATACCTACTCTCAATGTGGTTGCCTCAAATGATGCAAATGCCGCAAAGACTGTTCAGGATATTTTTATGAGCGAGGTTTTCCGCATTTATACAAGCAGTGATATTCTCGGCGTAGAGCTTGGCGGCGCCATAAAAAATGTAATAGCTCTCTGTGCCGGTATTATAGACGGCATTGGTTTTGGGGATAATACAAAAGCAGCCCTTATGACAAGAGGTATCCGTGAGATTGCGCGCCTTGGCTCTGCCATGGGTGCCGAAAGCGAGACCTTCTGGGGTCTAAGCGGTATCGGCGACCTGATAGTTACCTGTACCAGTATGCACAGTCGAAACCGCCGTGCCGGTATCCTGATAGGGCAGGGCAAGAGTCTTGAGGAGACCCTCAGCGAGATTCATATGGTTGTAGAGGGTATAAACACCACCTGCGCTGCAAAGGAGCTTGCCGACAAGCTCGGTGTGGAAATGCCCATAGTCAATGCGGCATATGAAGTGCTGTATAATGGACTTTCGCCTCGCGATGCCGTAACAACTTTGATGATTCGCACAAAAAAAGACGAAATTGTATGAAAAATATGTAAATTCACACAAAGGATATGTGTTGAAAAAAATTGAATTATGTAGTATAATAACTTTGTTAAATTATTTAATTAAGCACATCATCCTTGGATTTGACCTCATGTGCTGATGAAAGGAATTGATATCATGATTAGTCTCGACTATTCAAAAACCTCTGCATTTATTTCTGAAAACGAAATAAACAACATGGCAGAGCTCACATCTCTTGCGGCAGATATACTCATGACAAAAAGAGGAGCAGGAAATGACTTTCTCGGCTGGATTGACCTGCCTGTAGATTACGACAAGGAAGAATTCGCACGTATCAAAGTCGCTGCCGAAAAAATCAGAAGCAGCTCTCAGGTGCTTGTTGTGGTAGGTATCGGCGGTTCGTATCTTGGCGCAAAGGCCGCTACAGATATGCTTACAGATACTTTTGCAGACTATAGCGAAAAGAGCGGCAATCCCAGAATTATCTATGCGGGTAACAGCATCAGCTCAACCTATCTTGCTGATGTAATCGACTTTGTTAAGGACAAGGATTTTTCAGTAAATATTATTTCAAAATCAGGTACTACCACAGAGCCTGCACTGGCATTCAGACTTCTCCGCGACCTTCTTATTGAAAAATACGGCGAGGACGCTGCCAGGGAAAGAATATATGCCACCACTGACAAAGCAAAGGGCGCACTCAAGAGCTTTGCAGACAAAGAGGGCTACGAGACCTTCGTTGTTCCCGATGATGTAGGCGGCAGATTTTCCGTGCTCACAGCAGTAGGTCTTCTTCCTATAGCTGCAGCAGGCATTGATATAGACGCTATGATGAAGGGCGCTCAGGATGCAAGAGTTGAGTATAACAAGCCTTTTGCAGAAAATATCTGCTACAAGTATGCTGCTCTCAGAAATATCCTTATGCGCAAGGGCAAGAGTGTTGAATTTATGGTTAACTACGAGCCCTGCCTCCAGTATTTCTCCGAGTGGTGGAAACAGCTCTTCGGCGAAAGCGAGGGTAAGGACAACAAGGGTATTCTCCCTGCATCAGTAAACTTCTCTACAGACCTTCATTCCATGGGTCAGTTCATTCAGAGCGGCTCAAGAATTCTCTTTGAGACAGTTCTCAATGTACAAAAGCCCAAGCGTGATATTGAGATTCCTCTTGATAAAGAGAATACCGACGGTCTCAACTTCCTTGCAGGCAAGACTGTAGACTATGTAAACCACAAGGCATTTGAGGGCACCCTCCTTGCTCATACAGACGGTGCGGTTCCCAATATCATCATCAATATCCCCGAGATAGATGCATATCACTTCGGCAACCTGGTTTACTTCTTTGAAAAAGCCTGTGCGGTAAGCGGCTATATTCTCGGCGTAAACCCCTTCGACCAGCCCGGTGTTGAGTCCTACAAGAAGAATATGTTTGCCCTTCTTGATAAGCCCGGCTATGAAGATATGAAAAAAGAGCTTGAAGCAAGACTGTAATTATACTATAAATATATGAGTTTTTGGCGGCTGCAGTATGCAGCCGCTTTTTGTATGGCCGAAAGAGAATAATCAGATTTTTTATCAGATGAAGCAAACTTCTCTTGACAAAAACTGTTAACAGGTTTATAATTAACGTGTTAACTATTTTTGGGGGTGATTGCTTGAACAATTCAGAATCCATACAGCATCGTGCGCTGCATTCCATTAAGCGATGCGTGCGGATGCATCACAGTCTTATAGAGCGCATGGTTGAGCATATGGGCTGTCACCATGCACAGCACAGAATATTGTTTTATTTAGAGCGCAATCCCGGCAGTCCGTCACAGCGAGATATTGCCGATTTTATGGAAATAAGTCCGGCATGTGTGGCGGTTACCATGAAGAAGATGGAAAAAAACGGACTCATACGCCGTAAGGTCAAAATAGGCGACAGCAGGACAAATATTATTGAAATAACTCCCAAGGCAAGGGAAATAATAAATATATCAAAGCAGTATTTTAAAAATATCGAGGATGGGATTTTCAGCGGTTTTTCTGATGAGGAAATCGCACTGCTTGAAGAATATTTTGAGAGAATGAAAGCTAATATCAGGAATATAGATATAAAATCCATTACAGGAAAGGCGGAATGTGAACAATGAAAAGATGGTACAAATACATAAAGCCATATCTGCCCTATTTTATAATAGGTCCTCTTTGCATGATAATTGAGGTAGCGGGAGAGGTTGTTATGCCAAAGCTTTTGTCTGTGGTAATCAACCTTGCCAATGAAGACAGACTTACTGTGTCAACCAGCCTGAGCATAATGATTGCCATGGCATTAACCGCAGTTGTTATGATGGCGGGCGGTGTAGGCGGAGCATATTTCGGTGCAAAGGCATCGGTTAATTTTGCTTCAGACCTGCGCTCGGAGGCATTTGCAAAGGTGCAGAAATTCTCCTTTGCCAATATCGACAAATTTTCTACAGGCTCGCTGGTAACCCGTCTTACCAATGATATCACACAGATTCAGAATTTTGTGAATATGCTTTTGCGAATGGCTCTGAGGTCTCCCGGAATGATGATTGCAGCGCTTATTATGGCAATCTCCATGAAGCCGTCTTTGTCTGTGGTTCTGGCGGTAACCATACCTATTATGGCAATAATAATTGTTTTTGTAATATCAAGTGCATTTCCTAAATTTACAAGGATGCAGACCAAGGTTGACCGCCTTAATTCCACCGTACAGGAAAACGTAACCAATGTAAGAGTGGTAAAATCCTTTGTGCGTGAGGATTTTGAGACAGAAAAATTCGGAAAAGCAAACAGAGATTTGAAGGAAAATGCAATGTCTGCCGTAAAGACAATGATTATTCTGCAGCCCTCGCTTACACTGTGTATGAATCTTACCACTCTTGCGGTAATATGGCTGGGCGGAAAAACCGTTGTTGCAGGCGGTATGCCTGCGGGCGATCTTTCGGCATTTATAACCTATGTCACTCAGATACTGTCTTCGCTCATGATGATAACCATGATATTTATGAATGCCTCCCGTGCCATAGCTTCGGCAAAGCGTGTTACAGAGGTGCTTGACGAAAAGCCGTATATAAACGACAGCGAGGCGGCTTTTCCTGAGGCTCGTGTTACAGAGGGCAAAATAGAATTCAGGAATGTGTCATACCGCTATTACAAGGACAGTAAGGATAAGGTGCTTGACGGAATAAGCCTTACCATAGAGCCCTGCACAACAGTGGGCATCATCGGCTCCACGGGCTGCGGCAAAACAACTCTGGTATCTATGATATCCAGACTTTATGATGCAGATGAGGGACAGATTTTTGTTGACGGAGTAGATGTCCGCGACTATTCACTGAAAAATCTCAGAGACGGTATTGGAATTGTGCTGCAGAAGAACACTCTGTTCTCCGGCACAATAAGCGATAATCTCCGCTGGGGCGATGAAAATGCCTCTGAGGAGGAAATCATAAGTGCATCTGAGGCTGCCCAGGCACATAAGTTTGTCTCCGGCTTTGGAGAGGGCTACGAAACGGAGATTGACCAGGGCGGTACCAATGTTTCCGGCGGTCAGAAGCAGAGACTTTGTATTGCCAGAACTCTTCTTAAAAAGCCAAAGGTTATTATTCTTGATGACTCTACCAGTGCAGTTGATACTGCCACAGAGGCTGCAATCCGCACCGCCTTCAGAACAACTCTTGCGGATTCTGTAAAAATCATCATAGCTCAGCGTATTTCTTCTGTTATGGATGCTGACAAAATCATCGTTATGGATGACGGCAGGATTACCGGCGAAGGTACTCATGCCGAGCTCTTGGAAAATAATGAGGAATACCGTGAGATATACAATTCTCAGATGGAAGCAAAGGAGGCGATGTGACATGGCACGAAGTCTTGAACAGCTTAATAAGCAGTATGCCAAGAGTGCAAAGCCCGATGCTCCCGGACGCGGCATGATGCCGAGGCGCGGACCTGGCGGTCCCCGCCAGAGCGGCAAGCCTAAGAATACTGCCGAGACAATTTCCCGTATGCTCAGCTATGTGGCAAAATACAAGGGCAGGCTTGCTGCTGTTGCTCTGTGTATGCTTGTGAGTGCGGTTACCTCGCTTATCGGCTCATATATGCTTGCACCCATTATAGACAGAATCACTCTTGAGGTTATACCGGGCGCACAGCTGCATATGAGCGCTATAGAAAAATTTGCAGACGGCGTGATAACAAAGCTTATAGGACTTGGCTCGGGTCTGGTGGGAGACGGTGTGTTTGCCTATATACTCACCGCTGTAATAATCCTCGGATGTGTGTATCTTGCAGGTATTGTGACAACCTACCTGCAGTCGAGAATTATGCTCACCGTGTCTCAGGGAGCAATAGAAAATATCAGAAACGACCTGTTCACAAAGCTGCAGAAGCTACCGGTAAGATATTTTGACTCCAATCCCACAGGCGAGATTATGTCCCGCTTTACCAATGATATTGACAATATTGATATGATGCTCAACAATTCTCTCACATCTCTGTTTTCTGGAATTGTCACTCTTGTGGGAACCTTTGTGTTTATGGCTACAACCAGCTGGATTCTCACACTTATAACAGTTGTGTTTATCCCCATATTTATCCGCGGAGGCGGTCTTATTGCCAAGCGCTCCTCCAAGTATTACAAGGGTCAGCAGTCGGCTCTTGGCGCAGTAAACGGATATATTGAAGAAACCGTCACCGGTCAGAAGGTAGTTAAGGTTTTCAACCATGAGGACACCTGTATTGAGGAGTTTGACACTCTCAATGACGATATGCGCGACAAGCAGTTTAAGGCTCAGTTCTGGGGCGGTGTTATGGGACCGATTATGGGTAATACTTCTCAGATTTCTTATGCTGCCACAGTGGGTGTAGGCGGAGTGCTTATGTGCCTGGGTAAATTCACTCCCGGAGCTCTAACAGTCTTTGCCAACTATTCCAAGCAGTTTTCCATGCCTATCAACATGATATCCCAGCAGATGTCCACTGTTTTTGCGGCGCTTGCGGGAGCTGAGCGTGTTTTTGCTGTTATGGATACCGAGCCTGAGGATAAATCCGGAGAAAAAATCGAAAATATGGAGGGTCATGTCAGATTTGAAAATGTCACCTTCGGCTACAAGCCCGACAAAACCGTTCTTAAGAATATCAGCCTTTATGCAAAGCCCTGTCAGAAGATTGCTTTTGTAGGCTCCACAGGTGCGGGAAAAACCACGGTTACCAATCTGCTTAACAGATTTTACGATATTGAGTCCGGCACTATAACCATTGACGGAAGGGATATCAAGACCTTCAGCCGCGATGAACTCCGCAAAAACATCGCCATGGTATTGCAGGATACACATCTGTTTACAGGCTCCGTTATGGAAAATATACGCTACGGCAGGCTTGATGCAACGGATGAAGAGGTAATTGCCGCCGCAAAAACCGCCAGTGCCCACAGCTTTATCATGCGTCTGTCCGACGGCTACAATACAATGCTGGAGGGCGACGGGGCAAATCTGTCCCAGGGTCAGCGCCAGCTGCTCAATATTGCCCGTGCTGCATTGTCCAAGGCACCTATACTTGTGCTGGATGAAGCCACATCCTCTGTTGATACCCGTACAGAGCGTCATATAGAGCATGGTATGGACAGACTTATGAAAAACCGTACCACCTTTGTAATTGCCCACAGGCTCTCTACAGTGCGCAATTCCAATGCAATAATGGTTCTTGAAAATGGCGAGATAATAGAGCGGGGCACCCATGAAGAGCTCCTTGGACTCAAGGGCAGATACTATGAGCTTTATACGGGAGTTAAAGAGCTTGATTAAATATATCAGGCAGCAGAAAATAGAATTATTTGTGACGAAACGTTTTGTCACAAATAATTCTATTTTCTGTTTTTATCTCTGTACTGCAGCGGTGTAATATTATTATACTTCTTGAAAACATAATAAAAATATTCTAATGAACTGAAGCCGCAGCAGTGAGCAATTTCTTTCATCGATATGTTTGAAGAAACAATAAGGCTGCAGGCATATTTAAGCCGTATTCGGTTGAGATATTCATTGTATGATACGCCGACATGCTTTTTAAAAAGCTTTCCGAGATAATTTGCCGATATACCGAAATGTGCCGCAACCGTTTCCAAAGAAAGCTCATGGCTTAAATTTTTATTTATATACTGTATCAGACTCTGAATTTGTCTTGGCTTTTTCTTAATATCAGAGTTTTTGAGGGATTGACGGATTGTTTCCGTAATCATGGTTGATATAATTGCTTTTCCCGCCATCAGGCTTATGGGATTGTCTGTGTCTTCAGAGTATTTCAGAAGCTTATTGCTCAGTGTAATTATATAATCCAGGTCGCTTCCGGTAAATTTGCAGTGTATATTATTATTTTCGGTAAGATAGGCTCTTATATCGCTGTCAAGAAAATCATAGGAAATGTTGATTTTAAAAAGTTTCATATATTCTTTAATATCAACTGAATGAAAGTCTGTATATGACAGAATTGTGATATGCCCTTTTTCCATTGTGTATTCTGCTTCGTTAAAAATTTCCGTTCCGCTTCCGTCCAGCACCAGCTGTATTTCCAGATAGTTGTCGTGCCAGTGTATGGGGAACGAAATGGATTTGTTGTAAAGCTGGTTACTCACATGAAATTTTTCTACCTCAGGGACAATGGAATTTATTCCGTTGTGATGGGAATAGGACGGCATCTTGACTAGCTTTTCTTCTTTGTTCATTTACATTCATTCCCTTTCGGATAAAGAATATTTTCTTAATTATACATTAAATTTAACCATATTTCAAGCTTGTATTTGTGATATTTTCTCAAAAAAGTATAATAATTTTATGATAAACCACAATTTACAGACTATCGGTAATGTTGTACAATAATAGTATAATGATTTTACTATAATTATAATAAATACAGAAAGGTGGAATTTTTATGAAATTCAGACATAACAGGCTTATATGCTTTATTCTTGCTGCGGCAATGCTTGTTTCTGTGCTTCCGGTAGGTATATGGGCGCAAGAGTCAGAGACAGAAGATTTGTTTGTAAAGTTTGCAGATAAGGGTATTATGACAGAGGCCTCCTCCGAAGGTGATGCTTCAAACGGTGTATATGCACTGTCAAAGCTCACTGGCGAAGCCTACGAAAATACCTGGTATTCCGTAGACGATACAGAGGGCTGGACTGCCGCAGGCATCACACAGGAAACCGTCGATGCGGCAAAAGCAGCATCTATCAGCTATGTAACCCTCGAAAAAGACGGCGCATGGGCGTATGATAATGTTTCCGACAGCGAGGGAACAGCAAAGGATACATGGTTTGTAACCAAAAATTACCGCCAGAACGGCAGCTATAAGACCATTGGTGGTAATCTTTACTTTGGTATAGAGGGGTCTGCCATTACTCCCAATGACAGCAGTCTTACCTTTATATTTGAATATCTTGATGTGGGTACCGGCAGTATAACTCTGCGCTACTGCACAGGCGGTACGGCAAATCAGACTGCCAATGTTGCAAGAGAAAATACAAATACATGGAAAACCGCTGTTATTTCTGTAAGTGATGCTGTCCTCTCTCCCACAAATACAGGCACAGGTCTCGGCACAGGCCGTGAGGATTTCCGTATTGAGGCAAATTCTGTCAATACCTACATCAGCAGAATGATGGTTATCAAGACATCTGATTATCTGGGTACCTCCGGAGAGCAGGAGGTTGTAAAGCCCGATGATACCGGCACAAAGATTTTCCTTGCAGGAGACTCCCTGTGCGAAATTCTTCCGCCAAAGTATTATCCACGTGAGGGCTGGGGCATGGAGATTTCCGATTTCTTTACTCCCGATGTAAAGTTTATCAACAAAGCAAAGGGCGGCAAGAGTACCCGTACCTTCCTGAGCGGTCATGACCCTACGGCAGGGGATGATGTTTATGATACACGCATGACTGATATTATCAGCAGTGCAAACAAGGGCGATTTCCTTTTGGTAAACTTAGGTACCAACGACGCACTGAACAGTCGTGATTCCGTAAAAACCGATGCGTCAACACTTACCGACAGCGGTGATGGTACCTCCTACAAAGGAAATCTGATTAAGTTTATTGAGCTTGCTAATGAAAACGAGCTTAATCTTGTGTTTATCACCCCGGCACGTATCCGCAAATTCAACATCGACGGCACCATTGGCGACGACGGAATCGAAGCCTACAGAACCGCCATGAAGGAAATCGGAAACATGTACGGAGTTCCCGTGCTTGACCTTGGCACTGCTCATGCGGAGCTGGTGGAAAGCCTGGGAAGTGAATATTCCAAGCTTGTATATATGTTTACCACAGCGGAGGAATATCCAAATCTCCCGGTAGCCTATGAGGATAATACACATATCAACAGAACCGGTGCAATTGAAATCTGCAAGCTTATTGTAAAGCTTATAAAGGAGGGCGCAGAGGCAGGGGATGATATCCTGAGCCAATTGTATTCATACGTTGACATCGAATCTGATACAACACCTATAACCAAGCCTGTATATCAGAGCTTCAGCCCTGATTATGACGTGACGGATATTGTATATACCGTTGACGGCGAAGAAAGCGATACATACTATGCAGGTGCGGTTTCTGCATCGGCAACCGTTAAAAATAGCGGTTCATCTGCAAATACGGCTACACTCTATCTTGCGGTATACGATGAGGATAACAGAATTGTCGATATATCAAAATCCGATGCAGTATCAATTGAAGCAGGTGCTTCTGCACAGGTTACTGCAGAGGCGGTGGAGCTTCCTGACCTTGACGGATACAAATTCAGAAGGTTTATATGGGCTTCAAATCTCAGACCCTATTCTGATGAAGAATCAAAGCTTATACTCACAGCCGACGGATACAACAGCCAGGCGATTCTTCAGTGGACGGAGTATGAGGAGCAGGATGACGATGTTGTTTTTGAAATATACAGAGACGATATACTTATTGCCGAGACAAAGGGCGGCGCATATATTGATGAGAATGTAACCAGAGGCGAGCATAGCTATCAGATAAATGCAGTGAATTCAGCCGGCGAGGTTTTGTATCAGTCTGCATATGCAATTGCAACCGTCACCTCGATGGACGACCTGGATGACACTGTTGTGTATGCAAAGGCACGTCTTAATATGAACGGCGAGGAAGAGGATGTATACAAGGGTATCACCTGTTACAGAACAAGCAAGCTTTATCCAACCGATGAAGCTCAGGCTTATTACAGCGACCTTACCGACGAAATGGTTACTGCAATTCAAAATGCCGGTGTTGAATATACTCACAGCGACTCCGACGGTCCTGTTGTTATCAGGAGAGTGACGGATGATTACGGCATCACCAAGGACGCATGGTTTACCACAAAATCATATTGCTATACCGACAAAAGAGAGGGCAAGCAGATCAAGAACTCATTTATGTATTTTAACGTGCTCAATAAATCCATAACTCCCGAGGACTCTACCCTTACTGTTTTTGTTGATTTTCTTGCAAATAGAAGCGGACTTGTCATGACCTACGGCAATGCCACAATAGACGGCGAGACCGTGACTCAGGGATTAAGGGATGCGACTGTAGCCGACGTTAATACAAGAGGCTGGAGAACAGCAAGATTTGATTTGACGGATGCATATTTTGACCAGACAAGTACAGGTCTTTTCAACGGTGCAACCGACCTCAGATTTGCAAGCGGCGGCACAGACCTTTATATAAGCAGTGTTACCATTGTAAAGGGAACCGGTTCAGAGGCTCTTACCAAGTATGCTTCGGTTAATCCCGGCTTTACAAACAATACTGCAGGCACCGGCACCAGGCTTTATCCTCACGGTGTAAGCATTGACTTTACCTCCGGCGAAGCTGTGATGAACGGTATCCGCAGCTTCCGCAGAGAGGATAATAACAATGCCGATGCCAGTGCATATATAGCACAGGACGATGACGGAGACTATTATGTAACCACCCAGAGAGCAATGAACGGTGAGGCTGTGAAGCAGACCTTTCTGTATTTTGCGGTTGACGATAACTATATGTTTGGCAATGCCGACAGTACCGCACTTTTTGAAATCACCTATAAGGCAGAATATGATACACCGCTTAATCTTTATTCAAATACCTACAATAAGTCAAGCGGTCAGTCTACCTATAATATAAGCAGGACTGTGGCTCAGCTTGAGGCAAATGAAGAAGAGCCCTGGCAGACAGTAGCATTTACCGTTGACGGAATTGCGTTTAACAATACGGATAACGGCGGCGGTGATTTCCGCCTGAGCATTCCTGCAGAGCTGAGTGACCCGGATAAGCAGCTCAAGATAAGAAAGCTTACAATAAAAGATATCAATTCTGCACCTATCAAGGCTGCAGAGATATCAACTATTCCCGATGTGTATATCGCGGGCGACTCCATAGCAGCACCCTATTCCTCCGGAAGCACCACCATAGGCTGGGGCATGAGACTGCCAAACTACACCATGGCAAATGTGGTGAACAAGGCTGTTGCCGGAAGCTCTACCAAGACCTTCCCCAATATGGACTCTATCCTTTCCTCTGCCGGAGAGGGTGACTATGTGTTTATGCAGTTCGGTCACAATGACAGCATGAGCGGCACAGCACGCTATGTTGACGAAGAGCAGTATAAGCTTAATCTTAAGGAATTTGTAAAAAATGTCCGTAAAGCTCATGCAATACCTGTAATCCTCACGTCAATCCCTCGCTACAGTGTGTCAGACGGCACTCTGCTCTGCGGAGACGGCGATGGAATTGAGGTATACAGAGATGCGGCAATTGCCGTTGCACAGGAAATGAATGTTGCATACATTGACACTGCCTCAAAAATGGTTGAAAAAACAGCAGACTTAGACTCAGCTGCAATGGAAGCAATGTTTGTTGACGAAGGAAACAACAACCGTGTTCACCTGACTGAAAGCGGTGCGGTGTTTATGGCAGAACTTATTGCCGAAGAAATTAAGAATAACGACATGATTAATATTCTTAAGGATTATATGAAATAAGTGCTTCGGATGTTGGGGACGTCAGACTGTCGAATTATTATCATTTTTACTTGCCATTCTATAGGGACGGGGCGCTTTTTGCACAGAAAATAAGGATTTTCCATGCAAAAAGGATGCAAAGCATCTGACTGCCACCGTCCCTGAATGGCTCTTTTGTTCGTACCCAAAATTGAGCAAATGTGCCATTTGGGGACGGCAGACTGTCGGATAATTCAATTATCGCACAAAAGAGCTCGGTGGGGGACGTACATGCCGTGTCGGCTAAAAGTATTATGCCACGGGGCTTATAGCCTTTTGTATACGTCAGACTGTCGAATTATTATCATTTTTACTTGCCATTCTATATTTGTTTTTTTCTTCTTTTAAAACAGTAAGCTTTCGGCTATAAATAAAATACCACATTTTCTTAATAATAAGACATTATTTTGTAATTTACAACAATGGCGGATTAAGGTATAATGTAATTAAGCCTAATCAGCCGATAATAAAGGCAATAAAAACTATCAATATATAAAATAATCCGGGGGGACTGAATATGTGTTTTAATAAAATAAGTTATGAGTTTATTTGCGATATACCGGAGGAGTTTACAGCTTGCCCCGCAAAGCAAATAAACGACCCTGTGTCTGGCAAGACCTATGGGTATATGAATATAAATGGTACTGCTGCGGTAAAGGGCTATGTTACCCAACAGAGCTGGAATGCAGAAGGTACAAAGTTTCTTGTGGCATCCGGCGAAAGCAAGCTGTATGAATATGACACTGAGTCCGGAAGGCTTCGCTTTCTTGATAATGTAAACTGCGCAGAGACCAAGGGGAGATATTCCTCGGTCAATGCAGTGGTAACTCCCGGAAACCGGATTTATTATATGAATCAAAGGACGGTATATTGTATTGATTGGAATACATACAAAAAATATATTGTCTGCCCCTTGCCCGATGGCTGTAATGATATTGGCGTTATGCAGGTTACCAACGACGGCAGCTTTATCACCGGCTACTACAACGGCAGCTTTGGTGACAACAGAATTGTACGCTTAAACTGCGAGACAGGGGAGCTTGATGTAAATCTTTATAAGGATTTCAGCTACAATCCCCATACCCAGGGTGTGGGGCATCCGCTTATCAATCCTGAGTATCCTAATCTGCTGTTTTTCTGCCATGAGGGTCCGACTCAGCATATACCTGATAGGCTCTGGCTTGCAAATGCCGATAACGGCGAGATGTACAATATGTTTGTTCAGAAGCCAAGACCCGACGGCGACACCGGCGAGTGCAGCGGTCACGAGGTATGGGGAATGGACGGAGAATATATGTATTTTGTCAAATATGCTCTTGACTGCAATATCGGCAAAAAAGGAATTATGCGTATATCCAAGGAGGGCGACGCAAAGGGTAGGGAATATCTTACCGATGACTTTGACTACTGGCATTGCTACCCCTCAAGCGACAACAGCTTTGTGGTGGGTGACACGGCTAAGGGCGAGGTTGCCATGACTAATCTTGTGACAGGCAAATCTGAGCTTCTTGCCAAGTTTGAGCTTACAGACTGGTATCATCCCCATCATCCCCATCCTGTTATAAGCTATAACAACAAAAGTATAAACTGGCAGATGATTGATGAGAATAACGTCATCGGCGTTGCGTGGATGAATATAAGATAATTCTGTTATATCCTATAAATCAGACAGGAGGTGTGTCGCTTGAATGTAAAAAATCTCATCAGCAAAGCTCTTACGGCAGTTTTGACTGTAAATATGCTTTTTGCTCCGGTTCCGGCGGTGCACGCGGAAATAACTGTCGGCACAGAGGTGAACTCCTGTCCCAAGGAGACCATTGTAGATTCCGGGACCGGCAGAACCTATTATTATATGAACATAGACGGCAAAACAACCGTTAAGCCCTATGTTACAATGCAAAACTGGAATTCTGACGGTACAAAATTTTTAGTGATGACTCCTGATGACAACAAAATGTATGAGTACGATACGGTAAACGAAACCCTGCGCTTTCTCGACTACGGAGCAGGCTCCACCTCTCTTAATGCGGTTGTCACACCGGATAATCAGATATACTACACTAACAACAGAAGTATCTGTAAAATAGACTGGAATACATATACCAAAACCGTTGTATGTCCCTATCCCTATGGGTGCAATTCCTTAGGCAATATTCAGGTGACAAATGACGGAAAATATCTTAACGGCTATTTCGGCGGTTTTTCCGGCGGCAATTCCATAGTCCGCATAGACCTTGAAAACGGAGTTGTCGATACTCTGTTAAAAAAGGATTTCAGCTACAATCCAAATACCCAGGGTGTGGGACATCCCATCATCAACCCCGAGTATCCGGAGCTCCTTTTCTTCTGTCATGAGGGCACCACAACTCTTATCCCTGACAGACTCTGGCTTGCAAATGCCGATACCGGCGAGATGTTCAATCTCTTTGTCCAGTCTGAGCGGGACGACGGATTGACAGGCGAGTGCAGCGGTCATGAGGTTTGGGGTATGGACGGAGAATATCTCTACTTTGTAAAATATGCCCAGTCTCAGAATATGGGGCAGAACGGGCTTATGAGAGTTACCAAAGACGGCAGTGAGCGGGAATATATCAACGGTGATTTTGCCTACTGGCACTGTTATCCCTCAAGCGACAACAACTGGGTGGTGGGGGATACAAATACCGGTCAGATTGCCATTGCCAATACAAAGACCCATGAATCCCGGCTGCTGGTGAAATTCCGTATGTACAGCTGGCAGCATCCCTATCAGCCCCATCCGGTTATCAGCTACAGCAACAACACCGTAAACTGGCAGATGGCAAACTCCGCTAATGTGTGCGGTCTCGGCTGGACACACATTACCGACCTTACGGGAAGTACTGATATCGGCGGCAGAACCGAGTTCAATAGCAGAACCGATATTATCAGCTATGAGAATACAGTGAGCACTGCTTCCCGAACCGTAAAAAACGGTATAAGCTGTATATCTGCGGCAGGAGGCAAGGCTCTGTTTGCGGATATCAAAGACCATTATATCAAAAATACAAATCAGAGGCTGACCCTTACTCTCAGCTATATAGATGAAGGCACAGAGCCTCTGAGTATCATATATTCCTCAGGGGTTAATTCCAACAGGGATTTGCATAAATTTGAGGACAACGAAATACTTATAGAAAAAACAGATTCCGGCGAGGAAAAGACAGTTGAAATCGACCTTGGCTATGTGAATGTAAACAACATAGGCAATTTCCGCAGCGACCTGCGCATATCCTCGAGAAGTGAAGCTGTGTATGTGACGGATATAAAGCCTAAGATTGCTTCCGATGCTCTCACTGAGGTGCACAAGAGGGGTTCCTTTGTTATCAGTGGAATGGAGGGTGATATCACCAAGGGTATATACGCCCTTTCTCAGAATCTTGTTTCCTCCTACAGAAACCATATGCTCAGTGTGGATGATACCGCAGGCTGTACAGCGGCGGGTATATCAGACGAGGCTGTGACCTCTGCAAGGAGCAAGGGTATAAAATATATAACCCCCGCATCTGACGGAGGATGGATGTACAGGACAGCAACAGCCGCTGACGGAATTACAAAACAGACCTGGTTTACTTCAAAAAACTACCGTACCGATACCGGAGCTTCGGCTATAGGAACAGTATATTACCGCATCAGCGATGATTATGTTACTTCAGAGGATAGCAGTCTTAAATTTTTTATAGAGTATCTGGACAAGGGCACTGCCAATCTCAGCTTTAAATATTACAGCACCTCCGGCATAAAGAACGTGAACATCGCCCGTACAGATACAAACCAATGGAAAACCGCCGAGTTAGATGTATCCGATGCTATGATATCTGCCAATAACAGCGGAACTGCTCTTGCAACCGGTCAGGAGGATTTCATAATAGCCGGTAACGGAACGGATACATATATCAGCAAGGTGTCTGTAATAAAGCAAAAGGACTATGAATATATCGACACGGCTGACTATATACCTCCCGCAAATACCGGAGACAAACCCACTGTATATATTGTGTCCGATGCTTTCGGTGAGGATGTGCCCTGCAGCCAGTTCCCGCGGGCAGGCTGGGGTATGGAGATTGACAGATATTTCAGCAGCGACGTAAGCTTTGTGAATATGTCGGCAAGGGGCATGAGCACACAGTCCTTTCTTGACGGTGCATACAGAGATAATATCAGCAAAGAGGCAAAGCAGGGAGATTATCTGTTCCTGCAGCTTGGCTCAGACGAGGAGTCAACCGCTGTGTATGCAAATAATCTGAAAGCTGTTGCAGACTATGCCGGGGAGCAGGGGCTCAACCTTGTGTTTCTTACTCCGGCGCATGAGAGAGTGTTTTCTCCCGACGGTACGGTTGCCGACGATGGCGGCGATGCTTACCGCTCGGCAATGATAAGTGCAGCAGCTGCAATCGGGGTTCCGGTGCTTGATGTGGGCAGAGCTCATGGAGAGCTTATTGAAAAGCTCGGCACAGAGGGCTCAAAGCAGATTTTTATGTACACCGACAGTGCTTCCTATCCCGATTGTACATACGAAAATACTGTAGACGATACAGTGATAAACCAGCAGGGTGCCATAGAGCTGAGCAAGCTTATAGCCGGCATGATTAAGGAATATTCAGACAGCGGGCTGAAAAGCCTTGCCGTGCTTTCGGAATATGTATGCGGAGATACTTCGCTTATGGAGGCACCTGTATATCAGCCTGTAAGTGCAAAGACGGATATAACCGATGTTATGTATAAAATAGACGGTTCGCCCTCAAGCTATATACGCCCGGGAAGAGTGGGTGTAAAGCTTAAAGCGACCAACAGAGAGTCAGAATCAACCGACGCGGTTTTGTATACCGTTGTATACAACGCAAACGGCTCTGTAACCGATATTGCACAGTCCCCCAGGGTGAGTATAGAGCCCGGGCAGTCTGTCAGCCTTGAGACCGATGGGGTAACTCTTCCCGACGGTGATGAATACAAGCTAAAAAAGTTTGTGTGGACCTCATCTCTAAGACCCTACAGTCAGCGTGATACAGATTTGCTGGGACTTGTTGCCCACGGCTACAACGGACGGGCAGTTATCACCTGGCAGAAGTTCAGCGGATTTCCCGCAGGTACAACCTATCAGATATACCGTGACGGAGTGCTCGTAGGCGAGACCGATTCCAACAGCTTTATAGATGAGAATGTCCCCAGGGGCGAGCACAGCTGGCAGGTAAATGCAGTTAATTCCATCGGCATTTTCCTTTATCAGAGCAATTTTGCGGTAGATTTTGTCAGCGGTATGGAGGATGTGCCTGAGGATGTGTTTTATACAAAAGCCTTTATCAATTCCCAGGGCAAGCCTGAGGAACTGAACAAAAATATGGAGCTCTATTGGAGCAATACATATTATCCAATCCCTGAGGCAAGAAAGCATTATCCTCATGTTACGGTTACCAACCTGTTTGAGGCATATTCCTATGACAATATATCATATATTACCGATGGTTCCGACGGCTCTGTAAGAATGGCAAAGGTGACCGATTCTTACGGAGTAACCAAGGATGCATGGCAGACAGCCAGAGTATACAGAGTTACCGGCGACGGAAAAACCGCAGTGCGCAACTGCTTTATGTATTTTTCTTTTGAGGACGGTACTATCACTCCCGAGGACCACGATGTGACAGTGTATGTGGAATATCTGGCAGACAGGGATTCTCTGCAGATGCAGTATGCCAACTGCATTATAGATGGAGAGAATGTGACAGCCTTTAACGAAAGCGGTACCAGGCTTACCAATTCCGTAAGATACGGAGACGGTGCAACAGGCAGCTGGCGTGTTGCACGGTTTGAGCTGGATGATGCATATTTTAACGAAGAGGGTACAACCTTTGTAACAAAAAAATGTGACCTGCGCCTTGCATGTGAAGGAAAGGAGCTGTCTGTAAGCAGCATCACCGTTGTCAAGGGCAATGCTTCCGTTGCCAATGAGCATATATCAAAGCTCGGCAGTATGGAGTTTTATGACGGATATATTCATAGCGCAAGCAGTATATATCCCGATGGGGTATACATAGATGTTTCCGGCGGTGAAGAAATATCATCAGGTATACGCAGCTTCCTTATGACCGGCGGCGATACCGATGCCATAGGCATTGCAGAAGCAGATATCGACGGAAAATATTATCTTGCACCGGGCAATGATACCGGAGGACAGAACCTTCTGTATTTTGATGTTGATGACAGATACATGTTCGGTGCGGCAGAAAGCAGCTTTGAGATAGAGCTTACCTATAAGGCGGATTTTGACGGAGAGCTTATTATGAAAGCGCACAGCTATGATATTGCCACAGGAAGGCTCGGAGATGCAGAGGACTTTGTGCTGACTTCGGTTTCCAATGACGGCTTGTGGAAAACCGAGACCTTCGCAATAGACGGAGCGGCATTTATAGATTCCATGACGGGCAGCTGCGATTTCGGGCTGTATACCCCTATGGGAGATACCGGCAATCAGCTTAAGGTAAGAAGGCTTAGCCTTAGCAACCAACACTAAAGACGGTTTTAAAATATAAATTTTATCTCATACTTCGTTAAAATACTCGGAAATATTTACATATTCCCTGCGTTTTTGCCTTGTCTGAAATAAAATTTATAATTTCAAAACTCAAAATGACCTGAAACGGATGAATTTTTGAGCAGATTTTGGTGCGAAGGACGAAGGAAGGCTGTTGCCTTTCGAGGACGACAAGCCGAAAGTTGCCCAAAATTCGCCGTTTAAGGCATCTTCAGTATTGGTTGCTAAGGCTACTGTCAGGTTGGATTCGTAAGAATCGCTGTTGTAACCAATTCAGCAATACTAATCGATATATTTTATATACAACAAAAAAGAAAGAGAGGCATATTCAATGAAACGTTTTAAAAAAATCATTTCTTTGATTACGGCGTTTGCCATGACGGTTTCTTTGATTCCGTTTGCGCTGGCAGACGAAGTGTTGGAAAATGCAGACCCCTCCGTAATGAGCGAGGTGTCGGTCGTTCCCGGCAAGAACAATGCTTATGTAGTATTCGGCAAGGAAATACAGTCAAATAAAATGAGCTTTGTTGACGGAAGAGACTCCGGCATAACCGATTCCATTGACCCTCTGTACAGCGAGGATTTTGAGATGGATGGCATAGTGGGAAGAAAGGTGTATAAGGAAAACTATGTGTACCTTAAGGTTGATAAATCAAAAATCGGACCTGACGACCACCGTTTTCTTGTAATGATTACCTACTATGATTTCGGGCCTCAGGTGGGATACTTCTATGTTGACTACAACAGCAACGATACTCAGCTGTCTGAGCAGGCACGTAAGTATAAGAGATATACCATCACCAAGCCCGGTATCACTCCGAAGTGGACAACGGTTCGTACTCTTATAGACGATGCGGATTTTCAGGGCACTATGGAATACGGAGCAGACCTGCGTATTGTAACCCGTAATTACAATGCCTTTGCAAAGGTGGAGCTTGTAAACGTCTCTGAGCTGGAAAACAGCGACGGCAGCTTTGATATGCCCACAGTAAACACAATTCAGGCAGAGGCTCTTACCCTTGCAGGACTTTATGACGACAAGAATGACCAGGGTACACCCTACGGTCTTGAAGAAAATATGACAAGAATTGATGCCCTCAGAGCTTCTCTCAAGCTTTTTGGCAAGGATGATGCGGCGATAAGCTCAGCTGCACCTACAGGTAATTTTACCGATATATCCGGAGAGGATGCCAAGGTGGTATCAGTTGCCGAAAGTATGGGGCTTGTACGCGGAGCAGGGGGAGGAACCTTCGCACCGGAAAGACCCATTACCATCAGGGAGCTTCTCACATATTTTCTCAGGTACAACGGTCAGAACGGCGACGAGGTATATGACAAGGCTTATGATATGGCTAGTCAGAGTAATATAGTCAAAACCTCCGACTTTATTCTCTTCCCGGACAGACCTCTTATCCGTGATAACTTTGTTGCCGTTGCATACAATATGCTGACCGCAAGCTCAGAAACGGATTTGCCTCTGGTAGCAAAGCATCTTACGAGCGGAGTGCTGACCACAGATGACCTTGCAAGAACCGGTGACCCCACTCTTACCAGCTATCTGTACTATCTGCCTGTTAAGATCCCCAAGACAACAATAAATGACTCTATAACCGGCAGAACCTATTATTATGTAAATTTCAACGGCGATAAAATGATTCGTCCCTATGTAACGGCTCAGGGCTGGAATTATGATGGTACCAAGTTTATTTTCAGCAATGATAAGACAAACTCCATGTATGAGTATGATACCGTCAGCGAAACCGTAAGATTTCTCGATACCATGACCTCTTCATATTCAGCCTGCAATGCAATAGTTACTCCCGATGACCACATAATTTATTATGATTATAACGGTCAGCTGTGGAACTATGACTGGAAGAACTATACAAAGCAGAAGCTTAACTCGGCAGGTATGTTTACCACTATGAATGCCACCAATGACGGCAAATATGTATCAGGCTACCATGCCGGCAAATACAGCAAGATGAATACAGAGACCGGCGAAATCACCGCAAGGGGAATGGATTTTAAATACAATCCCGACAGCCAGGGTGTAGGACATCCTATGGTAAATCCGGTATATGACAATCTGATATTCTTCTGCCACGAGGGTACTACAACCCTTATTCCCGACAGGCTCTGGCTGTGGAATACAGATACAGACGAGGTGTACAACATGTTTGTACAGGCGGAAAACAGCAACGGCACCACCGGAGAATGCTCAGGACATGAGGTATGGAGCGTGGACGGCGAGATGATGTACTGGGTAAAATACACCCAGAGTCAGAATGTGGGTCAGAGCGGTTTTATGCGTACTGACAAAAATGGCAAGACCAGAGAGTATATCAACGGTGACTATGCTATCTGGCACTGCTATCCCTCAAGCGACCACAACTGGGTTGCGGGGGATACCAATACCGGACAGATTATCCTTGCAAATACCAATACATATGAGTCCTACTATATTGCAAAATTCAGGATGTGGAGCGCTGTTCACCCATATCAGCCCCATCCTCATATCAACTACGGCAACACAGTTATCAGCTGGCAGATGGTTGATGACGAAAATATGCTGGGAGTAGGCTGGGCAGATATCAGTGACCTTACTCAGAATCCCAGAATCAGCGACGAGCATGTGCTTGATGAGAATGTTGCAGTGCTGACAAATGACGACAGCAAGGATTTTAATGTAATTCTTAATGATACATATCAGGGTGAGGAATGTATAACAGCACCGGTAAATAACAATATTTACTGCAAAATCAATGATGAGAAAATTCTCAGCGAAAGCGGTAACTTCAAGCTTAAGTTTACCTATCTGGATATGGGCAGGCAGCCGGTGAATGTAAAATACACCTCTGCTCCCGGCGGTATCAGAGACCTGGCAAACCGCGAGGATAAGACAGTCTCTGTTGCCAAGAGCAATTCCGGCAAATGGAAAACTGTTGAGCTTGAAATCAACAATGCAAATCTCAACAATGCCTGCAAGCATCAGAGCGACTTTGTAATATATTCGCCATATTCACAGATGACGGTAAAGGATATAGAGGTTACCGCCATTACCGATAACAAGGGCGAAGCTAAGAATATTACCGATGAGCTCAGGCTCAGTCAGCACAGAAGAGACAGAGTAACAGATTAACAGGGGGGAATATTTCTATGAAAAAATTATTGGCAATAGTGCTGACACTGACAATGATACTTTCATTTGCAGTGTCTCCGGCTCTCGCCGAAGCTGCCTCTGTTGTAGAAACAAGTATTGATTATGTTGACGAGACAATCACTGTCACATATACCACTTCACTTGACTACAACATGTATGTAAACGTATATATGGCACCGGCAGATGACAGTGTGTCTGTCTTTACGGATTATGCCAAGGCTGTCCGTATGGATATGGCGCAGTGCATGGGTAATTCTCAGGTTACACTTGAGTTTAAGCTTGGTGCGGATATAAACAGCGGATATTATGATTTCTATGCGGCACCCAGCGGCAAGAACGGAGTGGACGGCTACGCAAAGACCTCTGCTCCCGTGTATATAGTCAGTGCGGCAGAGAGAACGGATATTCTTGAAGAGATTAACTCTGCCTCAAAAACAGAAATTGCAGAAATTGCCTTTGATGAGTTGGGCGAGGCTTTAGGCTTTGCAGAAGAATCCTGTCCGGAATGGAAAAACGAATATCTTTATGAGATAAAAACGGACGATTTCGGAGGCGGCTTCAAGTCGGCAGGAGAAATTCTTCAGGCATGGAATATAGCAGATGCTGTATATAATATAAGAAATGCTGCAAATGGCGCAGAAAAGTCTGCAGTAGATGCAGGTGGAGACGTTCTCGGTACTGATGTGGAAAATGAAGATTATGTCAATTTTAATGAAGAATTTTTGGACAGATATCTTGCAAGACTTGAAAGTGAAAATATTGTGACAAAAGCAGATAATCTTGCTCTCTTTAATGAGTGCCTTGCTCTTACTGCTGTAAACGAACGCTCAAATGCCGATAAAGCAAAGGCTTTTGAGGAATATGCAAAGGAGCTGGGTATAGAGAATATTCTTGATGATATTGAGGATGCAGATCCTTACAAGATAGCAAGACATATGGAGGGCTTTTCTGCAGATACTCCGGAAAAAGTAAAAGAGAAGATTTTAGATATAATTGACGACCTTGAGAGCGACAGCTCTGACACCGGCACCTCCGGCGGAGGTGGTGGCGGAGGCGGCAGCCGCGGAAGCAGTGGCAGCTCTGTTATCGGCGGTGCTACTGTATCAAATGATTTGATCAGTACAAGCAATGCTCAGGCAGGCAGATTTACCGATGTGCCCGACAGCCACTGGGCAAAGCTTCCCATTGAATCCCTTGCGGTTTTGAATATTCTCACAGGCTATACCGACGGCACCTTCGGACCGGACAGAATTGTAACCCGTGAAGAATTTGTAAAGATGATTGTATCCGCCTTTTCAATTCCCAAGCAGAAGTCGGAAGCAGTCTTTGGCGATGTGCCTTCGGATTACTGGGCGGCAGAATATATTTATATTGCCGAGGCAAACGGCATTATTACAGGTATCAGCGCTGATGAGTTCGGTGTGGGTCAGCCCATTACCCGTCAGGATATGGCGGTGATAATGAACAGGGTTGTTGACTACAAGGCAATCGGTATTTCTGCAGGTAGTGCGGCTTTTGCTGATGAAGCTGCCATTGCAGACTATGCATCCGGGGCTGTCTCAAGACTTGCAGGTGCAGGTATCATCAACGGTCTGCCCGACGGTTCCTTCAAGCCTCTCGGTTCGCTTACCAGAGCGGAGGCTGCAAAGGTTATATATGAACTGGTTATTAAATAATCCGGCAGAAAGGAGTGTATATATAATATGAAAATAAAATCAGATTTTAAAATACTGATATCTTTGCTTCTTGCGGTTGCCATGCTTACCTCATGCTTCTGTGCTTTTGCGGAAGAAGCTTCAGAAGAAGCGGCTCCCAAGACCCCTGTATCCACATCGGAATATGCATTTCTCGATGCAATGGGTATGCTGTCCCAGGGAAAAGTACTTTACTCTGAGGATAATATCACAAGAGCGGATTTCAGCTATGTTATAGCCCGTTTTGCAGGATACAAGGGCGGTACATATAAAGCGTCAAAATCCTTCCTTGATGTAGATGCCTCTGCATACTACAGCCATGCAGTAAACTATCTCTATGATATGGATATCGTGCGCGGCTCCGACTACAGGATTTTTGAGCCCGATACCGAGATTACCTTTAACGAAATGGCAAAGCTTGCCGTACGTGCTCTCGGCTATGAGGAAATCGCTTTTGCAAAATACGGCGATTCCCCTCTGTGCTATGTGAGAATGGCAGATTTCCTTGACCTTTTTGACGGTGTTGATATGGGCATTGGCACAGACTCCGTTCCCACTGAGCAGGCTGTTATCTTCCTTAAAAACACAGCTCTTGCGGCAACTGCGCAGGTTGAGGTGTTCGGCGGGGATACTTCAGAATTTGTGTTTGATGCAAAGAACACTCTTCTTTATGTAAACTACGGTATTGCCTATGACGAGGGCGTTGTGTATGACAACGGTCTTACCTCAATCACAGGACCCTCTGCTCTCAAGGCGGGCGGTGCAGTAATAGGAGATATCACCCTCAGAAAGACAAAGGGCGAGTTTGATATAACGGGCTATATCGGTATGTATGTGGATTTCTACTACGATGAAGACGAGGAAATGCTTATATATGCCGAGGCTTCAGGCAATGGAAATGTTCTTACACTTACATATAACCAATTAGCTGTAAATGACAGCTCTTTTTCACACACAAATGTAGTTTACTATAATGAAAATGATAAGGTTAAAAATGCAAGAGTCTCTATGAATGCATCAATGATATACAACGGTGTTGCATATCCCGGCTATTCTCTTGCACAGCTTAAAATAAAATCCGGTTATATGACTCTTATAGACAACGGCAGTGATAAGGTGTACGATATCATCACCGTTGTTGAATATGACGACCGCTACCTTACATCATATGATGTAAACAGCAATATGCTTTACACAGAGGGCGGAACAATCAGACTTGACGATTACAAAAATGTTGTAATTACAGACCACAATGGCAAGTTAAGCGAAATCAGCAAGCTTGCCGGCAGAAATATTCTTTCGGTTGTTGCCTCAAAGGATAACACTTCAATCAGAATTATTGACTGTGCCTTTATCTCCTTTAAGGGAACGGTAACCGCAGCAGATGACGATTATTTCTATATTGATGAAAAGCCCTAAAAAACCTCATATGCATTCTCTGTAAATCAGGCGGAACAGCTTGCCGATTCTCAGAATCCTACAGTCGGCAGAACCTACACCTTTCTTATCAATGCCGACGGAGATATTGTAAAAGCCCGTGAGGAGTCTGCAACAGGCTGGTACACAGGCTACTGCGTAGGTATTGCCAACGATGGCAGCAGCCTTTCAAGCGATATCAAGGCACGTATATTTATGCTTGACAAATCCCTCTTTGAGCCCTATCTTAAAGAAAAAATCAAGCTCAACGGTGATTCTAAGCTTATAAATTCAAGGGATATACTTTCATCCGACCTGTTCTTCTCAAAGGGTCAGCCTATCAGACAGCCCATTAAGTTTAAACTCAATAACTGGGGCGAGATAACGGAGCTTGAGACACCTATAGATAATATCGGCAAAACAGAATATAGCTTTAATACCGATTTGTTCTCTAAGGATATGTATTACGAATCAGTAACCTTCAAGGGCGATAATGTTAGAGCCATCAACGGTATGTATTTTGTATCCAAGGATACACTTATCATCTATGACCCTTATCTTACCGAGAAAAATCCCGGGTACCAGGTTAAGGATATAGAGGTGCTTTCTTTTGATGATATGAAAAACTACTCTGCCTTTGATAAGGCATATATATATGATATAGATGCAAGTCTCAATGCCGGCATCATGGTGTTCGGCGACTTCGGCTCAGGCAGTAAGGGAGACGAATACTGGGATCAGAAGCTGTTTGTTGTTGATAAAGTAAGCAGAGTCCTGAATGAGGAAGAAGAGATTAAAAAATGTTTAACAGGTGTGGCATACGGTGCACCGGCAAAATATTATGAAGAAAAAGAAGGAGTTATCCCATCTGACCTTAAGCAGGGAGATGTGTGCCGTATTAAGACCGTAAACGGCGAGCTCAAGGATATCGAGCGTCTTATGAGCCTCAGCGGAGACCATAAGGAGCCTATGATTTCAGGAGAGCTTATAAATACTACTTGGTCAGCAGCCTACGGTCCTGTTTATTCGGTATCGTCTAACTCTGTGGTGCTTGTGGGACCAGAGGGTAACAGCTACGGCAAGCTTCTCGGCTTTTCGAACAACAACGGCGGTACCAAGGTTACTGTATACGACCGTGAGCAGGAAAAGGTATATGCGGGTACATGGAACGATGTTTATACAAATGTTGCTCCCAATAATATAGGTGAGGCAACCATAGATGATGCTACACCCAGAGCATATATTTACCGCAGATACGACTATGCCCGCGATATGGTAATAGTTAAATAACAGACCGGAGAAAGGAGAGTATTATTATGAATAGAATTTTGATGAAATTGCTCTGCCTGTGTCTTGCCGTGATGATGACTTTATCTTCGGTCGCATTTGCACAGGAGCCTGTCGAAACGGCAGAGCTTTTAACAGAAGAAGTGATTATATCCGAAGAAGTATCCGACGGGCAGGAGGTATATCTTCACAGCGAGCCTCTTGAGGCGGTGTATCTGGAGTATACAATCGGCGGCGAGGATATGAGCAGCGATACTGCTGTTGGCGATATAACCTATGCTACCAATATTCCCAATGCCCTGTATGAGGTTGTTCCTTCAGATGCAAATATGTACTGCGGCTGGCAAGCAGATGGAGATATCGGCGACTGGGGCGCAAAGCGTCTGCAGGTGGATGGCGAATGGTGTGCCATGATAGTAAAGTATTTCCGCAAGGACAGAAATTCGGTTGCATGGGCAAATATGCCCTTTGCACTTGGCAGCTCCTTCAGTGAGCAGCACAATCAGGCTGTTTTTGAGGTTGATTATTACGATAACGGAACCAATTCCTTTGAAATCATTTACATGAATACAGCTACAGAAAAAACCACCTCAAAGGTATCTGTTGCGAGAACCGGTACCGATACATGGAAAACCGCTTCCGTTCTTACAGGCACTGATGCCCACCTTTACCGGAATTCAAATACCGGTCTTGGTCACGGCAGTACATCTCCCGTCCGTATAAATCAGAACGGGCAGGTGTATGTCAAGGCATTCAGGGTATATACTCCCGGCTACAGAGAGCTTATGGCATTGGCTGACAGTATTGCCTTTGATTTTGATACCTCTGCTGTTGAAGAAAGCTTTACTCTTCCAGCTCCGGAAGGTGCAGACAGTATTACATGGACATCCTCTGACGAAGATGTTATTGAGATTGTTGATAATACAGCATATGTTTTCCGCACGGACTATGATAACAGAGAATGTACTCTTACTGCAAGAGTGGTAAAAGACGGTTATTATATGGATAAGGAGTTCACATTAACCGCTAAGGCAATGTATCAGGATCTCAATGAGGCTAAGGATAACCTTGAAATTACAAGCGTTGATACAAGCAATGTTACAGGAAGCTTTGAACTGCCCACGGTTGATGACAAGTTCACTCTGGTGTGGACCTCATCAGACGAAACCCTGGTTACAGTGGATGGCAATACAGCAGTTGTAACCGCAAAACCCTTTGAAGCTGCTTCATGTGCGCTCACTGCAAAAATATATATGGGAGACCGCTATGTGGAAAAGGTGTTTGAGCTCCACATGCCCGCTCAGTACAAAAAAGCGGTTTTCGCAGAGTACATAATGGGCGAAAATCTCGCTTCCGATATTGCAAAGGGCGATATCAAATACGATGTGTCGGAGGATGACCAGGTTCTGACAAGGGTTGAGCCCAGCGCTGAGACAAACAATCTTCCTCTTGTGGCATTGGGCATAACCTGCGACTGGGCAGGCATGCGTGAACAATTTGACGGCAGATGGGCGGCTGTAACAGGAAGATATTCCAGACCAAAGAGAGCAGAAAAACCTACGGTAAACGGTAACATTCCCTTTGATACCAATAACACATTTACTACCGATGATAATAATGTAACCGTTGAGGTTGATTATTATGACAATGCGTCTGCAGGATTTTCTCTTTACTACAAAAATACCGGCGACGGAGCAAGAGTAACTATTCCGAGAACAGGCACAAATACCTGGCTGACATATTCTGTCACTCTGAATGATGCGTATTTTGTACCCGGAAAAACAGGTATGGGCGTGGGAGGCCAGACTGATTTCAGATTTGAAAGCAGCGGTAATGATATTATTATTGGTGCAGTAAGAGTATACAGCCCCGGATATGAAGTTATCGCCGATGGAGCAGATGCTCTTGTATTTGATGAGCCTCTTACCGATATTACCGAGTCCTTTGCACTTCCGACAGTGGACGGAGTGGAAATCTACTGGACCTCTTCTGACGAAAGCGTTGTAAAAATTGTTGACGGTATGGCAATTGTATACGGTGACGAAGAAGCAGAAAAGGAATGTACCATCACCGCCAAGCTTGCGTCAAAGGGCGTATATACCGAAAAAAACTTTGCTGTGCACCTTGCCAAAAAGCCTAAAAAGGCGGTTATAACAGGCAAGCCTGTTATAACAAAGAACGGTACTCTGAACACCGTTTCCTTTGAGCTTACCGATGCAGGCAATCTCTCCGGTACTAATGTAACTCTTATCCTTACTGCTGTAGACAAGGCTACAGACGAAATCAAGGATATGGCGGTTGCATATGAGAGAATCTACGGCGATATAGCCGAGATTTCAGCTTCTGTCAATGTTTCAGCAGGTCAGGAGCTCAGGTACTATCTGGTAGATGCAAACGGTGCTCCCTTATACAATATGGCGCCTGCAGCTATAGGAAACTACAAGGGTATTTCAAAGACAACCGGAGCAGGCTTTGCATGGGATTATGCCAAGGACGATTATTTTATTAAGGAATATGTTGTATACGATGAGGCGGGCAATGAATATCTCCGTACAGAGGAAAATTCCTTTGTTGTTCCCGATGTCAAGGAAGGGCAAACCTATTCCTTCAGCGTAGAGGGCTTTGACCATGAGGGCATATCCACAGGCAGAACCGCTGTTGCTTCGGCAGGTCTGTTTGTGCCCTCCTACTGTGACCTTTCCGCTCCCATGACGGACAAGAGTATATTTACAGATGTATATTTCTGTGCAACCTCAACCGTTATAACAGGTGGTGACAACTATTCCGAAGAGGTTACCAAGACAGATGCGGTAACCGGTGAGGTAAGAACCGGCAGAAAGTCAGTAAACCGTACAAGCGTAGGCAAGCATAATTCCTTCCTCTATTTCAGAGCGGACAGAGATAATGTGGACGAAAATGTAAGAGAGGTTACCATTATTGTTGATTATTACGATGAAGGCGAGGAAAATGTAACCCTTCAGTACAATGCAGAAGACGGAACCGGGTCAAAGAGCATGACAGCCTTTAAGACCACTGGTACAAATACATGGAAAACTGCCGTAATTCAGCTTACTGATGCAAAATTTGTGGGTCCAGATACTCTTACCGGCTGTGACTTCCGTTTTACCGGCGGTCATAACGGAGAGATATGCATTTCAAAGGTAGCTGTTCTTCCTACAGAAAATTATTAAAACCCAATTTGCTGTCACCTTCTTGTGAGGGTGACGGCAGATAAAAAAATATTTGTGAAAAAAGGCAAAAGAAGTGACATTTTCGTTGTGGAAGTGACATTTTTTTAAATTAGTTGAGTTTTTGACTGTTTTTTGTCGCTGAATTTTAAAAAATGACAGTTGAACTGTGATATATTTTTGTGTTATACTGTAAATGTAATATTGGTTCGCAGAACCCCAAATTAATAAAAGGAGAGAATGTAATGAAAAAGAATTTCAAGAAAGTAGTACTCACAGCTGCCGCTCTTGGAAGTGCCCTTGCTCTTGCTGCATGTAACGGCGGCGGTGAGCAGACTGCTACAAGTGACAGCACAAATATCAGATATTGGGTACCTCTTAGCGGTAACGCTTCTCAAATTGTAACCAATATGGGTGAAACTCCTCTGGCTCAGAAGCTTATGGAAAAATTCGGATGTACAATTGAATATATGCATCCTGCTCAGGGTCAGGACGGCGAGAAGTTTAACCTTTTGGTTGCTTCAGGTGACCTTCCCGATATTATTGAGTACAAATGGATGACAGGATATCAGGGTGGACCTCAGAAGGCAATTGCTGACGGAGTTATATATCCTCTGGACCTTCAGAAGGACGCTCCCAACCTTTATGCTTATGCCAAAGAGCATCCCGATATTGACAAAATGATGAAGACCGATGATGGTCAGTATTTCGGCTATCCCTTTATAAGAGGTGATGAATACCTTCTCACAAGTGCAGGTCTTATTATCCGTGAAGACTGGCTCCAGGAGCTCGGTCTCGAAATGCCCGAAACTCTTGACGACTGGACAAATGTTCTCCGTGAATTCAAAGCAAAAAAATCCACAGGAGCTCCTATAGGTTCTTCTCTGACAGGCGCTATCAATCAGGGCTCATTTGTAACCGCATTTGGTATCCAGGACGGCTTCTATCTTGAAGACGGCAAGGTTGTATACGGACCTATGGATGACAGATATAAGGACTTCCTTGCATTTATGAATGAGTGGTATAAGGAAGGTCTTATCGACCAGGATTACGCTTCTCCCAATGCTGCAAGCGCACAGTCCAATATGCTTAACGGTGTAAATGGTGTTGCATTCGCATCCTGCGGAAGCGGTATCGGTAAATGGATGGCTGCTGCTACAGAAGAAGGCTTCAGTGTAACCGGTGCTAAGAACCCTGTTATGAACAAGGGCGAGGTTCCTATGTTCGGTAACTATCAGAACCCTGTAACAGGCACAGTTGCTGTCATCTCTATGGATGCAGATAACAAAGACCTCTGTGCAAAGCTTCTTGACTACGGTTATTCAGAAGAAGGCAAGATGCTCTTTAACTTCGGTATCGAAGGTGAAAGCTACAACATGGTTGACGGCTATCCCAAATATACAGAGGAAATCACAAACAATCCTGAAGGTCTCTCAATGGCAGTTTCTATGTCAAGATATACAATGTCTCATGCAGAATCCTGCTTTATTCAGGATAAGAGATATATGGAACAGTATGCTCAGCTTCCTCAGCAGAAGATGGCTCTTGACAACTGGATGGCCACAGATGTTGCAGAGCACTTCCTGCCTCCTATAACTCTTACTATGGAGCAGCAGAGCGAGCTTATTTCTTCTATTGATAATATCAATACATACAAGGCTGAAATGCAGGTTAAGTTTATCACAGGTGTTGAGCCTCTTGAAAACTTTGATCAGTTCAGAGAAGGTCTTAAGGAAAGACAGATTGAAAAATATCTCCAGTACCAGCAGGAAGCTTATGAGAGATATCTCAGCAGATAATTATCTGTTTCTTATATTTACATAAGTGTGTAATATTATTCTGCCGCTCCGCATTTTTTCGGAGCGGCGGATAATACTGCTTTGTGGAATATTTATGTGCAAAATTCGTTTTTGAATATAAATATTTTACACAGCAGATGTTAATTTGTTAGTGATATGATTTTTTATAGAAGGGAAGATTAATAATGAAAACACCGTTAGACTACGGCAAGCTTGCATGCGATGCGTTTATTCACAAATACGCTCCTGCTGAGCTTCCTCCTGTAGGTTCTCTGTTTTATCATCAAGGTGTGTGCCTTTCCGGTATGCAGAGAATATATCTCCTTACAGGTGACAAAAAATATTTTAATTACATCAAGGATTATGTAGACAGTGTTATCGGTCTCAACGGAGAGCTTATAGGCTTTGAGCATGAGCTCAATACTCCCGAAACAGCAGACCTTGCAAGACGTGCACTGCAGATGCTTGACCATAAGCAGCCTATTATTTTATTTTACAATCTCTATGACGAGACGGGCGATGAAAAATATATGAGAGCCATAAAGACTGTAGGCGAGTCTATGCACTACTGGCCTGTTAACCGCTATGGCGGCTACTGGCACATGATGACACAGCATAATCAGATGTGGCTTGACGGCGCTTATATGGCAGGTCCCCTGTCTGTTATGTATGCACAGCGCTTTGGCGATTCCATTCTCCGCGAGCGTGCTATAAATCAGGTGTTCCTCATGGATGATTTCATGAAGGACAAAAAAACCGGTCTTTACTACCACGCCTGGGATGACTCCAAGCAGGAGGGCTGGGCTGACCCCGAGACAGGTCTCTCAGGTCAGTTCTGGGGCAGAGCAGTAGGCTGGTATACAGTGGCAATACTGGATATACTTGATTACATACCCGAGAATCATCCTGCAGTTCCCAGACTCGAGCAGATAGAGGCAGACCTTCTCCGTGCTCTTGCAAAATATCAGGACAAGGAGACAGGCATGTGGTATGAGGTTCTCGATCAGATTGACAGACCCGACAACTGGGTGGAGAGCTCCTGTACAAACCTGTTTATTTATTCTTATGCAAAGGCTGTAAGAAAGGGCATTGTTTCCAAAGAGGAGTTTGGCGCTGTTATCGAAAGAGCTTATGAGGGCAGCATCAATTCCACATATATGGACGAGGATGGCTATCTTGTTATTGATAAGGTGTGCGTCGGTACATGCATTGATGCGGGTACCTATGAGCATTATATAAACCGCGCTCAGATTATGAATGACCTCCACGGCGGCGGTGCATTTATCCTTATGTGTTCCGAAATGGAAAAATACAGACAGATGTAATTTAAATCGGAAGGAGTAGATATTATATTATGGCAAATTCTGTTGTAAAACCCGTAGATAAGCTCAGCTTTGGCTACAGACTCAAGTCGGATATGAAGATAAACAATCCCTTGTATCTGTTGCTGATTCCCGTAATAGCTTACTACCTGATTTTCTGCTACAAGCCAATGTACGGAGCAATCATCGCATTTAAAGAGTTTCAGCCGAGACTCGGCGTATGGGGCAGCCCCTGGGTTGGACTTGCGCAGTATGAAAAATTCTTTGCAAATCCTGATTTTGTAAGAATTCTCAAAAACACACTGGTAATCAGTATCACCAGTATTATATTCGGCTTT
>JAFUPN010000004.1 GCA_017481205.1 Clostridia bacterium | reverse complement strand
GTAAAAAAAGTTGATACCGCAAAAAAGAATTAACATATAAGTCAGTATTAATATTGTTAAATGTGCTTTATTGATATTATTGTAGAAAAAATCAAAAATTGATTTTTTCGGGATTATATTCTTTTTTGCTATGAACAAACTCCACCACTCGCTGTATAAACATACAGCTTCGGGTTTCCCCAAGCAGAGCTTTTGGGTTCAGTTTGTCCATTCTCAATCTTTTTTTCTTATTCCTCAGTAAGATAGTGGAAAAGGTACAGCGAAAGGGTGATTATAACGTGAAATTAATTAAACCATCTCTGATATCATATCTGTTAATATTGTCGCTGATTCTTACCTCGGTGATGCCTGCTTTTGCACAGGAAATTAACGAAGAAAATAACGAGTATAATCCGGAAGTATATTCTGAGTTTCCGGAAATATTCGATTTTGATATAAGTGATTCATATTATGAGACAACTCTGTCTCTCGAAGAGGAGGAAGAATTGCTCTGTACCGATGAAAGAGTGGCCTTCTTTAAGAATTATTTAGAAAATTCCAATGATACAGAAATTCAACCGGAGGATGATGCTGTTCTCCTTGCCGGGTCCGAAGCGCCCGAGATATACAGAGATGTATCTCACATAAGCGATCAGGAGTTTTTCGGTGAGTGGGATGATGTTACCGAAACCTGGAAAAACGTCGGCAGGATTAATTATGATTATTCTCCCGACCTTGCGGAGGTTGAGGCTCTTGTTAAGACAAACAGCTATGCCATGGCAAAGGACGCTCTTCTGGAATATTATCAGAACAGAACATCAATTCCACGAGCAGATTTTGACGGCAATATCTCCTGGGGGTCGAATATCCTGTGGATGAAGGACGCTTTCAACTACGGCGAAAGCCCCTTGTGCATTACCAATATTACAAATGCAACAGAGGAGTATCAGGAGTATAATGTTGACCTTATGGGTATTTCAAAGCAGGGCACCTTTGTGCTCAGCTCTATTACCAAAACTCAGGATATGGTAGAAATTGCCTCCAGAGAAAGCGGATATTCTCCTTCGCTGCTTGTTGTTAAAGCCGATGGAACTCAGGTTACTCTGTATCCAAATAAAGATACCTATATACGCGGCTATGACGATGCAGAGGACTACAAAAATGAGATATACGGCGATTCTGATAAGCTTTATGTAAAGGACTCCTATTATCAGACAGATGACGGCACATATAAGCCCTACAGCAGCAAATCCAGAAGAACCTATATAGGCTTTGACCAGAGCAAGATTCCTTCTGATGCGGTGAACATGTTTTTGACATTTTATGCAAAAATTGTTCCAGAGGAAGGTGTTGAGCAGGTTACAGAAGATAATTTTGAAATGGTTATCTTCAATGCATATAACCAGTCCTGGGAGGAAGTGCAGTCAGAAAACAACACCTTTAAACCAATGACATGGGCAAACTACAGGCAGGCTCACTATTCCTGGAACGGTCTGCCCGGTGGCTATGACTTCAAATTTCCGGACAACTTCCCCAGTGAGGGCTACTACAACAGCACAAGATTTTATGATGTTGTATCACTTGCCAAATCCACCCTTATTACCGGAAGCAATCCGGAGTATGTAAAAAAATCTCTGGA
Organism: Clostridia bacterium; assembly: GCA_017481205.1. Lineage (GTDB taxonomy): Bacteria > Bacillota > Clostridia > UMGS1810 > UMGS1810 > RGIG4708. The sequence continues at coordinate 1,939 of JAFUPN010000004.1, read as the reverse complement.
AATTGTGCTCGATTTTATCAATGATACCAACGGACAGATAGAGGTGGCCGGTGTTCCTGCCAATCGTGACCAGGAGCAGAAGCACAGAATAACAAATACTCCCAGCCTTATAGCAACATATATTGAGGCTGATATCCTGAGCGGAGAGGCTCTCTCTGCCATACTAAAGTGGCTGTGGGAGGAAATGACATATGTACATAACGGAGCAGGATTGCTCTATGAGGGCGCTACAACCATTGCCCAGGCAAATAACTATGCTGAAACAAACCGAGGCTTCTGGATGTGTGAGGCTACACTGACAGCATGTGCGTATCTTCCTGAATACGCCGACCATGATATGTGGAAAGCATTAGCTGATGAGCGGCTTTACAAGGTTACCAATATAATTATAAATGACGACGGATGCTATCAGGAGCCTACCTTTGCATATCCTATGAGTGTATTATCTGATTATATAGACCTATGGAATGAGCTTGAAAGAACCGGTCACGAGACACCTGATTGGTATAAAGATAAAGTAACTGCTTTTTCAAAATATATACTTAATATTGCATATCCCAATCACAAGCCGCCAGAGTACGGTGAGGGTACTCCCGGCACCAATACAGGTGTTCTTACAAGTTATCTTGATTTGGTTGATGATGATAATATAAGATATGTTGTTACTGACGGTTCAGAGGGCGAGGCTCCGGATTATACAACTGCATACTTTGAACAGCTCAAGCTTGCTGCCTGCCGTACCGGCTGGTCTGCTGATGATTCTATGCTTATTATGGCTGCAAAAAACGGCGGTAATCACAACCACAAGGATTCTCTGCACATGATGTTTTACTCGGGAAATCTGGATCTGCTTGCAGATACCGGTATGACCTCCTATGACAGCAATCATCCCCATTTCCAGTGGCAGAGACATACCACCCGTTCTCATAACACTATAGAAATTGACGGCATAGCTCAGCGCGGCTCGGACTTTTTATATGATTATTCAACCGACTCTAATAAATGGAACGGTCAGTCTGACTTAAAGCTATATACCAGCGAGCCTGTTGACAGAATAGTTGCCTGGACGGATGCAACCTTAGGCTTCCGCCATTACCGCAATGTAAGCTATGTGAAGAATCATAATTTCATTATAGTATCGGATATGGTAAGTCCATCTGACGATAAGGAGCACACATATACTCAGAACTGGCATACCTCGGCGCTTTATTCTTCTGACCCGAAAATTGATAATTTTACCAAAACCGGACGGACAAACTACTATAGCCGCACAAACCTTATTATAGCACAGGCAAATACGGATAATGTAGACCTGACTCTTGAAACCGGCTATTCAAGAGATTCCGGCAGTCCCACTAAGTATTTCTGCTATACACGCAAGGAAGCCGGAGACATTATGTACAACACAATTTTATGCCCGGTAGAGGTGGGTAATACTGTTGACATAAGTGCAAAAAATATTGATACGGGAGTTAACCCTGCCGTTGCTTCTGCAATGGATATCAACCTGTTTAAAAATGACGAAGATGTTCTTAATGTGTTCTACTATAACTCTTTTGAAGAGACACCTTCTGAACGAAGCTTCGGCGGGTACACAACCGATTCTGCCAGTGTTATGATTGAACAGAATGTGCTTAAGGTTCCTCAGTATCTCTCCATGTACAACGGCACCAAGGTACAGCGCGACGGTGAGGTTGTTATCTCAAGCGATATTGTGCTGGATGATATAGAAATTCAGTACGACGGCACCACAGCAGTTATAACAAGCAAGGATGAGAATATCTCTGCTGCCAAGCTTATAGCTATGACACCTCACAAAATTGATAATGTTACTGTCAACGGTGAAAAGGTTGATTTTGTATATGCTGACAGCAAGATTTATATAAACAGCAATGAAAGTGTAGATGTTTCTGCAGACGGCGGTTATCTTTTCAGACTT
>JAFUPN010000001.1 GCA_017481205.1 Clostridia bacterium | reverse complement strand
TTTTAATTTTGCGAAATTATTGTTTGAGGTCAGGAACTCCCCAACCTTTCTTCTGTTTTATCTGTAAAGCATCTCTTGCAGCAAATCCTGAGCTGCTTCTTCTCCTTTTAAAACAGATATAAATGCTCCTGCAAATTCATGTGCAGTTCCAGGACCTTGTGATGTTATAAGATTTCCGTCAATTACCACACGCTCATTTATAAGCTTTGCGTATTTCATTTCGGATTCGAATCCCGGATTTACAGTTGCATTTTTTCCGTCTAAATAACCTAAAGTATCATATACATACGGTGCTGCACAAATAGCTCCCATCAGCTTATTATTTGCAGATGCAAATTTTATGAGATTTTTAACTGCATCACTGTCTCTTAAGTTATAAGTTCCCGGAAGACCTCCCGGCAGCACAATTGCAGTCATAGCTTCAGGATTAACCTCATCTGCAGTCATATCTGCGACTACAGTAATTCCATGTGAGCCGGTTACCTCCTTTTTATCATAGACAGACACTGTTTTTGTGTCAATACCTGCTCTCCTGAGAATGTCAGTAAAAGCAAGTGCTTCGATTTCTTCAAAGCCTGTTGCAAGCATTACATATACCATAATCCTTCTCTCCTTTTGTTATTTTTTTAACAATCTATTGAAACTTACATTTTATCTTGTCTGTAAAAAATTCCGGTCTGTAAGATTCTTTGGCTCTTCTGAGACCTTCAATCCCCATATCTTCTTCTCTGTTTATATATTTAAAGCTTGTCTTTAAGAAATTTGCAAATTCATAATTGATTATTGCAAAAGCTCCGTTATAATCCGTATCGGCTTTTTCTATATGCACCAGAGCTGTATCTTCTGTCAGCCTCTCTCCTACCGTATATGCTGCCAGCTCACCATCTACCAGAATTGCTCCTCCAAACAAATTAAATTCATCAAAATTTTCAAGCAGACATTTGACGGTATCCAGCTCCTGCGAGTATTTTTTGCTGTCTCCGTCATATTTTATGTTCATCCACAGCTGTGTTTTATTGATACAATTGTCAAGCAGTGTTTTGTCAATTGGTACAAACTCATATTTATATTCAGCTTTGAATTTATTTACATGGTTTTTCTTACTATGAAGCTTTTTTCCTGACAGTGATGCAAGCTTTTCAGAAGAATATACATAGTCCTGCACATTTCTGTCCTGAGTGAACGTGCAGCTGTATCCTGCGGCTTTCAGTGTATCTGCAAATTCTGTATCAGCTCCGATTATCTCAAGCCCATAACCATTCTGTAGGCAGTATTCCAAGAGGGCGTCAACACATTTTACTGTGTTTGTCCGATTGCCAAAAGGCATTACAAAACGGTAATGTCCTCCGAAATATACTCTCAGTACAAGCATATCCGAAACCACGGCAACTGCCGCATTTGTAACCTTACGCCATATATACATATTAGAAAAAGAAGCTTCAGAGCATCTGTATTTGCCTGCGGTATATCTGTTATATATATCCTTGTGTTTTATATTTAGCGGTTCAAATATTATCAATTTAATTAACCTCTGCTGTAAATTTTTTCTTCAACGCAGCGAAAGCGAAAATCCTCCTTTGAAAATCGTGGTTCGGGTTATACTCTTTCGGCTAACTGTAAAGTATGCCGCGTTCAAACATACTTGTGAATTTATCGTGATGACATATAATGTGGTCAACAACACCTATGTCTACACTTTCCAAAAGCTGTACGATTTTTTGTGTTACAATGTAATCATCGGTTGAGGGATTAAGGTCTCCTGACGGGTGGTTGTGGCACAATACAACCATACATGCGTTATGTCTCAGTGCAGTTTTTATTACTTCACCCGGGCTGCTGTCTGTTGAGTCATATTTCCCGTCACTGATTTTATTGACTGCAATTACCTTTCTTTTAGGATTAAGGCATATCAAAGAGAAAGACTCTTTTGCATTATATCCGAAACGCTCACAGCAAAACTCACCGGTTTCAGCAGAAGTATAAAGATAAATGTCTGATGGCTTGTTAAGCCGAAGGTAGTTTTCCAATTCGCGATACTGCGAGAGAATAAGTGCTGCTCTGGGCGGCATTCCCGAGCTAATTAAGGTATTTACATCAGCATCAATAACATTTTTGAGACATCCAAATTTTTTGAGCATTTCATGGGCAAGCAGGTTTGTATTTTTCAACGGTATGCCGTGATATAGCAGCATTTCAAGAACCTCGTGTTCAAGAAATCCGTTAAACCCGTTTTTTTCATAGCGTTCATACATTCTTTTTCGGTGACCTTTATGCGGGCTGTTAACCCTGCTTTCATTGATTTTTGATGAGTTTTCCGGGATTGGCTCAGTCATTTCGGTATCAAAAATCTCTTTGCCGAAATCTAATTCTTCGGATATGATGATATCCTCTTCGGTAAGTGTTTTTTCCGAAATTCCGTCATTATATTCTTTAGTTGTTTTATCCTTTTTATACATTTGCTGAAATTCCTTTATTACATAAGATGTGCCTGAGAAGTAACATAATCTATTCTACTGTCATCAACCAATATTTCTCCCTGACCATTCTTTGACAGATGAAGGAGAAATTCAATATTTCCCTCCGGACCCTTTATGGGTGAATAGTCCAGTGCTTCTACACGAAAACCGATTTCGGACGCAGCGGTTACTGTGGCTGATATAACCTTTCTGTGGATGGCAATATCACGGACTACTCCTTTTTTGCCCACCTCTTCCCTACCTGCTTCAAACTGGGGCTTGATAAGGCATACAAGATTGCCGCCCTCTGAAAGCATTTTGTAGGCAACGGGCAAAACAAGCTTTAAAGATATAAAGGATACATCAATAGAGATAAAAGAAACAGGGTCTGTTATCAGATTAAAATCAATATATCGGATATTTGTCCGCTCCATATTAACCACTCTCGGGTCATTACGCAGCTTCCATGCAAGCTGACCGTAGCCAACATCAATTGAATAAACCTTAGATGCTCCATTTTGTAGCATACAGTCGGTAAAGCCGCCTGTCGAAGCTCCGATATCTGCACATACAAGACCCTCAAGGCTGAGATTAAAGCATTTTACCGATTTGTCAAGCTTAAGTCCACCGCGGCTTACAAAGGGCAAAACCTCGCCTTTTACCTCAATCATCTGACCTTCCTTTACCTTGTCGCCGGCTTTATATGCCTTCTGACCGTCGATATACACGGCTCCCGCCATTATCAGTGCCTTTGCTTTTTCTCGGCTTTCTACCAAGCCTTTATTTACCAGTTCAACATCAAGCCTGCTGTTCATTTTATTATCCTTTCTATTGTCTGTACAATTTTGTCCGGTGTAAGGGAATATATATCATAAAGCTCGTTCTGCCCGCCGTGCTTTATAAACTCATCGGGAAAACCGAGTCTTGTACATTTAACTCCCTTTTGCGCAGCTATTCCGGCAACAATACTGCCCATTCCACCGGTTGTATAATTGTCCTCAAGTGTGAATATGTGCTTTGAATGACAATATTCTTCTATGGAAGAAATATCGGCAGGCGCTACTGTGCGAAGATTAAGCACTCCACAGTCGATGGATTTTTGCTTCAGTAAATCTGCGGCTTTAAGAGCGGTATCAACCATTTTGCCGCATGTGATAATTGATATATATCCTGCAGGAATAATTTTTTCCGCTTCAAAGGGCACAAAAGCACTGCATCTGCGTTCAGAAACGATTCCCTTTGGGTATCTGACAGCCACAGGTCCTGTGCAGTCATTTACGGCATAATCCAGCATCTGCAAAAGTTCGTCCCTGCATGAAGGTGCAAGAACAGTCAGATTTGGTATATGAGTAAGATACGACAGGTCAAATAATCCCTGATGGGTCTCTCCGTCCTCTCCTACCAGTCCGGCTCTGTCTATGGCAAATACCACATGAAGCTTTTGTAGGCACACATCATGAATTATCTGGTCGTATGCCCTTTGCAGGAAGGTGGAATATATACAGACAACAGGTACGAGACCTCCCGCAGCCATGCCTGCAGCCATGGTGACTGCGTGTTCCTCTGCGATGCCAACATCAAAAAGTCTGCCAGGAAAGCTCTTGCCGAATTTGGTTAATCCGCAGCCGGATGCCATAGCCGCAGTAATAGCCGTAATTTTGTTGTTTTCCGATGCAAGAGAACAAAACTTCTCTCCGAATGCTTCGGAATATGTTATTTCATTTGCAGCACCGGCAGTCAGCACCGGCGAAACACCATGGTATTTGTCCGGATTTTCTTCAGCTTTTTTATAGCCGAGACCTTTTTTGGTGAATGTATGTATAATTACCGGTTCATCTACATTTTTAACTCTCTCAAATATTTCTGTCAGAGCCTCAATATTGTGACCGTCTATAATCCCTACATAATTTATACCAATACTTTCAAAATACGGAGCTGCCATTGTCGCAAACTTAAACCTGTCCTTGGCAGATTTTATCCATTGAGCCAATACAGCACCTTTTTTTCCTTTTTTATCAAGATATTCCGCCACAGCATTTTTTGTATTCAGATATTTCTGACTGTAACGCAACAATCCCAGATGGGCAGAAAGCCCGCCCACGTTTTTTTCTATAGACATCTCATTGTCGTTGAGTATTATAATCATTTTAGATTTACGCTGACCGATATCATTAAGCGCCTCAAAAGCCATACCGCCGGTAAGGGCGCCGTCACCTATAAAAGCAATCACGTTATAGGACTCTCCCTGCAAATCCCTGGCACGTGCAATGCCTGCCGCCGCTGAGATTGACGTGCTTGCATGACCTGCACCGAAGGCATCATATATGCTTTCGCAGGGCTTGGGAAATCCAGATAAGCCTCCGAGCTTTCTGAGGGTTGAAAAAGCCTCGCGTCTGCCGGTTATAATTTTGTGCACATAGGATTGATGACCTACATCAAAAATCAGCCGGTCAACAGATAAGTCAAACACCTTGTGAAGGGCAAGGGTAAGCTCTACCACTCCAAGGTTTGACGCCAGATGTCCTCCGGTTACAAGAATGTTTTTTATAAGAAATTCTCTGATTTCTCCCGAAAGAATATTTAATTGTCCGATATCAAGCTTTCTGACATCTTCGGGTGAATTTATTGAATCAAGTATACTCATTTTCTTATCTCTTTTCGTTACTTTTTAGCCTGGACAGATTTGAAATCTTGTATATTACTATACCGCATTTTTCAACAATACTGTAGCTTTTGTTCATGGCAATGGTTTTAAAATAAGCTTTCCCACCGATAGTAACTGCCGAAACACTTGCAGTCAGCAAGAGATTAAGCCATATACCTGCGGCACCGGGAATACTAGTTTGTATTTTAACGACAATTGAAGCGGCAAGCCCGCCTGATATAACTCCGGCTATGTCACCGATAACATCATTGCAAAAGCTTGATACCTTGTCAGCATTGCGTATGAGATAAATAGACTCTCTGGCTCCGATAAGGCGTTTTGCCGCTTTTGCGTGAAAAGGCACCTCCGTAGCGGTTGCAACTGCCAGTCCTATAACATCGAAAAATATACCTGAGGCAATTACCGCAAGCAGCACTATAAATGCCGCAGCCAGATACAGGTCGTTTACAACAGTGTTAGTAACAATGCTCAGTAGAATTGATATCACAAAAGCAACTGCTGTAACGAGTCTGACCCATTTATTATTAGGTTTTACTTTTTTCATTGAAGTTTCCTCTGATTTATATATTAATGGTGGTAATATATAAAGTAAAATTTACGGCTTAGGTTCAGCGGGCTTTCCCGCAGAATTACCGGTTCGTCGCCAATCCGGCAGTTCCCTTTTAAAATTCTGCATACGCCGTCACCGTGCGCATTGCTAAACTACCACTTAGTCCGTACTGCAATCCTTTATATAAAACAGTCTAGGAGTTTTCCTCACAGTCATCCCGATTTCTTAGCCTCTTTTGCAAATGGGGTTTAAAGAGCGATTTCCCGGTTCCAATGGCCGTTGGTACCGGGCATGAACAATTTTCCACCACATTCACTCAAGGCAGGCTACACTGCTCACAGCATATTGTTACCTACACCGCAAAACAGGTTTTATCCCGATACGTAAGCAGCTTAACTAACTCATAAGCACCATAGCCGAAGCAAAACAATCCGAACTCAGATTTTTACCGGCGGATTGTTGCTTTCGTTGTGTTAAAATACACGGCAATCAGTCAAGATTGCCAACGTTTTCGCCTTACGCAGCAAAAAATCCTCGCCCTAAAAAATTTCATGTCTTTCAGGCGGGTTCGGATTACTTTGTTTCGACTATAGCACTAAAGGGTGAGCACAGAAATAAATATCTGTGCAGCCCCATCATTGCCTACATATTCGGGTCTCCACGGAAAAAGGGTCAACGCCCACATGCCATTGCGGATCGCCCTTAATCCTTAACTCCCAGCATCAACCCCAAACTGGGCGTAAGAAGCAAACACCAGGAACTTCATCGATATGCCCTTTAATGGATTTTTAGGCCCATCTTAAAAAGCGGAAGATCTGACTAGAATACTGCACCACCATTAATTTTGTATTAATTTATATTCCAAACAAAAAAATCATTCATCGGCAGCAGCTTGTCCGGCTGCACCTACTGTCTTAATTTTTTGTTCAGCTTCATCCAGCATGGTCATGCATTCTTTGGCAAGAGCAACGCCTTTTTCATACATGCTCATACATTCTTCAAGAGGAGCTTCTCCTCTCTCAAGCTTGGTTACTATTTCTTCAAGCATTTCCATTTTGCTTTCAAAGCTTTTTGATGATTTTGCCATAGAATACACCTCTTACTGTATTTGTTTTACCTGACAGTTTAAAGTACCGTCATTCAATGTTATATCAATGTCATCTCCGGGAGCTACATCGGCTACTGAGGACACAATGCCTTTTGATGTTCTTGCCACAGAATAGCCCCTGGAAAGAACTTTCACAGGGCTGAGAGCATCAAGCTTTGCACACAGAGTAGAAAAGCTATTGCGCTTTCCGGCTACGGTGTTTTCATAAGCCTCGGTCATTTCTGCAATTATATCGTCGGTATAAATTTTTTTATCCTGAATATAACGTATAAGGAGGTTATCCATATTTGTTCTCATCAGGGCTTCAAATTTATTTCTCTTAATTTTTAAAGTGCTTGATAAAGCGGTTGCAAGCTTATCAGAAGACATTTTCAGTTGTCTGTACAGCTCCGTACAGTCAGGAACAGCCATCTCTGCAGCTGCAGAAGGTGTGGGAGCACGCATATCTGCAACAAAATCGGCTATAGTAAAATCTGTTTCATGTCCCACAGCAGATATTATCGGTATGTGAGAATTATATATTGCATCTGCAACATTGCGTTCATTAAAAGCCCACAGATCCTCGATGGAACCGCCGCCTCTTCCTATAATCAGCACATCCGCAGGGGATGTGGCATTAAAATATTCAATACCGCTGACTATGGTATCAGAAGCACCAATACCCTGAACCTGAGCCGGATATATCAGTATTTCGGCAAGGGGAAATCTGCGTCCAAGCACGCTGAGCACATCCCTTACAGCAGCACCTTCAGGCGAGGTTACAACACCTATGGTGCCGGGATACTGCGGAAGCGGCATTTTGTGCGCAGGGTCAAAATATCCCAGTGCTTCGAGCTGAGCCTTAAGCTGTTCATATGCTGCATAAAGCTCCCCTTTTCCGTCAGGGATAATCTGTTCTATATACAGCTGATATACTCCGCCGGCTTCATATACCGATACCCTGCCGAATGCAATAACCTTCATTCCATTCTCTGGAGAAAACTTGAGAGATGCGGCATAGGATTGAAACATAACGCACTTAAGCACAGACCCGCTGTCTTTTAAAGTAAGATACAAGTGACCGGAGCTGTGCCTTTTAAAATTTGATATTTCGCCTTTTATATACAAACCGCTCAAATTTGAGTTGTTATCCACATAACGTCTCATGTAGTTGTTGAGCTGGCTGACAGTAATAACAGGCATAATCAAACCTCCCTGTCAGCCTTCGAATTTAGACAGCACACCGTTTACAAAGGATGGTGAGTTGTCCTCACTGTATGTCTTTGCAAGCTCTACTGCTTCATTTACAGACACCCTGAACGGTATATCGCTGTTAAACAAAATTTCCGCAGCCGCCAGACGCAGAATTGACAAATCAATTTTAGACAGTCTGTCAAGTCTCCAGTTTTCCAGAGAATCGGAAATTTTTTTATCGATAGCTTCTATATTGTTGAAGCAATCACAAACAGTAACGGAAATATATTCCTTATCATTTGTGTTAATATCCTCATATTCACCGTATTCAAAATACTGCTCTACACGCTCGTCAGGAGTAATTCCATCATGGAACGGTATTTCAAATATCAGTTTAAATGCGCAATCACGCGCGTTTTTTCTGCTCATATATACCTCCGGTAATAAAGCTGCAGCTCTGCAGGTTATCATATGCAGAGCTGCGCCAAATCATTCTTCCTGTGCGTCAGCCTCGTCCTGAGCCTCAACAGCCGGAGCCTCATCCTGCTTTTTCTGGGCTACGTCAACAACATGAACATTAACCCTGCCTACAGTAAGACCGCTCATGAGCTCAACGGATTTTTTAACATTATCCTGAACATTCCATGCTACTTCAGGAATTTTAACCCCGTAGTCAACAACAATGTTAACATCCAGGGTAATCTCCTCTTCCACAGTAACCTTAATACCTTTAGCAAAATTTTTCTTGCCGAATTTCTGAGCTATTTCATTAAGTGTGCCGTTTACACAGCTGGCACCCTCAATCTCGGAAACAGCAACAGATGCAATGGTAATAATAACCTCGTCGGAAATTTTGATATTTCCGTTTGTTTCGTTTTTTATATTGTTTTCTGTCATGTTTATCCCTCCGGATTTGTGCAAAAAAAGCACAGAAAATTTTACTACATTAAGTATTATAACACAAAATTTATTTTACTGCAACTATTTTTATATTATTATTGTTAGTTTGTTCAAAAACAATATCTCTTATTTTTGCAGTATCGCCGGCAGTAAGAGTTTCTGCAGCAACTACCACGTTTACAGAGGACTCACCTATGTATACAACAGCGTCGTGGTAGCCCTTGGCTTTAATAAGACCTTCAGCAGCAGCCTCTACAGATATGTTATCGGCAATGGCAGCCAGTCTGTTTTCGGCATTAACCTTTGAATCGGCAGTTGTATTGGGGTTGTTTATCATATTATTAAGGAGGTCAATTGTCTCGGCTCTTTCAGCCTCTCTGTCAATTTTTGCTTTTTGAAAATAATCAACCTCCTTTATACTTTCGGAGGAAATCGGTACAGCCTCGCCGACGGGGATATATTCATCATCCGTATCGGCTGCGGCAAGCTCGGACCTTTCACCCACATAATTTACATAGCCGGTGATACCCAGCATGACCGCCAAAACGGCAACTACAATTAATTTCTTTTTCATAAAATCATTCCTTTCCGCTGATTACATTTACTTTATTTACAGACACACCAAGCAGTGTTGAAACTGCAGAGCGTATTTCAAAACAGGTGTTTTCATCCGCAGCCGAAACAGATACCAGTGCGCCTCTGACATAAGGCAGTTTTTCTGTCTTAACAAAGGGCTGATTGCTGCTTTTGTCAGCTACAGAGCTTTTCTGATAGGTGTTTTCCGTATCGGAAACTGTCTGCTCATAGTTGTATTCGACTACCTTTTCGCCATAAGTATCATAAGTGATAATAACCTTGGCATATTCAAGATTATAAGTCTCTCTGAGAGCCTCTGATAATGATTGTTCAATTCCGTCCGGAAAAGCTTTTTCGCCGGAGGATACAGCTTTTGGGGTAAAGCTTATATCCGGCAGCAGCATCAGGATAATCCCTGTAAGAAACAACAGCACAGCATTCCTGAATTTACTTGTTTTAATAATATCAATCATGGCGATACATCCTGTTTGTAATTATCTTTTATTATACTTTCAATTTCTTCCTGAATATCTTTGCTTATTTTTTCGGATGAAAAAATAATTTCTTCGGCCTCTGATTTAAAATCCGGCAGAAAGCTTCTGACTGAAGCAAACAGGCAAGTAAGAATATATACAGCACATAAAATATTTGTCCATTTAACCGCTGCTTTGTCCGGCAAAAGCAAGCTTGCGGCGCTACATATGGCAGCTGCCGGTACTATACACGACATAACCGTAGAAGCTTTCATTTATATAATCAACCCCAAATCTCAAAGAATGTAATATTTTACCGTTAAAATCAGAAATCATCCTGACAGCATAATAGAAAATCCGGTGATAAAGCCTATGGCACACACGAGCAGCAGGATACCGAGCTCACTGATGCATATGCCTATATCTCCTACCAGTGCCGAGGTTGAATTATCAGAAAATATGGCAGTAAATCCGCCCAGCAGCTTCAAAAGCCATCCAATAAGCATCGGTAGAACTGCAGGAACAGCAGAAACTGTTACAAGTATTGCTGCAGCTGCAACTCCCACAGAGCTTCTAATGACAGAAACACCTCCAAGCACAGATTCCAGTGAATCAGAAACATATCCGCCCACCACAGGTATGCCCTTTGACAAAGTATATCTGATACCGCCGTAAATAATCCTGTCTGCAGGATACAGAGAAATACTCAGCATTTTGATAAAGCAAAGAAAAAGCGTTGTATATATGCCTATTGTCCAATTTACCGCAGCAAGAAGAGACGATTTACCCTTGGAAAAGTCAATACCGCCTCCTGAGGAAGAGATAATGCTCATTACTGCAGCAATAGCTATAAGAGGAAGCAGCAGGTTTTTGCTTAGCCATTGAAATCCGGTCATATAAAATACAAAGACAGTATTCAGGTAAGCACTTTTTGCTGATATTACAGAAAAGCCCAGAAAAACAGGCAGCACGTTTTTTAAAAGCTCAAAAATATCTGTAACTGCTTTGTCAGCAAGTATATACATTCCTGAAAATAAAGAAAGCAACAGAAAAGCAGCTGAAATATTTATGTAGCTTACATCAGGTCGAAAATCATCACCTAAAATTATATTTGTACAGCAGGAAATCAGTATCAAAACAATTAAAGTATACATAATTTCATTATGGTTAATTATAGCATCGTTGAGGTTTAATTTTACAGCTTCTGCAACATGGGACAGCAGCGCATCATATTCACCACACGAAATCATTTCAAGCATCTCACTGAGGGAAATATTATTACTTAAGCTCGCTGATACAGTATCATTCAAGGCATCTGTGTATATAGCACATGTTTTTAATTCTGCAGCTGATGCCTCTGTTAATGCAAATGTAAAAAATGTAATTAGTAATATAAAAGTTCTATATAATATCAACATTACAATAACTTAATTATGTCAACATACAGCGAATGAAGCTTTGGTATAATTACAGCTGCAGCAGCAAATCTTCCAAAAATATCCACCTTATCAGCTATAGCTTTATACCCGAAATCCGTGCACATATCACAGCCTATTTTTCGTGCATATGATATACAGATAATCTTTATTATATCTCTGACCAGCTCTGAATCAATATTCAATTCATCTGTAAGGCTTCCGGTTATCTCCCTTAAAGCAATTGCTTCTTCAGCTATTATCCACAAAAGACAGACAGATACTGCGACTGCCGCCGGTACAGCATATTCGCTTCTGTATTGTTTTATCATATTTATAATCATTATACCTAATATACTAATCAGTATTGTCCGTATCATTGTCAGTATGTAAACATAGTACGCACTGCTTCAAAAAGCGCGTTTATCTCTGATACAATCATCAGCATGACTACCACAAGACCGCCTATTGAAAGCATGAGTGCCTGCTCCTCTCTGCCAGCCTGCACAAGAAGTCTGTGCAATATGGCTACTATTATGCCCGTTCCCGCTATTTTAAATATTAAATCAAGTTCCATGTTTTCCTCCCCTTGTTGTTTAAATAAGCAATATAACTGTCAGTATACCTATACATATACAAGAGTTATAATATATTTTTTTGTTTTTATCAGCATTTTCTTTAATTTCTCTCAGGTTGTCCGCAAGGCGTTTTATAACCTCATCTGTTTTTTCTATAAATGAGCTTACTGTGCTGTCGTTTGATTTTTTAAAAAAGCTGTCAAGAGCTGCCGTATCTTCTTTGGAAAGCGGTGTCATCATGTCTTTTGCATTTTCCCATGCCTCGAAACAATCTGTATATTTATTTTCGTGCATCAATAAGACAAATTTTTTAAATATTTGCTTGGTTTTAAAATTGGTTTTTTGTATACTTTCTTCAATTAATGCTGAAATATCGTTGTTGTTAAATGAATTATTTTTCATTTCTTCAAACATGAATATTATTTCTTCCAATTCTTTTTCCCTGTCTTTCATATTACTGTGAAGATTTCTTGCAGTCATATATGACGCTATAAGTATGGCACCGGCGCCTGCAAGCTTAAATACAATCATGTCCTTCTCCTTTCTATGCTTTCAACCGTGCCGGGGCCTAGTCTGTCGCTAAGTTCAACAACGCTGTCAACATATCCCTCCAGACAAGACAGAAAGCTCTTTTCTTTCATAGTTGCCTTGTTTTTTCCGTGAACGGTAAACAAAACATTAACTCCGCTTAATGCAGCGTTTTTTACTGCCTCAGCTTCTTTTGCCGTGGTTATCTCATCGCAGATTATAATTTCCGGAGCCATGTTTTTTATCATCATGCCGATTGCGTCATCCTTGGGCATACTGTTTATAATACAAACATTTAAACCGGTGCGGTAAAAAGGAATACCCTTATCTACCGCACATATTTCGTCTTTTTCATCAATTATGCAAACAGATGTCATAACAGCCTCCGATGCTATTTGCCTTGCTGCTCTGCGCAGGAAGGTTGTTTTTCCGCATTTCGGCGGCGAAATTATAGCTGTAGTGCCCCATGAGAGCACATCATTCAGTAATTCATCTGATGCAGAAAATTTTGATATATCCTTTGAAACCCTTATATTAGCAGCTGATATATCCTTAAGCATATATGAGCCGTTTTCCATAGTTACTGCCGTTCCTGTAAGTCCTACTCTGTGACCTCCTCCGGCAGTCAGATAGCCTGAGCCGAGACATTCCTTGTAGGCATATTTTGAGCAGCAGGTAAGAATATTTATAAGCTCGTCGATAACCGCTTCATCCGTTACAAATTCTTTTCCATGCTTTGTTATTTTAAAATCCGATGATACATACGACTTTTCTCCGCCGATGTTTACAACGATTGCCCCTTTTTTAAATATTCTTATCTCTTCAAGGTTGTCCCAGTCGGTGCTTTCAAAAGCTTTTTCGAAAATACGGAAAATTCTCCCGGGGATAAAGCATGATAATTCCCTTTTAATATCTTTCGGTTGTTTTTTCAGATTATCACTTCCGTTTCTGTATAAATATATTTAATCTCTGCTGCTGTTAGAACAAAATCTTGACAAATTCCCGATAATTGTATAAAATTATTTAATGGAAGATATTTTTTTGATTGCAGGTGATTACATGAGTGACAAAAACAGATTTGCTTCGATGACAGATGAAGAGATAGCGGCGCTTGCTTCCTGCGGTGACAACGATGCCACTGATTTTTTGCTGTGCAAATATATGGATTTTGTGCGTTCTAAAACCAGAGGTTATTTTCTTATCGGAGCAGACAGTGAGGATATAATTCAGGAAGGTATGATTGGTCTTTTTAAGGCTGTGAGAGATTTCAAGCCTAAAGTAAGCCCATCCTTCAGTGCCTTTGCAAATCTGTGTATAAAGCGCCAGATTATCACCGCAATTAAGTCTGCGACCAGAAAAAAGCATATTCCTCTCAATTCATATGTATCCCTCAGCAACAAGGTTTATGATGAGGATGACGATACAACTCTGGTGGAAATTCTTATAGATAAGGTTGAGCTGTCTCCGGAAGATATTCTTATAAACAGAGAGTCGTATATCAATACCGAAAGCAAGATAGTTTCTGTTCTCAGCGATTATGAAGCAGAGGTACTGTTGCTGTATCTTGAGGGCAAGACCTATGCTGATATCGCCCGTGAACTTGGCAAAACCGAAAAATCCATTGATAACGCTCTGCAGAGAATAAAGCGCAAGATTGAAAAAAACGTTTTGGAGGAAGCCGCTGATAAAGATAATAAATAGCCCTCTTCGGCGGATAAAGTATAATTTTTAAATATTTTATATAACAAAAACATATAACAAAAACATATAACAAAAACACCTGCCATCCTTCGCTATCAGTTAGGATGACAGGTGTTTTTTAATAAGAAGTCTGATATAAAGTTTTATTGAATATTATTTGATGTGTCAATGTCTTGTGTTATTATTCGGCTATAGTTTTTTGTTAATTTTGAATCCGATATACGTACTATTCCTTCAGCAGCAACACATACAACCAAAGCCCAGAATACATCAATAATTGAATGCTGCTTCATAAATACCGTTGATGCACATATAAGGACAGCACATATTGCAGAAGTGAGCTTCCATGATTTGTTCATATGCTTTGCTTTGAAGGAAGCAAGCATTGTTGCCACCGAGCCTGTCACATGCATAGACGGACACACATTGGTACTCGTATCAAATGAATATATCATTTTTGTAATATCGGTAAAAATATTGTCTCTTGGAAACACAGAGGGTCTCAGCTCAAGGGCGGTCGGATATACCAAATATGCTATGCAGGCCGTGGTTGAGGTGATAATAATCAGCTTCATATAATATACAAAGCAATCACGGTCAAAAAACGCAGCATATACCGACATGGAAAACATGTATACAAACCAGAACAGGTATGGTACAACAAAATATTCGTTGAAGGGTATGTAATCGTCAATAAAGCTGTGTAGGATTGTATATTCACGGTCAGTCCAATGCTCAAGAGCCTGAAAAACCGCCAGATATACCGGCCAGTACAAAAGCAATAACAAATGCTTATACTCAGGTGTGTTAAGCTTTGATAATCTGAAATTTTTCCAGTCAGGCATTGTCAACTACCTCCGCAAGCTTTTCATATATTATTTTTGATGCAGGTACAGAAAAATCAGTATTCATACGCTCTGTAACAGTTTTCAGCATTTTTTCGTTTTCAAGCAGCTCTATTGCATTGTCTGCAACCTCTTCAACAGATATTGAAGCAAGGGCATAGCCATTGTTTTTGAAAAAATCACGATTGTATGACTCACACCCGGAAACCGCATTGATAAATACCAAAGGCAGATTTGAGGCAGCAGCCTCAGTTATTGTAAGACCTCCGGCTTTTGTCAGCAACACATCCGCCGCCTGCATATATTGGTTGATATTGGTTACAAACCCGCGCAAATGCAGCTTATCGTATACACTCAGGTTTTCATACATAGCTTCGTTACTGCCGCATATAACTGCTATAGTAACAGCATCTCCGAGTTTTTCGAGAAGAAGCTCGGTAATCTCCTCCATGGGACCGCAGCCCATACTGCCGCCCGCAAGCAAAATCATCTTTTTTGCCGGGCTGACGCCTATCTTTTTCTTGGCGTCTTCCTTTGAAGAAGCTTTTTTATAAAAAATATCTCTGATAGGAATACCGCTGGGTATAAGCTTATTTTTTTGCATACCATTTTTAGAATGCTCTTCAATAAGCGCCTTATGTGCAATAAAATAGCAGTCAAGGTCTGTATTGCTGATTTCAGGATAGCAAGTATAGTCGGTTGATACATGACAGGCAAAAAGCCTGCTGTCCATATGCTTTTTTATGTAGTCAAGAGCGATTGTGGCAAATATGTGTACAGATATTATGCAGTCATATTTATGCATCTGAAGGAATTTGTACAGGTTATCAGCATATGCTGAGCAATATTTGTATATGATTGAATTTTCGCCTCTTTGGGTATCGCTTTCAGCCTTTTTGTATCCCCATTCAAATAGCTTCGGAGCATGTCTGTATATAAAAACATGCCCATTGCATATGATGTTGTTTGCAAAGCTTTTTCCAAAACCGAGAAAATCGGCTATGTCACATTCAACACCAACCTCCTGAAAATATGATTCAAGAGCAAGAGCAGCACTGTTGTGTCCTCCGCCGGTATTGCAGGTTAAAATCAAGACTCGCATTCTTTATTTTCCATCCTCTCAAGCAGCTTTATCAATCTTGGTCTGTTGTAACGCTGGATAATAATGTACGGAAGATTACCGACACTGTACATAAGAAAGCATACAAAGCCGGAAATTCCGTCGCATATAAAATTCATGGGAATAGCAAGTATAATGAGCAGAATATGCGCAATTTCAGCCACACAGGTCTCTTTTATAAGGAGCTTTAACGAGTCAATGCTAAGCTGGGAAATTTGCTTAGTAGGAAGCTTTTTTACAATTTTGCTCATATCCGGAACTTTGTTCTTCCATTTGCCGACTTTAAGAAAATTATAAATGTTGGTATTAAGCTCCCATTTTTTTGGCATAAAAAGCTTTGAGGTGTAATCAAAAAGCTTTCTGGGCCAATGTAGTCCCGATACCAGGACTCCGAGAGAGCACACACAGGCATAAATAACAACACCGGTAAAACTATCCAAAATAATCATCCTTTCTGCAAGTATTAATATATTATACCAAATTAGGCTCTATGTTTCAAACATTTTTTTACAAAATAACCGTAATTTTTCAATTGTTCACAGTATGTTAAAAACAGAGCTCCGGCAAATAAAATCCCTTGCAGTCTTTGTCTCAGAGTACAAGGGATTTTATCCGTATTATTTAAAAACGTATAATAAAAATACTTATATCAGGAATTTTCGTCAAACCACTGCAGTGCGAGTTCATCCCTGTCCGGCAGACCTTCATGTCCAAAATCAGGATAAAAAATAACTTTTTTCTCTGATTTGATTTTGTTGTATGCAGCAAACTGAGTAGACGGCGGGCATACATTGTCCATAAGACCCGTACACATCAGCATTTTTGCCTTCATTCTGGGAGCGAGGTTCTGAATGTCAATATATCCGAGCTTGTAGAAGGTTTCGTCCTCCTTTTCATGGCGGGGATCAAAGCGTCTGAAATAATCCTTAAGCTCAACATAGGCTCTTTCAGCCATATCCATCTCCCACACTCTCTTATAATCTGACAGGAAAGGATAATCTGCAGCGGCAGCCTTTATCTGCGGACAAAGGGATGCACAGACAAATGTGAGTGCGCCGCCCTGTGAGCCGCCCATGGCAAAAAGTCTGTCAGGGTCAGCCTCTTCAAATTTTTCTACAATATGTACCAACTGAGCACAGTCAAGAAAAATGCTTCTGAAAAGTAAATCCCTTGGGTTGTCGGAATCAAGACCTCTTATAATGTGTCCGCTGAGAGTGTTACCGGTAACACCGCCTACATCCTCGGAGCAGCCGCCCTGACCTCTGCAATCTAGCGCCGCTACACAATATCCCTGGCTGACAAATCCGAGAATCTGTGTCCAGCCGGCTGCCTTTCCGGAATATCCGTGAAACCAGAAGATAACCGGTGCTTTAACAGCATTTTTTGGGCGCACGTACTTCGCATGAATTCTTGCACCGCCCACACCGGTATAATACATATCATATGCATCAACATTCTTAAAATTCCATGGGCATGGAACGAGTTCTGTCTGCGGGTCAACAGCCTTCATTTCAGCCAGAGAGGAATCCCAGTATTCGTCGAAATCATCAGGTCTGGGACTGATACCGTTGTATTGAAACAACTCCTGTGGTTTAAGATCAACTAACATTTTGATATTCTCCTTTGTAGAATAATTAATATTTATTTAATATACTTGCTTATTGCTGCTCAGCTCGTTTATAACAAGTATATCGTTTTCCATAAGAATAGTTTTTCCTGTAGGGATAATGGTTTCTCCCCTTCTGAGAATAATAACAATAAGCTTTTGCATTACCTCGAGCTCCATTATACTCTTGCCTATATATTCATCGCCTTTGTCAAGCTTTCTTTCGTATAAATGAATTTCGGTGTGATCAACAGAAGACAATCCGCCAAGCACAAGAACATCGCCCGCCTCTATCATGGTGCCGCCTCTGGGAATAATCTTTCTGCCGTTGCGGACCAGCAGCACCACCAGAGAATCCGGCGGAAACTGAATATCCATTATCTTACGGTTGCACCATGCGTGATTTTCAGGCATGATAAACTGTATAAACTGCACGGGTACCTCATCGGCATAGTCATTGAAGGTTTTCATAACGTCTGATGAATCATCGGTCATATCAAGCTTTTTTGCCACAAAAGGTATGAGAGAGCCCTGTACAAGTATTGAAAACAGAACTATGAAAAACACAATATGAAATATATCGTTGTGAGTTATGCCGGAGCATGTAACAGTCATAATGGCAAAAACGATGGAAGCCGCTCCGCGCATTCCTGCCCATGATACAAGCAGGCACTGCCTTGTACTGCAGGAAAAAGGCTTGAGAATTGCAAATACTGCAATGGGTCGGGCCACAAAGGTAAGGAACAGCGCAACCATAATCGAAACGGGAGCTATAGCAGGCAGCTGTGACGGGAATGATAAAAGACCCAGTAAAAAGAACAAAGACATCTGCATAAGACCTGTGGCACTGTCAAAGAAGTGCACAAGAGCCTGTTTATTGTCAATTTTTGAGTTTCCGATGACTATACCTGTTATATAAACACTTAGATATCCGTTACCGCCTATTAAAGAGGTTGCCGCATACGAAACCAGGGCAACTGCTACAATAAACACACCGTCAAAGCCGGAATTGGATATTCTCAGCCTGCGCAAAAAGGCAAGGGCGGCAAAAGCAGTAAAAAATCCCATAGCGATACCGAAAATAAGCTGTTTTGCGAGCATGGCAACAATCTGACCGGTGGTTATACTTCCATCAAGCATGGTAATCAGCATAGCTGTAAGCATATAAGAAAAAGGGTCGTTACTGCCGCTTTCCACCTCAAGCATTGAGGCAGTATTATACTTAAGATTCAGTTTTTTTGAACGGAGTATCGAAAACACGGATGCCGCGTCTGTTGAGCTGATAACAGCGCCAATCAGAAAGCTTTCAACAACGGTTGTATGCAAAAAAAACATACAAAACAAGCCTACAAGACCTGCCGTCACAACAACACCAATAGACGAAAGCAGCGATGCCTTCAGTGCAACAGGCTTTGCAAGACTCCATTTCGTACCAAAGCCGCCGTAAAACATGATAAATATAAGGGCCATACTGCATATTTCCTGAGCTGCATAGTAATTGTCAAAATCAATTTTAACAACACCGTCGGAGCCAAAAAACATACCGAGAACTATAAATGCAAGAAGTGTGGGAATACCAATTTTGTTTGAAATCTTGTTACACAAAACGCAAAGGGTGATAACCGATGCAATAACCAGTAAGTATGTATACATTTATGCCATAACCTCCCACTATAAATTTATTATAATATTATATCACACATAATCCAAAAAAGTAAGGGGTTTTACAAAAAAAGTTTTAATTTGTTGCAAAATACACATACAATGTGTTATACTTAAGTAAAATTACAGCATTAAGGGTGAATTTCATGAATAAAAACGAATATAACCGGCTTGTTGACCTGCTTCTGGATTTCGGCGAAGCCATGCTACTGTCCGGCGGCGAGGTTTCAAGGGTTGAGGACAGCATAGCGCGCATGGGCAGAGCCTTCGGAGCTTTGGAAACAGATGTTTTTGTAATAACCTCAAGCATAGTGCTTACGCTTTGTTTTGAAGATTCTGTGAGAATTACAAGTACAAGAAGAATTGTTTCCTCGGTGAGCACGGATTTTATAAAGCTCGAAAAGCTCAACGACCTTAGCAGAAAATGCGCTGATAAAAATCCGAATATAGATGAACTGGGAAATAAGCTTGGAGAAATAAAAAAACTGCACGTAAGAAACAACAAATTCTATATTGGCAGTCTCCTTGCCGCAGGCGGATTTGCCATATTTTTCGGCGGCAGTGTGCCGGACGGAGTTGCAGCAGGTGTTTTTGCGCTGGCAATATGCCTTTTACAGCAGCGTGTTGCACCCAAATGCCCCAACAGCATAATATTCAATTTCATTTGCTCAGCGGTAATCGGAGGCTGCATTTGCCTTATAGCAGGGCTTCTGCCCTTTCTTCACAGCGACAAAATCATCATCGGTGATATAATGCTGCTCATTCCCGGGATTGCCATTACCAATTCGGTGCGTGATATGTTGGTCGGCAATATGCTTTCGGGCGGTATTAAATTTATCGAGAGTCTGCTATGCACAGGTGCCCTGTCACTGGGATTTATGCTGGCAATATCGGCTATAGGAGTATAAAAAATGAAACCAGTTATCATACAGCTTATAACAGCATTTATCGGTTCAATGGGCTTTGCAATGCTGTTTAATGTGAACAAAAAATATATTATCCAGGGAGCGGCAGGCGGTTTAATCGGATGGGCAATCTACCTCATCTGCGAAAGCGCCGGCATGAGTATGTTTGTTTCCAGCGTGATTACCGGCATATTCTGCTCAGCCTTTGCAGAAATAATGGCACGTATTATGAAAGCCCCTGCAATCATATTCTACATCCCAGCGGTTGTGCCGCTTATCCCGGGCAGCTCTCTTTATTATACCGTGAGCAATGCGGTTGCAGGCAATGCTGAGCTCTTCCGGAGCTTCGGCTTCGCCACAATACAGTATACCTTTGGTATTGCAGCTGGAATTACTGTTGTTTCCGCGGTGATTTATATGGTTGGGAAGACTCAAAATAATCATTAAAATAAAAACAGACTTTCCGTTGTATAGATGATATACTTGAAAAGTCTGTTTTACATTTATAAGTCAAGACTGTTATAGATTTCCTCAAAAATTTTCATTTTTCTTCCATTCAATGCCGAATTAGACTGCAATTCAGCAACGAGCCTTTTATGATTTTTATAAAACAATATTCTAAGCCATCTTCTAAGCAAATAGTATGGATACAGCCATTGCTTACTTTTGAGAGACGGATACAGAATTATAAGCTCGCGGCACGGCATGAAAATTCGGTTAAAGTAATATACAAGCTTGCTTTTTCTGTCATTCATACGTTTAAGGGCAATATCATTGTAAAGGGAGCCATATGTGCCGCTATTGAAAATGTAATCAATAAACATATCGGTTTTATCATCGGATGTTGCATCATCAAACAGTACTTCACATAAATGATACACAGCCTGTTCAAATTTAAGTAAATTGCCCTTTTTTAAGAGATGTTCACGTTTATTGCGTTCAAATTCAATTTTATGATTAAGTATCCACAAGTCTATCAAATGTCTTATTCCGAAACCATTGCTTTTAAAATGCTTTGCCATATGAGCAATGTGATAGAAATAGAACATTTCGTCGGTCATCAGCATGGTATATTTACTATCGGGCACTACAGTCACATAACTCCATACATCTTGCAAAATATTACTTTTGAGGCGGTTTTCTTCTATCAAAAGATAATGCAGTTCAACATGCACATTGCTCGGTGTGAGCATACTTATATCGTGGAGTCCTTTACTTTCATATGTGTAGCTAAGCTCGTTTTCCAGGAGATTTACTGTTCTTTCCAGTTCGTTTTCATGAACCAGGATATCTATGTCACAGCTCGTCCTCATCCAACTCTGTGGATACAGCTTCTTTATAACGGAGCCCTTAAGTGGAATGTGAAATATATTTGAATTATTCAACACATCACATATTTTTTTTAGTTCATAATCCTGTCGTTCAGACTCACACATAAAACGATAGACTTCTGTTGAAAAGAAAGTCTTAATTACGTCTGTGCACAAATTGTTATCAACAAAAGCTGAAGAAACCACAGAAGCCAATGAATGCATTCCGGACAAATTCCAGATTTTTTCTATATTTTCTGTCGTTAAGTTGTTTTTAAAATCCTTATCAAGTTCATAGTCAAAAACCTGTGAACGGACAAGTTTGAGTAACATTTTTTCTGCGATTTCCAAGATAAAATATTCCCCACTTTCAAAAAAATATTATATTAATTATAATTTGTATGTGCCTGGTAAATCACAAATGTTTCTAGTATCAAATATCACCTTACCACAAAGTTTATTTAAGTTATTTTTAATTTCATCATGTCCAACCATTATAACCACTAAATCTACATCAGCAAGGAAACTGTCAAAATCATGATATTGATTTGAAACAATATCATCTTTGATAAAAGGATCATATACTTTTAGCGAAAAACCCAAATGTCTTTCCTGACATTCAAGAAGCTGCAGCGTTGGTGATTCCCTGAAATCATCGACATTCTCTTTGTAAGAGAGTCCATACAATCCTATTCTCGAAACATCACTCAGATTTTCTTTTTTTATTATCTCATATATCCTGTTGAGAACAAAGTCGGGCATACCATCATTAGTTTTCATGGATTCATCAATAACATTTGCAAGACTTGGATAATCCCCTACAAGAAACCAAGGATCAACAGATATGCAATGACCTCCCACCCCAGGTCCTGGCTGAAGAATATTTACTCGAGGGTGCATGTTACAGATACGAATTATTTCATATACATCCATTCCGTCGTGACGGCATATTTTCGCCAGTTCATTTGCAAAAGCTATATTTACTGCTCGGAAAGTATTTTCAACAACTTTGGTCATTTCTGCGGTGCGGATATCAGTTACAATAATATCGCCTTTGCAAAAAGAAGCATATAATTCTTTTACCATTTCGCCAACTTCGGGTTTATCTGCGCCTATGGTACGGTTATTGTACACGAGTTCATAAATCATATTCCCGGGTATAATCCGCTCAGGGGCATGTACAAGGTGGATATCCTCTCCTATTTTAAAACCATTTCTTTCAATGGTCGGTCTGACATATTTGTCTATCGTACCCGGAGAAACCGTTGACTCGATTATAACAACAGCACCCTTGGGACAAACCTGCATTATGCTTTCAAGAGCTGATATAACATAACAGACATCAACCTTTTTTGAAAACTTATCATAAGGTGTGGGAACTGATATAATGTATGTATCAGTAATCTGATATTCATTAGTAAATCTTATACCGCCTTTTACAGCATTAATAAACAATTCATCAAGCCCATCTTCTTTAAAGGTCGTCCTGCCAGAATTAAGGGTCTTTATTAGCTCTGTATTATAATCTGTTCCAACAATTTCCAAACCATGTGCCGCCATCATCAGTGCTGTGGGCAGGCCAATATATCCGAGACCTATAACATTAATCATTTCAATGCTCCTATCATGCGTAATTTATTTAATCGCAATTCTTAGCTGTTCAAAAAACAAATCAGCTGTTTTTGCTTCTTTATCCATTTTTGACAGTATGTCAGATGATATATCATTATTCAATAAATAATCAGATTTTTTTTTGATAGATTTAATATTAAGTGAATTATAATCTGTATGAAAATAAAATTCGTCCATATTTAATCTATGCAAAAAATCCTGTACTTTCGTAGTGTGGTTTTTAGAATAATCTGTTTCAAGTGCCACACATATAACAGGTGTACCGTTTCTTAAGGAAAGCAACGTCCCGTGAAAGTATGTAGTAAATGTTAGTTTGAAATACCGAAAAACATAAGCCCATTCATATGGGGATATATCATATAAATTAACATCAGCATTTTTACAGTAATTATACAAAGCAACAATTTGATATTTTTTTCCGTACATTTTTCTTACCATTTTGCACATTTCAGATGATCCCATAATAGCAATAGCAGTTTTTTTAAAATCAAATCCTTTGATTTTCATCTTTGCTTCCAGCGATTTTATATCAATTGGTAAATCATTAACATCCAAAAAAACTGTTGGATCACAGGTATGAGATTTTGGCGTTTTACATGACAGATAATCCACAAAAAATTCTGATTCGTCATCTCTTACTCCCAAATAACTATATGAGTCGAGAATTTCTCTGATTCTGTTCTTTTCGTATTCAGAGATGTTTTCGTAGCACATTCCATAACAGCTGGCAGCATAAGAGAATTTTATTGATTTAATAGAATCATCCAAGAAATACGGATTTGGAAATCCTCTCATATTATAATTCCAAATTGCATCACTTCCTGCAATCACTACATCATAGTTGTCATTGATAAAATCAAACAATGTCTTTGTATCATTCTCAAAAATTTTTGTATTAGATAATGGCAAAATTGTCAAAACCTCAGCAAAACTCTTTTTTCGTTTACCTAATCTTACTAAAAATAAAGGATCTATTAAAAGTTTGCACATTTTTTTGAATGAAATGTAAATAGACGACGATTTGATGTAGTCAGCCAACGAAGTTGAATAATTCTTTTCTGCAATAGGCATATGATAGTCTATAACCTCAACATCTGCATAATTAAATTCTTTTTTTAGTCTTTTTGCAAGACTATAACATTGTATTACAGCTCCATTATTTATACTTCGGTGATAAGTAAGTATACCTATTTTCATAATAACTCCTATTATTTTGTTGTCATTTTATTTTAATCATTTTTTTGCTTTGACTATCTAATCCCCATAACCATATATTCAGCATATAAATCACCATAAAAGATATAATGTTAATGATTAAAGAAAACCATGTTCCATTCATAAACAAGTGTATTATCCAAGTCAAAACAGATGAAACAGCTGCTATAATGAGGGTTTTTCCAAATATATTTTTGAACATTTTAATGATTTGAAATTTAAGTTTCCTTTTATAATAAATATTCATTAATATAATATTTGACAACGTTGCACAGGAGGTACCAACTGCAGCGCCCCAATATCCAAATAAATCAATTCCAAATATTGTTATAATGACATTTATAACACATGAAAAAGCTAATGTTACAGTTCTGTATACCATTTTGTTTTGAGCTCTCAAAATAGACAAACACACATTTTGAATCATAGGTATTGTTACTGGTATAATTAATATAAGTGTCAAGTAATAACAATCTTTAAAATCAGATCCAAGCCAAATACTATAAAAGTCTCGTCCTAAAACTATAAATCCACCTAAAGCAGCAGCAAGCAAAATAAATTGTAACGAACCTATTCTTTCAACTGAATTTTGCAAATCATCCGATTCTGCATTTGCTAAAACTTTTTTTGTCATTTGGGGAAGCATTATATTTGAAATTGAAACTGAAAGGTTTTCGTACATTCCATATATCATTAATGCCATAGAGTATACAGTAACTGATATACTACTGATTTTTGAACCTATCAATACATTGTCAATATTCCCGTTAAATTGTATAGTTATAGTTTGAACAAACATCAAAAACGTATATCCGAATGACTCCTTAAATTCATTATAATCCCATCTTGATAATTTTGGATAGACACCAATTTGTGTGAAATTGTAGAAACAAAATACAATTACACTCAAACTGACAATTAATGTTTCCAAAACAACAACCAACAATATATTTTTTACCATGGGTAACAGAATCAGAATTAAGCAAAATTTTATAATGATAGATATAACCTTGATTCCGTTGGTAAAAGTAAATCTTTCATATCCCATAGTTATTCCTGATACTAGATTTTCAAATAATCTCAACACCATATTAATTATAAGAAAAGTCAACAAATTTCTTGCTAGTTTCAGTTCTTTTCCATCAAAAGATGCATTATAGATATTGTCAATATTTAAGTAAAATACAACTCCGAACAATATAACAATTACAGCAACAACAAAAAACTGAATTAAAATCATGGCTGTAAAGTTGCAAGCATTTTCAGTATCGTTTTTTGCATTGTATTTTGCCATATATCTTGTCATTGTAGAACCAAGTCCCAAATCAAGCACAACTAATGACGCGCTAAGGGCTGACACTGATTTATAAACACCATAATCTCCAACGCCAACATGGCTTAATATATAAGGAGTAATAACAAAGCCGTACAAAGTGTTAAAAGCCAAGAGTATGTATGACAAAATTACACCTGTTTTCAAATTGTTTTTTGATTTCATAATTACATCTCATTTTCATATAAGTTCTTTTCGAAATAAATCAACTTTGAAAATTCTTTTTCCCAATAGATTTCATTAGAAAGCCGTCTTGCATTATCCGAACACTTTAAATAAAATTCTCTATCCTCGTATAATTTTACTACAGCATCTGCAAATTGTTGTGGTGTATTTTCATCTATAATTATGCCAAATTTAAACTTTTCATTAAGATATCTGTGCTCAGGTATATCTGACATAATTACCGGGAGTCCTGCTGCTGCATATTCGAACAGTTTATTTGATACAGATAATTTAAAATTAATACATATTGGTTCTGTTATTGCTACACCAACCATTGATTTTGAAGCTTCTCTAACTAGTTCGCTAACATGTACAGGCTCATAAAATCTGAAATTATCATTTCCTAATTCTTCAGCTCTTGCACATAGTTTATCTCCCATAGAACCAACACCGCGCAAGGCTATTTTAATATCTGAATATTCTTTAAGAAGCGGCAATGCTTCGACCATAATATCATATCCGCGACCGCTTAAAAACTGACCATGATTAATTATCTCAAATCCATCATTTTTTTTAGTTGAATTGCATTGGTCAGATTTAAGAGTACAATTTGTTATTACCATTGGTTTTTCAATATTGTAATATTTAGCAAAATATTCGGCAGCTGAATTGCTGACGCATATCATTTTTACCACTCTCTTGCATATAAATCTTTCTTCCATTCTTAAAATAAACGCATATAAACGTTTATCTCTGAAATATAAATCTTTTGTATTAATTTCATGAGAATCATATATCAACTTGCATTTTAATTTACGGCTTGCCATATATGCTGGAATTAGTGCATTCAAATCATTTGCATGAATAATATCTGGTTTTTGTTCGAGAATAGCTTTGCAAACTGCTTTTTGGAGTAAGTGTTCCCTTTTTAATTTTCGAAATACATTCTTTTGTTTGCCTGCATATTTAGAATCGGGTTCGACAATTATTGTTTTGCATGGCAAATCAGCGATTCTTTTGGAATCATATCTTTTACATTTTACTCCGACGCAACTAAGATCAACTCCATTGACTATATATTCATTAATCTGTTTGCGTACCCGAGGATCATGCCATATAGAATTTAGAACAACGTCACAAACTTTCATTAACACAACCTCCTTAATTTTGCCTTTCTTACAGCAGCTACACTAACACCAATCATGAAGTATAAAAATGGTTCGATTAAATATGAACTCGAAACCATCAGCTTTGTATATATCATGCAAACAAGCATTATTAGAAATAATTTAATATCTGCTTTGCAACATCGTAATCCCTCCAAAGGTGTTGATATAAAAAAAAGTATTAAAGCAGAACCCAATATAATACCATAATGACACCACAATTCTAAAAACAAATTATGAGTATAACTACCGGAAAGATAATATCTATCTCCCATCATACCATATCCGAATAATGCTTTTCTTTTAATCAATGCAACTGTATCATCCATAATAATATCTCTACCGCTGGAATATGTTATATCACCATTGATAAAGAAGTCAAATATTCTTGTACTTAATCCTATTTCTTCAAATGTATTCTGTAAATACATAACACTTCGCATAACAATATCAGTCGAAAATATTAAAAAAACAACTCCTATGCCAATGCAAATGTATAAATATCGGTTTTTTCTTGACTTCAAATATATGCCAACAATTAAAAATACAATCATTGCCAACACGGGGCCTCTGGTTCCATACGAAAACACCAGAAAAATCCCGATGATGCACAAAAATAATGCCATTGATTTTTTATTTTCAAAAAAATAATATATAATATACATAACACTCGGTAATACACTATATGCAGCATGCATATTATCGCTATTTAATTCACGTCCTGTTGACAGCAAATAAAATTGATATATAGACATACCCAAAATAGAGACTAGCGAACAAAAATATAATTGTTGTTTTGAAATCTCATGATTATATGCAAGTCCAATAAAATACATAGGTAAAGCTTTTATAACAATGTCAATGAATGAACTTTCTATGTATGGCGCATTCCGCGGATACAACTGAGTAGAAACGAATATACATAGTATCAAAATTACATATATGAGCATATCCGTAGTTCTAATGTTCATAATTATCCATGGCAAAGATAGTATAGCAAAAACTATTAACATTCCCGGAATTATATAATCAGCAATACTGTTAATTATGGGAATACCCATAAAAAATACTCTGATAAACCCCCAAAGAGTATCCTGAGTCCAAATAAGAATCATGAGTATTTTGAAAGCATTTGCAGATGTCGTATTATTTGTGTTTTCATGAACATTATTCATAAATATCTCCCAAACCACTACAAATTTATTTACTCGTATAACCCTCTGTTTCTTAATCTGATAAAGTATCTGATAATACCTGATGGTATAATAAAACATATACGGGTTATTAATATGCGTTTTCTAGGAATTTTACATTTATCTATAAGCTTGAATTGCTCTGATGCTTTCTTTTTATCGCCTATAAACAAATAAGATCTGACAACTTGAAGTTTGGTTAATTCATATTGTATTTTTAAACTTTCTTTAACATTATCAGTTATAGTGTGGTCACCAAAAAAATAAGCCATACGATTCAGCGGGTCTGCATTAAAATTTCGGGTATAATGTCTTGTTGCCTCGCTGCCGTCACGGTTCCTTTTTACTGTAACTTTATCAATATAAACAACACCAGTATGCACATATACTCTTCTCCACATATCTGTATCCTCGCCAATTTTCACACCAGCTTCAAAAACACCGTAGAGTTCAAAAATTTTTCGTCTTATACAAACACAGCCCGTCCATATCAATTCAGAATTAAATAAAATTTTTTCAGTAACATTTTCATAAAAATATGTTTTGTTTGTAACTTTTGGATTAGATGTTTTATTGTTATCATAAATCATGGAAACATTGAATCTTGTAACAAAAAAATCATTCACAATATTATCTTTGATTGCATCAGATAAAGTTGATAGATGTTCAGGAAGATATTCGTCATCTGCATCTAAAAAGCATATGAATTCGCCTTTGGCAAGGCTAATTCCGGTATTCCTTGCTACAGAAACACCTTCATTTTCTTTATCAATTACAAATAATCTTTTATCTTCAAAGCTTCTTGCATATTCTCCCGTCATATCATTTGAACCGTCATTAACAACAATCAATTCAAAATCCGTAAAAGTTTGATTTAACACACTTGCAATACTGCGCTTTATGAATTTATCAGCATTATAGGCAGGAATAATTACAGAAAAAAGCATAATTATACACCTCTTCTATGTTATCTGTATAAATAATTTTAGTTATGTGTAATTTCATCATCATGAATTATTCGTATAGTCTTTATACGTTAATCCGGCTTTAAAGTATTCAACTCCGTTTATCATAAGCTTGAATGCTTGTATAAAAGTCAGTCCTGAATCTTTATACATACATTTGTGTCTTACTAAACACTGGAAATTTAATAAAAAGTAATAGTGTTTCGACAAGCAATAAAATAAAGCACCCTTGTCAAATATGTATTTCTTGGTATATCCTTTAAACCAAGTCGATGAGCTCTGATCAACGGTTGCGATGGTTGCAGGGTAAGCATATATTTTAAATTTACGCTTTATCATATCCCATATAAACAGCGAATCTTCTCCAGAAGAAAATTCGGTTCCACCACCAAAACTTCTATGAAAAAACATATTTTCTTGTTTTATTCTTTTGAGCTTTACAGCAAGTCTTGCTGCTCCGTAATTCAAACAATTATAGCTATGTATACGAGATATTTTTCGAAGTGTACGTCTATTAGTTTGTGCTCCGATGGTTTTTATATTAAAAATAATAGCATCTGCATCCGGTAGTTTCTGAAAAGCTTCTGATATGATTTTAACATAATTATCATTATATATCATATCATCATCAGCTATTAATGCTATATCGGTGTCATCAGATGCATGAATCAATGCTATATTTCTGTTAACACCGACACCGATTGTATTTGTAGTAATCATTTTTGCATGATTACCATCAAAATCTACCGACGAATATTCATATTTATCTGCTTGATTTGCAAACACAACATCAGTACTTATATTCATTTTTTTTATCAAAGAAAAATCCGTTTGATGCATAGTTGCACACAAGACTTCTATCTTGCTCATTTATTATCACCGCTTCCGATTAAAGTCTCCAGAAACTATAGCCTGATTTTATCAATTCATCCTTTTTGAAAATACCCTTGACATCAATAAGTACCTTTTTATCTGCCGGACACTCTCTAAACAGTTTGTCAATTTCGCAAAGAGGTAGCTTTTTGAATTCGTCATGTGCTACGGCTACTATGACACAATCCGCATCATTTACATCAGCAATCTGAACAATTCTGACATTGTACTCGCTAATAGCCTCATCCGGATTAACCCATGGATCAATAATATCGGGAACAATATCATATTCTTCAAGATGCTTGATAATATCCCCAACCTTACTGTTACGAATATCCGGGCAATTCTCTTTGAAAGTAAGTCCCATAATCACAACCTTAGATTTTTTTGGTGCTTTTCCTGCTAATATAATTTTTTTGATTGCTGCCTCGGCCACAAAACTACCCATGCTGTCATTAACAATTCTGCCATTCAATATAATCTGACTATGATATCCGAGTTTTTCTGCTTTATATGTAAAGTAATACGGATCCACACCTATACAATGTCCACCTACCAGACCAGGTCTAAAGCCGAGAGCATTCCATTTTGTATTCATTCCGTCAACAACTTCGTTGGTATCTATGTCAAGCCTGTCAAATACTTTAGACAATTCATTCATAAAAGCAATATTGATATCACGCTGGCTATTTTCTGCAATTTTTACAGCTTCAGCTGTTTTAATGTTGGATACAGGATAAGTTCCAGCATCTACGACAATATCATAAATATTTTTAATTTCTGCAAGAGCCTCCTCGTCACATCCTGATACTATTTTTGGGATGTTCTCCAGCCTGTGAATTTTATCTCCGGGATTAATACGTTCAGGAGAGTATCCAACTTTAAAATCTTTGCCGCACTTTAATCCTGACACTTTTTCAAGAATAGGAATACATACATCCTCAGTAACACCGGGATAAACAGTTGATTCATACACAACAATAGAGCTAGGAGTAAGATTTCTGCCGATTATTTCACTGGCGCCGATAACCGGATTCAGATCTGGGGTATGATCGGAATTAACAGGTGTAGGCACAGCCACAATATGAAATTTAGCTCGAAGAAGTTCAGTTTCGTCACAGGTGAATTTAACCGCGCTTTCTTTTATTGCATCATCTCCGACTTCGTTTGTTGGATCAATGCCGGATTTATACAATTCAATCTTGCTTTTGTTCAGATCAAATCCGATAACGTTTATGCCTTTTTTTGCAAAGGAAACTGCAATAGGCATACCAACATATCCTAAGCCTATTACAGCCAGGCAATCCTTATTACCGACAATACTATCATATAATGAATTCATTTACTTTAACCTCTTTATTAATAACTAATATATCTTCTGTATCTGATTTTTTTTATAAATCCATGTATAAGGTTATTCACAGTCAGCAAGACAGAGATAACTTTACCCTTATGTAGTGCCTTGCGGAACATTATGTAATGATACTTAATAAGTTTCAACTTACTGCCGCTTGAAACCGAATTATCTCGCTTGCAATAATATGACAAACATTCAGGGAATCTGTAGCAAATCGTCTTTTCCACAGCTTTAAACCACATAGCATAATCATTGTTTTTTCGAACATCTTCGATTTGAATAAGCCCAATATATTCTCTGTCATATATAACAGTTATCGTCGAAAAATAACAATAATTATACAATTTTCGCTTAGTGACTTTGTCAGGACCTGTGCAAATATACGGCAACATATCACCTTTCGGATTGATGACACGATAATCTGTATATGTGAATTTATAATTATTTTTCACCATAAAAGTAATTTGCAGTTCAAGCTTTTTTGGTTCCCACAAATCGTCACTGTCCAAAAAAGCAATCCATCGACCGTTTGCTTCTCTCAAAGCTCTGTTACGTGAAATCGCCGCACCGCTGTTTTTGTCATTCTTGATATATCTGATTCTGCTGTCGGCAAAAGTTGCAACCACGTCATCAGTATTATCAGAGGAACAGTCATCAACAATTATCAATTCCCATTCTTTGTATGTCTGATTTAAAACTGATTTGATTGTTTCAGCGATATATTCAGCCGTATTGTACGACGGCATAATTATGGAAACCAAATCCATGACATTTACCTCTCTGTTTTTTTGCTTTTTACAATTTCCTTCATTTTGAGCAAGCCGCCAATCTTTCTAAGGACATCTATTCTGTATATAAGCTTCCTGAATGGATACACCAATGACAATGCTATAGAAAAAGGCATTTTAAATTTTATATTCAACCTGCAATACGCTTTTCTGAACATAAAATATTTTTCAAGATAATCCTGAAATGCAGTAGTATGCAATATGGATTTTTCACCATCACAAATATATTTACCTTTTTCCAGAGATGCTTTATAATATTCGCATATTCCGTATACCAATGCAGCATTGAGACCTTGTTTTTCATATGAAGGATCTGCCTTTTGAGAGATAAATACTATGTAATCATCCTTCTCATCCAATAAAGAATATCCGCAAAGTCGGTCATTCTCAGTCAAATACACACCAAAAAGGTCTTGGCCGAATTTTATACATGAATGTATATAATTTAAAAAATCCTGCTTACACTGAACAGTAACACCACCATACGTTTCTGTTGCACAGACATGAACATCATATAATGCATCACCGTCAATTGAAACATCTATCTTACGAAAATTAAAATTTTTATTTCCTTTATTTATTTCATATCTTCTTTTAGCATTAACAGCACCAATATCAAAAGGAGTATCTTTTATTACAAAATACCATCCGGTATCGTACCCGCAATCAAAATTCGTTGTCCAACGGGCAAGTATTGGTTTTCCGCCATCTATTTGCCATATACTACCATCAATGACAGGATTGATGTCAGGCGTATCGTGCGGTGCACAATCAGGAATTACAGCATGATTATAATATTTCCATCCATCTATTTTCATACCATCTACTGCCTCATCAATTCTATTGCACTATTTTGTAAATTATTATATGTATATTCATCTATTTTTCCGGAATTCAAAAGATAATCACCAAAATCCTCAGCGGTATCCATCCCCTCCTGAGCAACACCATCTTGTTTTACAAAGGCTTTCCATACAGTGAGGAAAACAATTTTTGCATCGGACATAAAAGTGATTTTTTTTATGTAGTCAAGGTCATAGCTGAGTTTTTGCTCCCAGGTTATGCCGTTGCGGCCATTAACCTGTGCAAGTCCGGTGAGTCCTGGTTTTACAGAATGTCGCCAGCGCTGCTCATCTGTCATAAACACCATATCACGCACAAGTTGAGGTCTTGGACCGACAACACTCATATCTCCCTTAAGTATATTAAAAGCCTCAGGAAGTTCATCAAGACTGGTGGAACGTAAGAATTTGCCAAACTTCGTCAGGCGGACATCATCCGGCATGAGCTCGCCATTCTCGTCTCTTTCATCGGTCATGGTACGGAATTTATACAGATTGAATATCTTTTCATCCTTACCGGGTCTGGGCTGTCTGAATATAACAGGACTGCCGAGCTTTATTTTAACAAGAACAGCCACCAATATGTAAAGCCATGAAAAAACTACTATTGCTGCCAACGCGCAGAATATGTCAACAGGTCTTTTGAAAAACCTATAATACATCAGAACAACCCCTTAATTATGTCAATAACTCTCTGCTGTTCTTCCTCGGTCATTTTTATATCAGAAGGAAGGCACAGTCCTCTTGCAAATATATCTTCGCCAACGCTATCACCATTTGTCACAAAATCTCTCCCTGCAAATACAGGCTGCATATGCATAGGCTTCCATATGGGTCTGGACTCAATATTTTCGCTTTCCAGCGCAAGACGTATTTTCTCCGGTGTTACTCTTTCTGCCCAATCTCTGTTAACCGTAAAGCAGCTTAACCAGAAATTTGGCTCACAGTCAGAGGTATACGGATTCATTTCAACCGGTAAATCCGCAAAAGCTTTTTTATATCTGTTATAAATCTTTGTTTTAAGGTTTTTATGCTCATCAATATGAATAAGTTGTCCTCTGCCTATACCGGCTACTATGTTGCTCATGCGGTAGTTATAGCCAATTTCACTGTGCTGATACCAAGGAGCCGGGTCTCTTGACTGGGTAGAATAGAATCTCACCTTTGCAACAGCATCTTCATCATCTGACAGAAACATACCGCCGCCGGAGGTTGTAATGATTTTGTTGCCATTGAAGCTGATTGCGTTATATCTGCCGAAGGTGCCTGTCTGACGTCCTTTGTACTTTGCTGAAAGTGATTCTGCGGCATCTTCAATAAAGACAGCATTGTATCTGCTACATATATCTGCTATTTCATCAAGCTTTGCGGGTGTGCCGTACAGATTGGCTGCTATTACTGCTTTAACCTTGCTTCCGTACTTTTTGAAAGCAGATTCAAGTATCTCCGGATCCATATTCCATGTATCGCGCTCGGAGTCTATAAAGACTTGAACACCGCCCTCATAACTTACCGGGTTGACGGTTGCCGAAAATGTAAGGTCAGAGCAAAGTACAATATCGCCTTTGCCGACCCCCGCAAGCTTTACAGCCATGTGAAGTGCATGGGTGCCTGCGGTCACTGCGGCAGCAGACTTGCATCCTACGTACGCCGCCATCTCATTTTCAAATTCCGTAACATTTTTTCCCAAGGGCGCAATCCAGTTTGTATCAAACGCCTCATTTATAAACAACTGTTCCTCACCGTGCATTGTTGGAGAAGAAAGCCAAATTCTCTTTTCTGACATTTATATACCTTCTTTTGTGCATACATATACAAAAGTAATTATACTACAATCATTTGTGTTTTTCAACAGTTTTTTTGGTATTTTTGATATTTTTTATGTAACGTTTGTTATTCGCTTTCAACAAAATTATGCGTTCTCTCCCTGTATGCACTCGGGCTCTCTCCCATATTTCGTGAAAAAACCTTGCAGAAATAGGATTGATTGTCAAAACCAAGCTCAAGAGCTATTTCCTTGATTGTAAGCTCAGTATGATAAAACAGCAGCTCCTTTGCGCGGGAAAGCTTATAGTCTGTTATGTAGTGAACCGGTGTCACACCGAAGGCGGATTTAAAATATCGTATCATCTGCTGCTTAGATACATTGCAGTGCTCAGAAAGATTTTCAAGGGAAATCTGCTCGGAATAATGGCTTGAAATATAGCCTATCGCTCTTTTGAGATGAGGGGGTATAATCCTTATGCTTCTGAGAGTTCTGTCCGTTAATACAGTATCAAGTGTTTTTTGAGAAATATCTGCAAGTATACGGCTTAAATTTATTGCAGACTGAAGCTTGCACATAAGCTGTCTTTTTTCTGAAAACAGATTTATCGACAAAAGGGCTTTCATTATGCCCTCAAAATTATCAGGTGTATTCTTATTCTGAAGATACACCTTGTCAGGATAAGCAATGTTGGTTTCACCTCTGAGAATTTCCCGGTCAAGCTGTTCCTTAAGCTGCGCAATATCGCTTGCCAAATTTTCGACGGTCTCCTGAACAAAATCCTCGCCGAAGGTAAAATGTATGTAATGCATGGTGCACATGGCATTGTCTATGGGTCTGCGTACATAGGAATGACCCGCGGGAATAAAGAATATTTCTCCCTCGCTTACGTCATATTCCTCTCCGTCGCAGGATATATGACACTTGCCGTCTGTCACGAAAATAAGAATATTGTATCTGTCTGCAATCTGCCACACAGTGTTGCGCACACATCTGTAAAAATCGTGTATTTCAGGCATTTTGTCAAATTTGCAGCTGTAAATCATAACGTTCACCGCCAATTCTGATGTTAATATAATACAAGGATTTGAAAATATATTCCATTTACTATTATACCACCGGAATGTAAAATGTAAATATAAAATTTTTAACTTTTATGAGGTGATTTTAATGAAAAAGACATGGAAGGTCGCAGTTGTCGGCTGCGGAATGTTTGCTAACGCACAGTATTTTCTAAACATAAGCAAGGAAGCGAATGCTGTTTGCGTGGCGGCGGTTGATATAGTGGAGGAGCGCGCTATTGAAGCTTGCGAAAAATATAATATTCCAAATCATTATAAAACTGTATACGAGCTTATAGAAAGCTGTGATTTTGACATAGCCATTGACGCAGCCTCTATTCAGGCACATCATGAGATAAACATGGCTGTTCTCTCTGCTGGAAAGCACCTTATTTCTCAAAAGCCTGCCGCACCCACAGTTGAGGCTATTACAGAACAAATTGAGCTTGCAGAGAAAATGAATGTAAAATTTGTTTGCGTACCGATACATCCCATGAGATACGACCTGAACATAGCAAAGCAGATGATTGCCGACGGAGCAATCGGTGTCCCCTACTACGCAAAATGCAATATGTCCCATGGCGGACCCGAATACTTCCAGTACAGAGAAGCAGACCCAAGCTGGTTTTTTGAGCCGGGCGCAGGAGCACTGGTTGACATGGGAGTCCACGGGCTGCAGATTGTAACCTCGGTAATGGGACCGGCAAAGAAAATTGCATGTATGGCAAAGGTGACAACTCCGACCAGAGAGGTGCGCTCCGGCAATTATGACGGTAAGAAGATTAAAACAGATATGCTTCCCGACCAGTACGTAATTACCCTGGATTTCGGCGAAGGAAGAATGGCGATGGTAGACACCGGTTTTTCTCAGAAGGCTTCCCGTGCTCCGCAGCTTGAAATTTTCGGCGAGAGCGGCACAATCTCCTTTACCAAGCCGTATATGACAAATCCCAAGCCGGAGGTATATATAGATTCTCCCGAGAGAGGCATCAGAGGATGGATAGAGCCTATGGACTGGATAAATATCCCCAAGAAGCTAATAAGCCAGTGCTGCTGTCTCGGAGACATAATAAATTCAGTTGAAAACGACACCAAGCCTGTGCTGTCTCCTGAGCACGCACGCCATGTGCTTGAAATAATGTGCAAAATTCCCGAAGCTATAGAAACAGGACGAACAATAGACCTGAAAACAACATTCTGAGAGGTGAAAAAAATGAAAAAACTAAGAGTAGCAATAATAGGTATAGCTCATATCCATGTAAAAACACTTACTCCGGTTTTTCACAGGATGAGCGATGTATACGAAATAGTCGGAATAGCTGATGTACCGCCATATACTGAGGAAGAATATCAGATACGGCTGAAGCTTAATATGCCCGACAATATTGAACTGAAAATATGGGACGATTACAAAGAGCTTTTGCGGCAGAATATTGATATAGCGGTGATATGTACCGATATCAAGGGTCATGCCGATATTGTTGAAGAAGTATTATCAATGGATATTCATGCTGTAGTCGAAAAGCCTATGACACTGTCTATGGCAGACGCAAAGAGAATGTACAGAGCACACAAGGCAAGCAAGGCAGAGCTGATTATTAACTGGCCTATTGCCTGGTTCCCGTCATTCCGTAAGGCAAAGGAGCTTGCCGACAGCGGAATTATTGGCGATGTCATAAGAGTGCATTACCGCAGTCCTGCCACCTGCGGACCGTATATTCCGGATAACCACCCTAAGGATGAGCTTGCAAAGCTATGGTGGTACAGAGGAGACAGAGGCGGCGGCTCTATATGCGACTATGCAGGATACGGCTGTGTGCTGTCCACATGGATAACAGGAAAAACCGCAAAGAGAGTTGCGGGAATGAGCAAAAGGTTCATCCTGGATTTTGCCGACTGCGAGGATTATTCGGCATTTACCATAGACTTTGGCGATGCAATAGGACTGATAGAAGGCTCCTGGTCTACCCTGAGCAACGGCGAGATACCCACAGGACCGGTAATATTCGGTAAAAAGGGAGTTATCGTAGCAGACAGATTTTCGCCCCGGGTAAAGGTATATACAAACTTTATCCCCTATGTACCCACACCGGAGCCAAACGCTGTATATGACTGTGAGCCAATCAGTGAGGATATAGCAAAAAACATTGCGGAATTTA
Organism: Clostridia bacterium; assembly: GCA_017481205.1. GTDB lineage: Bacteria > Bacillota > Clostridia > UMGS1810 > UMGS1810 > RGIG4708. The sequence goes on along the minus strand of JAFUPN010000001.1, from coordinate 92,312 downwards.
TACTTGACGGAAAGCCGCTGTATGAAATGGTAACGGCTGATTTTAATATGAAGGTTATGGCGGCATTGGACGCAGGAAGAAAATCATGTGAATCGGGAAATATCGAAAAAGCAGAAGAACCATTTGAGGAGGAATAAATCATGTTGAAGGTAGCAGTTATAGGAACAGGTATGATAGCAAACAGTGCGCATTTTCCTGCACTGAATATATTAAGAAAAGAAGGTCTCGTTGACGTAGCGGCAGTGGCAGATATCCGCGAAGAGGCAGCCGCAGAAACCGCGAAAAGACATAATGTGCCCAAATACTACACAGACCCGCAGAAAATGCTGGATGAAGTAAAGCCGGACTTTGTAGCAGTATGCACACCAAATGTATATCACAAGGAATGGACAATAAAAGCCCTTGAGGCAGGCGCTCATGTAGCCTGCGAAAAGCCACTGGCACTGACGGTTAAGGACGCTGAGGAAATGTGGGACACAGCTGAGAGATGCGGCAAAATGCTCTTCCCCTGCCAGTGTATGAGATGGAGAAACTATATGCAGCAGTCAAAGCTGCTGGTGGACAGCGGTGAGTTGGGTGAAGTGTACTTCTCGGATATTGAATTTATCAGGAGAATAGGCATCCCTACCTGGGGTATGTTCCATATGAAGGAACACAACTTCGGCGGTCCCTTCTGCGACCTTGGTGTACACCTCATTGACTCACTGCTCTGGATTGTTGGTGACAAGAAGGTTGAGGCAGTGTCCGGAAGCGCCTATACAAAAATTGCAGATAAAGGCGAGGATATACTGCTCTCCATAGCAGAAAGCGGTGCATATGACGGCACCTTTACACCAAGACCTTTTGACTACAGAGAATTTAACGTGGAGGAATTTTCAACAGGATTCATGCGTCTTGAGGGAGGCATGACTGTCAACTTTAAATTCTCATGGGCAATAAATCTGCCTACAACCAATCTTGATATGGTTATATGCGGTGACAAGGGCGGTCTCAGTGTAAACAAGGAAAAGCTTTACAAAAACATAGGAAAATTCCAGTCGGAATGTGATATGAAATGGTTTGACAACGGCGAATACAAGGGCGTGCCCTTTGAACAGCATAGATACATGTACAGAAATATCATGAACACTCTTGCTGGCAAGGAGGAATATCTCATAAAGCGCCATCAGAATATAGAGGTAACCAAGGCAATTGAGTGCTTCTATAAATCGGCAGAGCTGGGCAGAGAGGTAAGAGCAGACAGCCTGTAATGATAGATTGAAAGGATAATTAATTATGATTAAAGCAGTTATTATAGGATTTTCACACATGCATGTCAATGAGATTGCCCAGTATATCAGCGAAAGAGAAGATATGGAGCTGGTGGCAATTGCAGATGTTGAGTCGCAGGCAGAAAAAATTCCCCCACTCCGCTATACTCCGGAATGGAACATAGAAAATGTGCGTACCAAATACTGCAGCAATGTGTGTGATGATTACAGAAAAATGCTTGATGAAATAAAACCGGATATTGCATTTATCCTGACAGAAAATGTGCAGAAGCCCGAAGTGGTTGAGGAATGTGCCAAACGCGGAGTGGATGTATCTATCGAAAAGCCTGTAGCGGTCAGCCTGGAAGAAGCGTACAAAATTAAAGCCGTTGTAGACAAATACGGTATCAAGGCTGTTGTAAACTGGCCTGTTGTATGGCGTGAATATATACTCAGAATGAAAGCGGCACTGGACAGCAAAATCGTGGGCGAGCCCATAAAGCTCAGATACATAAACGGTCATACCGGACCCTTGGGCAAAGGGGCAAAGCACAGAGGCGTCAGCGAAAATGCTGAGGAAATGACTGATGAGCAGAGAAGCAAAACCTGGTGGCACAGTGAAAAGCTGGGCGGCGGTGTATACCTTGATATATGCTGCTACGGATGCTTCTTCTCAAGATGGTTTATGGGAACGGATGCTAAGAGCATTATGAGCATGGGTGCAAATCTTAACACTCCCTTTGGGGATACGGACGACAACTTTGCGGCTATAATAAAATATGACAGCAAAATGTCTGTTATTGAGGGTACATGGTCTACACCAAGAGCCGTTATACCCTCCGGGCCAATGGTTCTGTGCACTCACGGAGTAATCATGTGCACTGGCGGTGCTGAAAATGCGCCTGATGTCAAGGCATATGATATATACGGAAACGAAGTGGAAATCCCGGAATATACCTTTGAAGAAAAATTTAAAAATATGCCATGTCATTATGCAAACCACATAAACACCGGTGAGGACATCCATCCAATGCTTACACTGGATGCAAACATGGAGGTTATGGCAATACTTGACGCGGCAATAAAAAGCAATGCAAGCGGAAAAGAGAAAGCCATATGCAAACAGGCATAATCGCTGATATACAGCGTTCCTCCGTACATGACGGACCCGGGCTCAGGACAACGGTGTTTTTCAAGGGATGTCCTCTGCACTGTGCATGGTGTCACAACCCGGAAACAATCGACCCGAAGCCTCAGCTGCTGGAATATCCGGAAAAATGTATCTGCTGCGGAATGTGCAGTAAAGGGTGTTTTTCGGGCGCAAAAGTCATCTGCGGAAAAGAAATGTCATCCGACGAGGTTATGGAGCAAATACTCCATGATAAGCAGTACTATGTAAAAGGCGGAGGTGTGACCTTCTCCGGCGGTGAGCCCTTTATGCAGGCAGATTTTTTAAATACATTAATTGACAAATGCAAAAGTCAGGGTATACACACTGCTGTTGAAACCTCAATGGCGATATACAGCGAAGCTGTTATCTCAAAGCTTGACCTGATAATGTGCGACCTTAAAATATGGGACAAGGATATACACAGAGAATATGTGGGTATCGACCCTGGTATAATCAGAGCTAATATAGAAAAAGCCGACATGCTCGGCATCCCGATAATATTGCGTACTCCTGTTATACCCGGGATAAAACAGGAAATTGACAAAATATCTGCCTTTGCAAAGCAGCTGAATAATGTGATACAATATGAGCTTCTGCCCTATCATCCCTTAGGAACAGAAAAGGCAAAGGCAATGGGAATTGAACAAAAAGAATTCAAAACCCCTTCGAATGAATATATGGAGGAGCTGAAAAAATATGCTTACATACGCTGACAGACTAAAATCCATGAGAGAAACTAAAATCCGGCACACTCTTGAAAAAAGAGCTCAGAACGGATATACAGACTTAGACGACTTCGGCACTGTGCCCATAACCAAGGACTATGAGGTAGAACCCTGGTATAACAGCTCAAACGGCAGTTTTTACGGATACGACGGCATGTGTGAAAACTTTGTACGGGTTATAGGAGCACATCCTGCATATGTAGACCCTATGGAAATGCTGTGCGGACGTTGGAGAGATATGTTGGTAAACTACAGAGGCGACCTGCACTATATGCCCGACTGGCTGAAAAAAAGACCAAAAACCATGGAATTTATGAAAACAGCCACTGCACAGTGGAGCAAGCGCTGGGACGAGCAAAGATTCCCCTATGACGACCTGAAGCCGCTGCAAAAGAAATACAATATCCAGACGGGAATTGACGGAGACGCACACTTTGCCTGCGACTATCGAATCGGACTTGAGTCAGGATTTGGCGGACTATTGGAAAAAATAAGAAAATACAGAGATATAAATAAGGGAAAAGAAGATTTTTATAACGCAGAAGAAAGATGCGTCATAGCAATATGCGACTTTATACAAAGACATATTGACAAAATTGAAGAGTTGATTGTTTCCGAAACAAGACCGGAAATAAGAGAAAATCTCACCAAAATGCTGGAAGTAAACAAAAATATAAAGCTTGGCGCGCCAAAGACCTTTTACGAGGCATGCCAATGGGTAGCGCATTTTAACTGTGCATCAAGAATTTATACCAGAGACGGTGCAGGCTTTCAGCTGGACGTGATTCTTCTCCCCTACTATGAAAACGATGTCAGAAACGGCATCCTTGACGATGAGACTGCAAAATTCCTCATAGCAAATCTTTTGCTTATTGACCCGCACTATTATCAGATATCCGGAGTTGACGAAAACGACAGAGACATGACAAACCATTTGTCTTATCTGATACTTGAGGCGGCAGATTCTATCAATATCTCCTGCAATCTGACAGTAAGAGTGCACGAAAACTGCGACAGAGAATTTTTGCGCAGGGCTGTGTATTACCTTTTCAAAAATAAAAACGGCTGGCCGAGATTCTGCAACGACAAGGCACTTGCCGAAGGCTATATGCGCAACGGTGTTGACAAGAAAACCGCAAGAGAGCGAATTGCAGTGGGCTGCAACTGGATGTGCGTGCCGGGCAAGGAATTTCCAATGAACGACACTGTAAAAATAAACATAGCAAAGGTATTTGAACATGCGTTGAATGACCTGAAAAATGAAGTAGTCAAGTCTGCAGAAAAACTCTTTGAGCTGTACGAAAAGCATCTTAAAATTGCGGCAGAGGTTACAGCAGCAGGAATTAATCTCCATATAGATCACTGTCACGATGTAACACCTGAGCTTATCATGAACCTTATGATGCACGACACTATAGAAAAAGGTCTTGATATTTCTGAGTGTGCAAAGCTCTATACCGTTGGTGTAGACGGTGCAGGTCTTGCAGTTGTGGCGGACTCTCTTGGCGCAATATCTGACAGAATAGAAAAAGAACAGCTCCTTGGCTGGGACGAGCTGTTTGGAGCACTGGAAAGCAACTTTGAAGGAGCAAAAAATGAGAGAATACGTGCTATAATGAGCTCTGCTCCAAAATACTGCGGCGGCGGTACTGAAGCAGACAGGTGGGCAATAAGGCTTACAGAGAGCTTTACAAAAATAATTAAATCCACCCCTATGCCTGATGGCAGAACTTTGGTGCCTGGCTGGTTTTCCTGGGCACGGTCAATTGAGTACGGAACAGCAGTGGCTGCAACACCAAACGGAAGAAAAAGCTGCGAGCCCATATCCCACGGTGCAAATCCAAACAGCGGATTCCGCAGAGACGGTGCGGTTACCGCTCAGTCAAACGGCATAGCCTCGGTACAATGCGGCTACGGCAACTCTGCTCCGCTACAGATAGAATTTGACCCCAAAATCACCGTAGAAGAAGGTGGCATAGATGCTGTGCTGAGTCTCATTGAAGCTCATTTTGAACAGGGCGGCACTCTGATAAACATAAACATCCTTGACACAGAAAAGCTGATGGAAGCCCACAAAAATCCTGAGTCTCATCCTGATTTGGTAGTGAGAGTAACCGGATTTACGGCCTACTTTGCATCACTGTCACCAAAGTTCAGACAGCTTGTAGTTGACAGATTTTTACAGGGAATGTAAATAATTAATATTAAACTCCGCTATAGCTGATTAGATATAGCGGAGTTTTGTCATCAAACAGGGGGATTTCCCTTGAAAATCTCTTCCCATGACTTAACCGGTGCTTCCTGTTCTGTCAGGGAGTAATATGCATTATAGTTTCTGCACCGATGGAGATAGTCCTTCAGATTTTCCTTCTGTCCTTCCGACCGGGTACTGCCATGGTGTTTGTAATAACCTCTTTATCCAAATCAATTTCAACAACCTTATATGATGAAACCTCTGTGAGCTTCTCTACCACATTGCCCTCCGGGTCAACAACTCCGGTGTAGGCGACGTCAAAATATTTGTCTATCTGGCATGGTGCGATATAAAGAGCATGGTCTATCGCTCTTGTCCTGAGCTTGAGCTCCCAGTCAATCTTAAGGGTATCTCCGTACAGCGGATAAAGAATCAGCTGCGCCCCTTTGGCTCCGAGAGCCGCCGCAGATTCGGGGAAATAGTTGTCAAAGCAAATCATTATGCCAATTCTGCTTTGTCCTGCGAAAGAATATCCCAGAGTGTTTCTCTCGCAAAAATAACCGTTACAAGATATGCGGCAATCTCTGTTACAAACTGGTTTTCAAAGCTGATTAACGAATCATCGGTTACATCTTTATCAAAGCATTTGTCCGATGCTTCGTCAATATCCTCGCAGATGACTTTTGTTATATACTCGCTTACCGGATATTTTACGCCATTTACTGTTATTTCAAGGCTCTCTTCCCTGAGTATTGGAGCTATACCCCACAGCGGACGGAACAGCTCTTCAAGCAGAGTCACATTATAGCCAACAGTATCTGCAATACATACTGTTCATTATTTTCATATCTGTGTGTAGCTTTTTCAAGAAGCGGCACATAGTATTCTGCTGCAAGCTTCATTAAATCTTTTCTTGTCTTAATCATCATTTACTCTCCTGTACCTTGGGTGGATAGCATATTATACTGCTACCATTTATAGTGATTTTTCCTGAACCTGCAGGGACAAACACCCTGTCTCCCTTGCTCACTTTAATTTCCTCCTCAGCGGTAGCAATGCTGCCCTCTGAGGTTGCAACCAATGTAACAAAGCTGTCGGGGGCAAATTCATATACTCCCTCTGATTTTTCTAACTTAAAGCAGGTTGTGTCCGCATATGTTACCAGCTTGCTGTGAGTAAAATTCTCTCCCTCAGTGACCTGCGGAGTAAGAAAATATCTTTTTCTGGCATCCTCCCTGGACAATCCGTCATATATAAAGCAATCGAGCATATTTTCTTCTCCTGCACCGTAGTGAATCTGCCAGGGCGAAAGAACAGTACCTGCCAGGGTTGTTTTTTCTACCCTCATGGTATAGTCGCTCGGTTCCTGTATTTCAAGTAAAAAGCACCCGGCACCTATGGCATGGGGTGAGCCTGCTGTTACAAGGATAGTATCTCCCGGCTTTACCTCAAAGCGGTGCATAGAGTCAAGCATTTTGGGGATATCCTGCTTTTGGTATAGGTCTTTCCATATCTGTCTAGTAACACCCTCTTTGAAGCCGATATAAACTGCACTGTCCATATCCTCTCTTGTACCCAAGATATGCCAGCATTCTGTTTTTCCGTAGGGGGTGCCGAAATGCTTTTTTGAAAACTCAGGTGTTGGATGAACCTGAATTCCCAGCCGTTCTGCTGAGTCAAGGAGCTTTATGAGCACTCCCGGTACATCTCTGCCCGATCCAAAATCCGCCGGTGAAACTACATTTGTAATAAGCCTTTCGCCTTTGTCAGACATTACTCTTGTTATCCCTTCATTTGGTATATAATCAGGGTTCTTTGCCTCTACAAAGGAAGATATCCAGTCCTCTGGCAAAAAACAGTCTGATGGATTTTCCTTACCTAAAAATTCATCAATAAGCTTTCCTCCTCTGTAGCTTCTGACAACTCTTGTTTCAATTTGTTTAATAAGCTTAGCCATGGTTCTTTTCCTTTCTCAGAATAATTACATCATTTGCCCCGAACAAACACATCTTCGTCAATAAAACTGCAGGAAATATGTCCTTTGATATCTTCATCAGTATAATTAAATACAAAGGCGATGTATTCTTTTTCATTTTCGCAAAGTTTTATCTTAAGAGTATTATCGGTTGTATAAAGTCTTAGGTTCAGTTCATCCGAGATTTTATCTGCAAAGTATCTTATTGTTTTATCTTTAAGTTTTGCTGTAGCCATACCAGAGATGCGTGTTAACGGAGATTACCGAACCGGATTTGTGCCCTCTGGAAGTAACGGCAGCACCGCTGTCTGCAAAAGTGCCCAAAATATCGGCATCCCTTACCTCAACAATATCTTTACCATAAAATCCTCTTACAGTCTTGCCTTTATAGTCAAAGTCCAGGTTTTCGTAATCTGTATCAATATAATCTGTTCCCACATATCTGTTAAATTCACCGCCGGGCAGCTCTTTATTGAGCATAGACAGTTCATCTGTTATTCCGAATTTTCCGTCTGTAATCAAAACTCCGCCATCAGCAACGTATTTTTCCAGTATATCAGAGGTTTCTTTATTAACTGCAATATGGTTTGTCAGAATAACCGCTGTGTCAAGACCTGATTCCTTCATCTGTATAAAATTATTTTCAATATCACTGAGAGTGTCCTGTCTTGTTATTTAAAAACACTGCCATGTAAAAACTCCATAATATCACCTCATGTCCATTGTATCACACTAATATATATTTTAAAATAAAAATATCGCATTTTTTAGATTTTTGCTTACATTCAAAAAATACATTCCGATTAAAATGCTTGCATGGTGTTTTAATACAGGTTTATTTTTCTGTACTTTTGCGGAGAGGTTGAATATTTGGCTTTAAACAGCTTACTGAAGTAAAACTGGTCAGGTATTCCTACTTTTTCAGCAATGGCTTTTATACTGCTGTCAGTGTGAAGCAAAAGCTCACACGCCATAGACAGTCTGTATTCATTAAGGTACTTTATCGGTGAGCTACCGGTAGATTTTTTGAATACTGAATATAAATTTGATTCAGACATTTTAATAATCTCTGACATATCGCATACACTGATGCTTTTCATGTAATTTACCTTGATATATTCAATAACGGGATATATTGCGCTATTACGGTATGTGATTTTTTCTGTAGATATTTCCAACAAATGCTTGATAATATTATACAAGCAAGCCATTCGGTCACACACATTATCCGACGCTTCAAATGTATTAAAAGCACTATCAAAAATCACGGAAGAAGCCTTATCCGTGACAACAGGAAAATCAATAATATCATCAAGATGATATGTGTTATTAATTATCACATCCAAAAATACATATCTTGCCGAAAATTTATTGATTTCTTTATTGGCAAAATGTGTTATCTTTTGTGTTACATGAGACGGAGCAATAAAAAACGCCCCCTCATCAGTGGTATATTCCATGCCGCAATCAAGCATAATCCCATATGAACCGACCTTTGATTGCACAATGGATAAATATGGCAGCTGCTTTATATGAACATGCCCGTCAATCGAAGAGGATGAAAATCCAGAAAAGTTAAAATATTTAATATCAATACTTTCAATTTTCACAAAATCACCTCAGTAGTATTATACATATTTTTAATAAGCATGTCAATGTACCGTGCTCACGAAATATGATATTATTTTGTAAAATATAAATTTTGGAGGATAATTATATGGAGTTTTATACATCTTCTGACTGTAAGAGACCGGTAAGGCTCAGCCGAAAAACAAGAAATTTTGCTTATGAATCACTGAATCATAAGTATGGAAAAGACACATTGAAAACCCCAAATGTTTCTCTTAATCATATTGAAAATTATGAGAATATGTCCCCTATAGAAAAATACAATACTGCAATTTATGAAATCGTCACAAAAGCGCCTGTCAGAATCTGCGACGGCGAGCTTCTAAGCGGTGCGGCAACTCTCGGTGATGCAATAACTCATCAGCTGCCTGCTGCATACAAAAACGAAGAACGCGGAGCTCCAACAGGAGTCAGTCATCTGACAGTGGATTTTTTTGAGGTTCTTGAAATCGGTATGGACGGAATAAGAGAGAAGGCGAAAAAATCACTTGCCACACATACAGACCCTTCAAAAACAGAGTTTATAAAAAGCTGTATTCACTGCATAGACTGTATGGAGATATGGCGCATGAGATATATTGATGAGCTATCAAAAAGGCAAGGCTTTGAACGCATAACAGAAAACATGAAGCGTGTTCCTTTTAGTCCTGCAGCAAGCTTTTATGAAGCAGTGCAGAGCATTTGGTTTTGTTTTTCTTTTTTAAGATTAACCGGATGCTGGCCGGGATTTGGCAGAATTGATGTGTTGCTTGGAAAATATCTTGACGCTGACTTAAAAAACAACAAAATAACACTGTATGAAGCAAGAGAAATTCTGGCACACTTCTTTATAAAAGGCTGCGAATGGATTACAGGTGAAGATACTGTAAGCGGCGATGCACAGCATTATCAGAACATTGTTCTGTCAGGAATTGATGAAAACGGAAACGATGTTACAAACGAGGTGACTTACCTTGTACTTGATATAATCGAAGAAACAGGTATAAGTGATTTTCCAACAACTGTCAGAATAAATAAAAAAACTGATGAAAAGTTTCTCACTCGCGTTGCTGAAGTAATTCGTTACGGAGGCGGAGTGGTTGCTGTGTATAACGAAGACTTGATTCTGGAGTCTCTGGCTGATATGGGATATCCGCAGATTGAGGCAAGAGCATTTGCAAATGACGGATGCTGGGAGGTTCAGATTCCCGGCAAAACAAATTTTTCTTATATTCCCTTTGACGCTTTAAAACTTTACAGCAAGTCACTTTAAAGGATTATGATGAAAAGGTTAATTTTGATACATTCGCTTCTTTACTTTATCAATATGAGGTTGATTTAAAAAATCAAGTCAGAGCCATATACGAAGAATGTGTCCTGACAAAGCTTGAAGATGATATGATTACCTTCAAAGCAAATAATCCCTGCACGGCTGTTTCGTTATTTGAGCAGTCATGTATCGAAAAAGGTCTGTCCTACAAAGAGGGCGGTACGGTTTACAACGTTATTTCTCCACACATAGGCGGTCTGCCTGATGCTGTAAACAGCCTTTATGCCATTAAGAAAGCTGTGTTTGAGGACAAAATAATTTCTTTTACGGATTTTATGAGAATTTTAAAAAACAATTGGGAAAATGAAGAAGCATTGAGAAAACGCATATTAAGCAATTATACATATTTTGGAAATGACTGTGATGAGGTCGATGAAATTGCGGTAAAAATCCTCAATGATTTTTCGGATATGTGCAAGACGTATGACGAAAAAACACCCATACGTTTTGTAAGCGGAGTCAGTACCTTCGGCAGACAGATTGAATGGGCACCGTCACGGATAGCCACTCCCTTCGGAAGAAAGCAAGGTGAAATTCTGTCAGGAAATTTATCTCCGACTCCAGGAACAGATCATAACGGTGCAGCGGCAATTATAAAATCATACTGTAAAGCTGATTTAAAAAAACAGTATACCGGTGCAGCTCTTGATATTGGTTTTGTCCCCTCAAGCATAGATAATGATAATGCGATTACAGCAATTGCCGGTCTGATAAAGGGTTTTGTGCTGTTGGGCGGTCATTTTATGCAAATAGACACGGTTGATAAAGCAACTTTGACAGAGGCACAAAAGCATCCGGAAAACTATCAGAATTTATCCGTGCGCGTTTCTGGATGGAATGCCCGGTTTGTCACGATGAGTAAGGAATGGCAGGATATGATAATAGAAAGAGCAAAATAGAGATGAATAAAATTAAAGCAACAATTTTTGAAATACAGAGAAATTCTTATGTTGACGGACCCGGTATACGGACAACGATATTCTTTAAAGGCTGCAATTTAAAATGCAAATGGTGTCACAATCCGGAAAGTCAGGTATTTTCACGGCAAATGATGCACTATAAAACCAAATGCACAGGATGCGGACAATGTAGGCAAATATGTCAAAACACTTCAGGCAGCTGCGTTTTTTGCGGGCAGTGTATTATACAGTGTCCCAACGAAGCAAGGCAGATTTGCGGAAAAGAGTATACAGTGCAAGAGGTTTTTGAGCAGATTATAAAGGATAAAATTTTCTATGAAGCCTCAGGCGGAGGAGTTACTTTCTCGGGCGGAGAGTGTATGCTTCAAGCGGATTTTCTTGAAGAAATCCTCAAAATGTGTAAGGAAGCAGGCATACATACTGCCGTAGATACAGCCGGCAATGTACCGTGGGAAAGCTTTGAAAAAATCCTTCCTTATACAGATATGTTTCTTTATGATATAAAGGCAGTTAGCGAAAATCTGCACATTGAAGGAACAAGCGTATCAAACAAGACAATCCTCAGCAATCTGAAGCAGCTGTCTGACAACGGCAAGGCTGAGATTGTTATAAGAATACCAATCATACCCGATTTCAATACACATACCGGAGAAATCAGAAAAATTGCTGATTTCCTACAGGGCATCAGATACAAAAATATTGAGCTTTTGCCCTATCATAAAATGGGGCAGTACAAATATGAAGCGCTGAATATGCATTTTAATAACTATCCTGATTTGGATAAGGGTATTATTGAATCATATAAGAAAATATTTTAAAATAACTGACAAAAACCGCAGAATTTTAATTTTCTGCGGTTTTTGATATATAAGATATTTTTTAATTGCTTTTTTATCAGTCAAGCTTCATAACAGTGGTTGCTGCAACAATACCTGAACCGATGGTTCCGTATACGGTTACCTGTGTACCGATAGTAAGAGCACTGATCTTCTGGCTCTTTCCGTTGATATCAATAATGGTTGTCTTGGAGTTAACAAGTATTGAATCAGTCTGTGTAACGCCTGTAGAAGGATCTGTATATTTAACCTGGAATACATTTGCTGCAGGTGTTACGCTTACAACCTCACCTGTGACTGTCTTTGTCTCGGTTGCCGCTGTTGTGGTAACCTTGGTGATAGTATCACTCTCAATAGTTACGGTGGCAACAGTGTTTGTACGCAAATCATAAATTGTATTTGTTCCGTCTGTGCCGGTTATTGAAAATTCAGCAGTTGCAGACAGAGGATATGTAACATCCTCACCCTCTATTGTGAGAGTAAGCTTGGGCTTGCTTGAAATGAGGATTTCAGTGATAACACCGGACTTGGTGCTTGTCTTGCTGGTTGCGGTAAGCTTTGAAATCCTGCCGTAATCAAGAGTTACTGAAACTATATCTCCCTCGGTAAGGTCAGAAGCCTCGGCAGATTTGCCGTTTCTGGTGATGGTTGCGCTGTCCTTGAGGAGATACTCAGAGGTATCGCCGCTTTTGTTTGTTACAGCAATTTTAAATACGGGGTCAAAATATATTCCTGCCAGAGTACCGGACACACTTGACTGTCTCTGCTCTGCCTCAATTGCCTTAACCTTGCCGCTCTTGATGTTAAGCTTTACGTAATAGCCGGTCTTAAGAGAGCCTACAGAAGCATCCTCTCCGTCAACTGTTACTACTACATCATCAGTGAGCTTATAGGCAGTTTTTTCAGCAGCGGGCTCAGTATCATTTTCGCCCATAACCGCCACACCTATAGACATAGTGCCTTTGGTGGTTATAGAGGTAAGGGCACCGTATACATAATCGTCTATGAGTGAGGGGGTAAAGTCTATTGCATAAACCTCTGCATCTTTGTATGTGATAGATGCATTGTAGCCGGATGCAATTTCTGCCTTGGTAATACGCTCGCCGTCATATCTGAGGATAACGTTGGGCAGAATGCTGTGGGAAATAGTGCTTCCCTCGCTGTCCTTAAGGCGGATTATGCTTGTAACTGTATCCATCTCAACTACAGTGCCTGTCCTGAACTGATAATTTGTCTTGTTCTGAAGCTTTTTCAGAAGTACAGCAGCCTGAGCACGGGTAACACCTGTGTTTGGTGAGAACTTGTTGTCCTCCATACCATTCATAAGACCCTGCTCTGTCACATAGCGAACATATTTTTTTGCAGTAGCGGGAACACTATCTGCATCGGCATAGGTCAGAGCGGAGGCAGAGGGAAGATTGTCCTCGGCATCAAGAGCCTTTGTGAGAAGCATTGCAACCTCATATCTCATAAGAGGTGTTCCGCTATTACCGTCGCCTACATATACCTCAAGCTCCTCTTCGGTTATAACACCCTTGAGAAGAAGATATGCAAGCTCGTTTTCACCGAAGCTTAATTCATAATCTTCGATTATATCTTTATACATATATTTAGCTTCATCCATAAAAATTTCATTTTCGGAAGCATCACATCCGAGAACTCTTGCGATAAGCACAAGACCTTCTAACTTGGAAATGGATTTTTCGGGTTGGAATGTACCGTCTTCATATCCCTTGATAATACCCTCGTCTGCCATAGAATTTATAGCCTCTACGGCCCAATTATACCTATCTTCCGGTACATCCGGGAACGCTGCGTATGCAGTTGTGAAAACCAGGCACACAACTACCGTTAATGAAACAAAGATGTTCAAAATTTTAGATTTTTTCATTGCTTAAGCCTCCTTAAAATTTTTATATTAAATCCACACTCAGATACGGTATGGCATTTAACGTCATGTCTGCATATCTGCCGCTCTGCGCCTCGTAAAAAGCACTGCAGCCTATCATCGAGCCGTTGTCCGTACACAGCTTGGGTGAGGGATACACAGCCCGCAAGTTGCCTTTTCTGCGGTCAAGCTCCTGTCTTAATCTGCTGTTTGAAGCAACACCGCCTGCAAGAGCAATTGTATCAACACCGACAGATTTTGCCGCTTCCACCAGATTGCCTATAAGAACCTCTGTTACATTCTTTTGAAAGGATGCCGCCAAATCAGCCTTTGAAACCGTCTCTCCCTTTTGCTCTGCATTGTGAAGATAGTTGATAACTCCGGTTTTGATACCGCTGAAGCTGAAATCATAGCAGCCCTTGCCGAAGGAAACCTTTTTAAAGGAAATTGCATCATCATTACCTTCTTTCGCAAGCTTGTCTATCTTGGGACCGCCGGGATAGCCGAGACCGAGAACTCTTGCAACCTTGTCAAAGGCCTCCCCTGCCGCATCGTCTCTGGTCTGACCGAGCACAGCATAGTCGGTATAGCTCTTAACATGGATAATGTGACTGTGACCGCCTGAGCACACCAGGCACACAAAGGGTGGTTCCAAATCCTTATGTTCAATATAGTTGGCACATATATGCCCTCTTATATGGTGCACCGGAATAAGCGGCTTGCCGGTTGCAAAGGAAAGCGCCTTTGCCGCAGACACGCCTACCAGAAGCGCACCCACAAGACCTGGGGCATAGGTTACGCCTATTGCATCAATATCATCCAAAGTAACTCCGGCATTTTCAAGCGCACTGTCTATAACTCCGTTGATAGCCTCAAGATGCTTACGTGATGCAATTTCGGGCACTACTCCGCCAAACTGTGTATGTATGTCTATCTGTGACGATATCACATCTGAGAGTATCTCTCTGCCGTCTCTTACAACTGCTGCAGAGGTTTCGTCACAAGAAGTTTCTATTCCAAGAATAAGCAATTTATCACCGCCTGCTCAACGACAGTGCATACAGAACAGCATTTTCGCCGTTATCACGGTAATAAGCCTTTCTGATACCTGTCTGAATAAAATTGTGTTTTTCATATAATCTGCGTGCGGGAGTGTTTGACTCCCTTACTTCAAGATACATCCGGGATATTCCCTTAAAATTACACTGTTCAATAAGATAATCAACCATAAGCGACGCTATGCCCTGACCTCTGAATTTATCAGACACTGCAATACGCTGCAGCTCCGCCTCATCGAGTACGGTTGAGCAGATGCAGTATCCTGCTAAGATATCACAGCAAACCGCACAAAAGCATATATTTGACGGATTGGCAAAATCCTTGCGGAGAACACTTTCGCTGTATGGGTCAGGAAAGCAGAGGCACTCAAGATTATGCACATTCTCTGCCATGCTTTCCGAAAGGCTGATTATTTCAATGCTCATGCCAGCTGCTCCTTGATTTCTTCAAACAGAGTTTCCACAAGCTTTTTGATTTCCTGAACGCAAAAATTGTAAAAAATCTGGCTTTTGCCGAAGGGGTCGGAAATATCGTCTCTGGAATCAACAGCATATTCTGCCAAGGTGAATATTTTGTACCGATAATCAGGAAAGGTCTTTACCAATGATAGCTTGTGCTGCTGGGTCATGGTGAGCACTATATCCGCCTCTTCAATATCCGATTTCGTAATCTGCCTTGCTCTGTGTATAACATTTTTTATACCGATTGTAGCAAGGGCTTCTGCGGATTTGGGATTGATGGGGTCGTCAGAATATACGCTGGTGCCTCTTGACTCAACAATGACATCAAGATTTTCAGCATATACCATTTTTTTGAGTATAGCCTCTGCCATGGGGCTTCGGCAAGTATTTCCAGTGCAAACAAAAATGATTTTCATACCGTTAACCTCAAACATTTACTATATTAAAACCGGCT
Source organism: Clostridia bacterium (assembly GCA_017481205.1). Lineage (GTDB taxonomy): Bacteria > Bacillota > Clostridia > UMGS1810 > UMGS1810 > RGIG4708. The sequence goes on along the minus strand of JAFUPN010000001.1, from coordinate 76,441 downwards.
GATTTGTACAGCCTGTTTTTTACTGCGTCACCCATGCCGTCCTGAATTTCAAATTCGGCATAAACAGTGTCTACTCCATGCCCGTCAAACTCCCGAAGATTGTAAAACAGGATATGACCGTATTCCTGCATGGTATTTCCTGCAGAAAGTGTACATTTTGCATCGGGATATTCCCCGCCGCAAAATGTCATGACTCCTGCATTGGAGTTTGCCTTAAGCTGAGAGCTTATGTATTCGGTGCGATTTTGCTTTTCACCGCACACAACTATAACATCAGCCTTCGGCGAATAATGTATATATTTCATACCGGGGCATTTTGGCTTCTCAACCTTATCGGAATCAAGCAAAGCAGGATCCATACATGCACCGGGATGAACCTTACTCAGCATTTCAAGAGTAATTGCTCCGGGACGGAGAATAACCGGGAAATCACCGCTGGCATCCACCACTGTGGATTCAAGACCGATTTCACAGCCCTCGCCGTTTACTATATAGTCTACCCTGCCATCCAAATCAGCCTTAACATGTCGGTACACCGTGGGACTGGGACTGCCGGACAGATTTGCCGACGGAGCCGCCACAAACACACCACTCCTGCGTATAAGCTCATTGGCTATAGGATTGGACGGATACCGCACTGCAACAGTGTCAAGCCCGGCTGTAACTCTGTCAATAACATGGGGCTGCTTTTTGAAAATAAGGGTAAGCGGTCCGGGCCAGTATCTTTCCATAAGCTCAGCTGCAAAATCGGGTATCTCCCTTGCAAGCTTGTATACATCATCAAAATTAGCTATATGTACTATAAGAGGATTGTCGCTGGGTCTGCCCTTAGCTTTGTATATATTTTCTACCGCCTGAGGGTTTGATGCATCGGCACCGAGTCCGTATACCGTCTCTGTGGGAAAAACCACAAGGCCGCCGTTTCTCAGGCACACAGCAGCACCCTCAAGATTGTTTTTATCAACAGTAACTGTTTTCATAAAGCTTCTTCCTTTTGCAAGCACTCCTGATAATCAGCCCTGCTTAAGCTTTTCACTCTGATCAGTGGTGATGAGTGCGTCGATGATTTCGTCAAGGTCTCCGTTAAGCACCGCCTCAAGCCTGTGAAGTGTAAGACCTATTCTATGGTCAGTGACTCTGCCCTGAGGGTAGTTGTAGGTTCTTATTCGCTCACTGCGGTCGCCGGTACCAACCTGGCTCTTACGCTCTGCGGATATGGCGTCATTCTGCTCCTGCAGAAAAATATCGTATACTCTTGAACGAAGAATTTTCATTGCTTTGTCTTTATTCTTATGCTGGCTCTTCTCATCCTGGCAGGATACCACAACTCCTGTGGGTATATGGGTAATACGAACCGCAGAGTCAGTGGTGTTTACACACTGACCGCCGGGACCTCCTGCCCTGAATACGTCTATTCTCAGGTCGTTGGGGTTAATCTCAACCTCAACCTCCTCCACCTCGGGAAGAACCGCCACAGTAACAGTGGAAGTATGTATTCTTCCGCCGGATTCTGTAGATGGGATTCGCTGGACTCTGTGTACACCGGATTCAAACTTGAGCCTGCTGTAGGCCCCATCACCGTTTATAGCAAAGGATACTTCCTTATATCCACCTATATCTGTCTCGCTGGTGCTGAGTATCTCGCACTTCCAGCGCTTTGTCTCGGCATACATGGTGTACATGCGCATAAGGTCTGCCGCAAAGAGCGCAGCCTCATCGCCGCCTGCACCGCCGCGGATTTCAACAATAACGTTTTTGTCGTCATTGGGGTCCTTGGGCAGAAGCAGAATCTTGAGTTCATCGTTTACTTCTTCTATACGTTTTTTACTGGAGGATATCTCCTCCTCTATCATTTCCTTTTCTTCCTTATCAAGCCCGCCGGCTTCAAGCATTTCCTTTGCTTCATCAATGTTGTCGCTCAGGTCTTTGTATTCTTTATACTTTGCAACAATCGGGGCAAGGTCGGAGTGTTCCTTACACATAACCCTCCACTGCTCCTGGTCGGCAATTACCTCGGGATCGGCAATTTTAACTTCAAGTTCCTTAAATCTTTCTTCTATTCCCGATAATTTGTCTAACATCAAGCCACCTCAAATTATATTTATCTTATTTTATATTTTAACACACAAATATTATAATTTAAAGAGTTTTTTTTATTTTTTACAATATTGTAACATTATTGATGCTGTTAATTAAATATATTAAAATTATCATACTCTGCAAAAAGCTTTTGTATACGAGCTCTTATCATTGCCATGTCACCGCTTTCAAGAAGCGGGTCCTCTGCAAGAATTTCTCCGCACGCCTGCTGTACAAGCTTAAGCACATCAATATCCGTAAAAAGATTTGCCACCTTAAGCTCAGGCAGACCGTGCTGACGTGTACCGAAAAACTCTCCGCAACCGCGAAGTTCTAAGTCCTTCTGAGAAATCTTAAAGCCGTCGTTTGTGGCGGTCATAATGCTCATACGCTCTGAGGTCTCTTTATTATCAGCATCGGTAACAAGGATGCAGTATGACTTATGCTGACCTCTGCCTACTCTGCCCCTTAGCTGATGAAGCTGTGACAGGCCGAAGCGCTCGGCATTTTCTATAACTATTATATTTGCATTGGGCACATCCACACCAACCTCAATAACTGTTGTGGATACAAGCAGGTCAAGCTCAAGATTCTTAAATGCTGTCATAATCTCATCCTTTTGTGCAGCCTTCATCTTGCCGTGCAAAAGACCGATTCGGTACCCGGGAAGCACCTTGCTTCTCAACTCCTCCTCAAACTCAACGCTTGAGGTAACATCCATGGTATCCGATTTTTCTACCAGGGGGCACACCACATAACACTGTCTGCCTTCGTCCAGCTGTTTTTTTACAAAGCCGTAAACTCGGTTGTGCATGTCCGATTTAACACAAAAGGTATCTATCGGCTCTCTGCCCTTTGGCAGGGTATTGATAATTGAAACATCTAGGTCTCCGTAGAGAATCAAAGACAGGGTGCGCGGAATGGGAGTTGCGCTCATTACAAGCACATGAGGGGTCATACCCTTTTCAAACAGCCTTGCTCTCTGATTAACACCGAAACGGTGCTGTTCATCGGTTATACAAAGTCCGAGATTGGCAAATTCTACATTGCCCTCAATAAGAGCGTGAGTGCCTACAACTATATCATATTTACCGTCCTTTATATCGGCAAGAAGCTTTTTCTTTTTGCCGGTTGAGCCGGTGAGCAGAGCAATATTAAGGCTATCACCAAAAAAGCTTGTCAGAGTATTATAATGCTGCTGTGCAAGGATTTCCGTGGGAGCCATCATGGCGCTCTGATATCCGTTTGCATGGGCGGTATACATTACCGCCGCGGCAACTACTGTCTTTCCGCTGCCTACATCGCCCTGGAGCAGTCTATTCATGGGCTTGCCGGAGCGGAAGTCAGTGCATATTTCGTTGATAACCTGCTTCTGAGAGTCGGTCAGCTCAAAGGGTAGTTTTTTTGCAAAATCTGCCGCAACAGAGATTTTCTGAAAAACAAGACCGCTATTTTCTGTCCTTCTGCTTTTTAAAAACATCAGGGCAAGCTGCAGTACAAAAAGCTCTTCAAAAACAAGTCTGGCTCTCGCCCTTGCAAGAGCCTGCTCGCTATCGGGCAGATGCATCTGACGTACAGCTTCGTCAATCGTGCATAGGTTATATCTGCTTATAACAGACTCCGGCAGTGAGTCAACCAAGTAATCAACACCGCCAAGGGCATCGCGCACAGTCTTGCGGATAACATTCTGTCCCAGTCCTGCAGAAGCATGATATACCGGGAGCATAACTCCGGTATTTCCTCCACCTGATTTTTCGTAGGATTTCATTTCAAATTCCCTCTTGCCATAGCCTGTGACCATCCTGCCGAAAAAAACATATTCGGTATCCAGGTCAAAGCTTATTTTGTAATAGGGATTTGAAAAAAACTTTACATTCACCAAGCCGGAATTATCTGCTACCGTAAGGGTGAAAAGAGCAATATTTTTGCGTATGTTTTTTTTGAGAAGCTTGCCCTTTGGAATTGCCTTGATGCAGCACAGCTTATTATCGGGGCAGGTGGCAATTTTGTAAAAAGAGCGTCTGTCCTCGTGCTCATAAGGGAAATAATACAGCAGGTCCCACACACAGTTAATTCCGAGTTTAGCAAAAAGAGCTGACTTTTTTTCGCCAACTCCTTTTATTACTGTTAATTCAGAATTCAAAAAATTTACATATTCCTGAAATTCCATATCCGTTATTCTATTGATATATAATAGTTGTATACAGGCTGTCCACCGTAGATTACGCTGAATTCCACATCAGGGAAGAGCTCTTCTGCTGCTTCGCTGAGTGCGTCGGCCTCTTCCTCAGTTGTATCGGAACCGTAAAACAGGGTTATAAGGGATGTATCGTCATTTGCATAGCCTTTGATTATGTTAAGAGCTGAGTCATGTACAGTCTTGTCAACATATTTGATTTTGCCCTCAACAATACCGAGAATATCACCGTCATGTATTTCCATACCGTCTACAGTGGTGTCTCTTACCGCAAAGGTTATCTGAGCGCTCACAGCATTGTCCTTGGCAGAGCTCATCTCTTCCTCAAGCTCAGAAGGCTCCATGGCTTCATCGTATGCAAGCATACAGGTTACAGCCTGGGTAATACTTTTTGTGGGAATAACAATTACATTTTTCTTTGAGATATCCCTTGCCTGTTCCGCAGCCATGATGATGTTCTTATTGTTGGGGAAAACAACAACATTTTCTGCATTTATGCTCTCAATCACATTCAGTATATCGTCTGTGCTGGGATTCATGGTCTGACCGCCCTGTATGATTCTGTCAACACCGAGCTGAGTGAATGTGTCTGCAATGCCCTCACCTGCCGCTACAGCCGCAAAGCCATATTTTTTTGGAGGCTCTGCAGGTGTTTCGGGCTCTGAAGATTCTTTTTCTTTTATGATATTGCTGTGCTGAAGCTTCATATTTTCGATTTTTACATTGGAAAGCTCGCCAAGCTTGAGCGCCTCGCTAAGCACAACATCGGGATTGTTGGTATGGATATGAACCTTAATTATTTCCTCATCGTCAACAACAACCATGCTGTCGCCAATCATTTCGATGGTGGTCTTGAACTTGAAGGTATCAGCCTTGGAGTCTTTCTTTTCTATAATGCACTCTGTGCAGTATGCAAATTTAATATCTGCAGAGGCGGTCTCTGCCGCTTCAGAAGCTGTTTCTTCAGCTGAAGTCTCGTTTGCTGAGATAATCTCTCCGTTTTTGAGATAATGCAGTGCTCCTTCAATCAGATACATAAGTCCCTGACCGCCGGAATCCACTACCCCTGCTTGCTTAAGCTGGGGAAGAAGCTGGGGAGTTTTTGCAAGAGCCTTGTTTCCCGCATCTGTTATATATTCAAGAAAAGCTGCCGCATCTTCATATTCAGCAGCCTTTGCCTCTGCTGCCTCAGCCATCATACGTGCTACGGTGAGAATAGTGCCTTCTGTAGGCTTCATAACAGCCCTGTATGCGCTGTCTGCAGCGCTTCTGAAAGCTGCTGCAATATTCCTACAGTCAGCCTCATCTACTCCTGCAAGGCTTTTTTGCATACCGCGAATAAGCTGTGACAATATAACGCCTGAGTTTCCTCTGGCACCGCGCAGAGCAGCATTTGCCGCCAGCTTGGTTATATCGGGGAGAGATTTATCCCTGTTTTCTTCAACAGCCTTTACACAGGCGGTAATAGTCATAGACATATTTGAACCTGTATCTCCGTCAGGAACAGGGAAAACATTCATGCTGTCTACAACCTGTCTGTAATTACACAGATTATTTGCGGCAGACATAAGCATCCCGCAGAAAATTTCTCCGTTAATTATGTTTATCAATTAAAGCACCTCATTCCTGAACTCTGAAGCCTTCCACATAAACATTGATATCCCCTACCTCGAGACCTGTCATGTGGTTAACCTGGTATTTAACATTATTGATAATACTGTTGCATATTGCATTGATATTGACACCGTACTGAATAATAATGTGTATATCAATCGAAACAATCTTATCGTTTACAGAAACCTTTATACCTTTTGTTATATTGTCTTTTTTTAGAAGTGAAGCAAACTCGTCTGATTTAGAGCGATAAGCCATGCCCACAACTCCGTAGCAGCCTGTTGCAATAATTCCCGCAATTTTGGAAATAACCTCTGTATCAATGGTAATAGAACCTTTTGCCAATTCAAAGCATGCATTAGCCATATTACATCATCCTTTCTGAAAATAACTATATTTAAACACAAAAGTGCTTTAAACAGTAATAATATTTACGCTGTCAATACCTGAGAGATAGCGAAATTCTCTGCCGTGGCAAGTAAAAAACACAATCTGTCTGCCATCCTTGGCATACTCTGTAAGAAATTCAAGAGCAGTACAAACCCTGCGGTCATCAAGAGAGGTGAAACAATCGTCTAGAAAAACCGGGAGCTTTTCGTCGCCGCCAATAAGCTCACACAGGGCAAGCCTCAGGGAAAAATACATCAGCTCAAGAATGGCTGTACTAAAATATTTTGAGCTGCGGTAGCGCTCTTCGTTTTTCACAAGAATTTCAAATGTATCAGTAACAATCACATCGTTATATTTATATCCCGAAAGAGCAGAAAATATTTCCGAAGCTCGTTTGTTAAGCTCAGGCACAAAGATATTTTTGAGCTCCTCATAGGAAATATCAAGTATTGACTTAGCCTTTTCTATAACCTCAAGCTTTTTTTCAAGCTCATGCTTTTCTTCTGTGAGCAAATCTATATTTGAACACACATCATCATAGTCATATTCCTGCTCAAGCTTTGACTCTATAGCGCCCATTTCCTTTAAAATATCATTCTTGCGGCTCTCTGTCCGCTCAATATGGGATTTTACATCTTCGGAATAAATAGGCGCATCCATATCTGACTTTGCCAAGGCGCGCTCTATCCTTGCCATTCTTATTCTCGACGGTATCATAAACAATATATCAACAACTGCAGCCGCACCGGTAACAACGGCAAAAATTGGTTCAAACGCACTGGAAAACAACAGAACACATGTCAGAACCATCAATAAAACAAAGATAACCGCCTTTAAAATCTGATACAATCTTAAAGAAGAATAGCTCTCATTAAGCTGTTCATACTGCTCGTTTTTTTTGTCGGTATCGCTGAGAGTGCGGCGCATACCTGCAATGTCGCTATCGGTATCATAAAGCTGTGATGACAAAGTCTTGAGCCTCTCGTCCCATGCTCTGATACGCTCAAGAGTACGGCGAAGCTCCATTATTTCATCACCCTTACGGCGGATTTCCTCAAGGGTTTTCTTTTTGTCGGACATAAGCCGTGCATTAACCTTTTCATATGATACAGTCTCATCACCGCTGGATTTAAGATTTGACAGACGGATGATTATATCATCGTTTTTTGCTGCAGAAAAAACTCCGCTGGCAGCCGAAAGACAGTAGGTTCTGCAGAAAGCCGCTTCATCTATACCAAAGATTTCTTCGCCGGGATTTATTCCATCAAAGCTCTTTGCACCCAAGGTATTGTTGAGGGTGGAATATTCCCTCCTCACGCCGTTTGAACGGGCTGTGATATAGTCATGTCCGCAGTAAGTAAAGTCCATACTGCCGCTGATGGCAGTATTGTCCCATGGAGAATATTTTTCCTCGGGAATGAGATTTGACTCAGATCTCCTGCCGTGAAAGCCGAAAAGCATATATTTTATAAAAGAGACAATAGTGGTTTTGCCGCTTTCATTATCGCCGTAAACAACATTGAAGCCGTCGGAAAGCTCAAAGGAACGGTTATTTAATTTTCCGAAAGACTGAATAGTCAGTTTATTAATATTCATCCTCAGACTCCGTTATCTATAAGCTCAAACAGATAGTCAGAAGCGGCGCAAACCTTTGCAACATCGCTGTCTGAGCAGTTTTCAAGCTCTTTTAAAACATTTTTTGCAACATATCCCTTAAGCCCGGTCTCAAGCGCAAGCATATCCAGGTTGTAGCTGTGGTGGGTTGAATCAGTGATTTTGATATAGAATGCGTCTGTTGTCTCCTCAAGTAAGCCGCAGTCAACAGATATATTGTCTGTTAAGGTACCGGTAAGATTTATCCTGTAAAAAGATTTTTTGTCAGCAACAGCGCAGCTTATCATATCAGCTAACTCCTCCTGAGTACGGGCGGAGGAAATATCCAGTCTGATATCCTCATAGTTGCGCAAAGCGGTCGTCTTAAGACCAAGACGGCACATTCCCTTTCCCACCTGACCGTATATAACACCCTTTGGTCCGCATTCATCAAAGCCATGGGGCTCATGGGTACCGCTGTAGGCATAGTATGTCCTGCCGGCAAGATGTATTCCGTCAAAATTGTGTATATGCCCAAGGGCAACATAATCAAAGCCGCTGAGCTCAAGCTGCTCTGCAGTAATGGGATTATACTTGCTTTCCGACAGCTTGCCTGTGAGCTCGCCGTGAAGCATAAGGATATTTATATAATCATCCTTAATCACCTCAAACTCGGTCATGAAGCTCTCGTACTCATATTTATCAGAAAAGCTCATGCCGTACACACGGACTCCAAGCTCATCAAGCTCCATATACTCTGCCTTGTCGGAAAATATAACAACATTATCAGGAACAGAGGCCCTGAGCATTTCGGCAGCACGGGAGTTGCAGGGGTCGTGGTTGCCCATAGTAATAAAAAATGATGTATCGGGGTAGCTTGAAAACAGGTTTTCAAGAAAGGCTACAGTACTCCTTGCAAAGCTTGCATTGTCAAATATATCTCCGCATATAAGCACAATATCAGCATCGCTATATTCCTTAAGTGCGTCGGCAAAAGAATCTTTGAGTTCCTGTCTGCGCAGCTTGCTCTTTTGGGCAGAGAGCCCGGAGAAGCGGCAGTCTAAATGCAAATCTGCAGTATGAAGAATTTTTACTGTATCCATATAATTTTGTCCCCCAAATAATTATACATCATATATTTTACCAAAAAGCCGGCGGCTTGTCAAGCATACCATGACGAAAACTCTGTTTGTCAGAGTGACAGGTGTTTTAAATTATTACCGATTTTGCTCGCCATTCTGTAGGGACGGGGTCGTCACGCCCTACCGGAATCCTCCCACCGTCTTCTACGGTCCCCCCCTCCTTTAGGCAAGGAGGGCTTTGCAAGGGAAGCAAGACGGGAACTGTCAGCGTAGCTGACTGAGGGATTCAATAATTGAAATAATCGTCTCTTAATTGAGGGGAAGTTGGCAGCGTTAACTGACTGATAAGGTGTGAATATAAAAATAAATTTTTAGCCGTTACAAGGTAACAAGCAAGGATATTCCGCCCGGCGAAGTGATGAAATTGATTTTAAACACAAAAACCGGATACACAAAAATCTGCGTATCCGATTTTAAACATTGATTATTTAATACTTTAGCTCAATAAGCTCGCATATTGCCGCAAGGACAATGCCGGTGCCGTGGTCATCTCCGCACACTGTGCCAAGCTGTGCATAGTATTCCCAATCATAGCAACAGCCTGAGCCGCGGCAAACGCCGTATATATCGCCGTTTGGAGCAACGGAATTATTGAGTATCCCGTCCACTGCTTTTTCTATAACAGGCAGATATGTGCTTTTATCAAGAAGACCCATCTTGATACCCTTTGCAATAGCCACTGAAAACAGAGCTGTACAGGAGGTTTCGTCATAGGTCTCGGACTTTGTGAGCACCTGGTGCCACATGCCGTTGTCTCCCTGAAGAGAGAGCAGAGCCTCTACAGAGGTTTTGAACAGGTCTACAAGCTCTTCCCTGCCCTTGTAATCCTCAGGCAGATGCTCTATAACCTCGGCAAGGGACATATATACCCAGCCGTTGCCGCGTCCCCATGGAACCTTGTTTGCCTTGCTGTCCTCGGGAAAATATATATGTGAGAATACATTGTACTCATCAATATACAGATATTTTTTGTAATTATTAAGCTGGAGAATTACCTCGTCGTAATACTTTGGATCTCCGGTCAGGTTGCCCATTCTCACCAGGAAGGGACAGCTCATGTATGTATCATCCGCCCACAGAGTGTGCACACGGTAGAAGGTGCCGTCCTCCATGCGAGGGATATGCTTAAACACACTTTCTGCCAGTCTGTCAAGTACATATCTGATATCAGCCTTGAGAGTCTCGTCCTGCTCTCGGATATACAGCTCATAAAGATTCATGCCTATTGTGCCTATTGAATCAAGGTCATGGGTTTTAACACTTCTTTTCAGGAAGGTTGAATCGCCGTAGAGCTTGCCCTCATACTGCATATAGGGATAGTACTCTGCAAGAATACGCATACTGTCGTGGAAATAGTCATAATATTTGCTGTCGTATGCCGATGCACGCAAGAGACCGTACTCTCCCACCATGAGACCGTAAAACCACTGTCCGAAAAAGCAGGTATCGAGATAAGGTCTTAAGTAAACATTCTTATCGGCAAAGCGCCAGAAGGTACTGTCTCCGCTTACAGTGGAGTAAGGCTTTTTGAACTGAACCTCTACCGCCTCACTTGATGCCATGGCGCCTAAAAGCAGCCAGTGAGTGCCGTTTTTTCTCCCGGTGGTTACCGGAGGCAGATGAAGAATGGAGTTTGAGGCACATTCAAAGCCCCATTTGCCGCCCCGTCTGCAGGATATGAGTATTTCATCCCCCTCTGACACAGCGAGGCTGTCTGTCTTTTTGCCGTTTATATATACAGTTAAGTTATTTTCGCTTTTAATATCAAGTGTTCCGTGTGCCTTTGCATAAGAAAGCGCAAAAGCATATTCGCCGTCCTCTTCACCGTACAGTGAAGCAAAGTCAATAATATTATCCTCAGCCGAGGGCTTGGGGAATACAATATCACAATCGGTAAAGCTTTTATTTTCGCCGGATTTTACAAGCTCGCTGAGAGCAAAGCCCTGTTCATCGGCATATTCTTCCATGGGAACAGTATCACGTGCCCAGAGAAGATAATCACATATCCACAGGAAAGGCCAGTAGATATGAGCTGTAATATAGTCAAGAAGAAATCCCTCTTCGGTACAAACACATTTAAATACAAGGCTGTTTAAGCCCCGGTGCATATTTACCTCTGCCTTGCGGAAGCCCTTGCCGCCGCCAAAATCCTTTTTTTCATCTTCAAAAACAATTTCCTCGCCGTTGAGCCATGCCTTGTCCATTCCGCATGAGGATATGGCATAGTGAGAATCGTCGGAAGCCTTCATGGCTACGGAAACATATACATAATCTCCGCATTTTGCCTCAGGGAAAGCCTTCCCAAGGTCAATGCGTATATTGTGCCTTAAATTGCGGGTTGCAAAATCAGGCTTTATATAAGGTCTCAGAGCAATATCCTCTCTCGGTCTGGTTTCAAACATACGCTTGCCGATAAGGTCTATTGCGCTTAGTAATTGGTTTTTGTCTTTAATCAATCCTTTTCACACCCCTTTGATAATTGCAGGTAAAATCTGAGACAGCTTCAAATCAAAGCCGGTACAATGCCGTCAGACTGTCGAATTATTACCGATTTTGCTTGCCATTCTGTAGGGACGGGGAGCTTTTTGCACAGAAAATCAGGATTTTCCATGCAAAAAGGATGCAAAGCATCTGACAGCCACCATCCCTGAATGGCTCTTTTGTGCGATAATTAAACATTAGGCAGTCTGACGTACCGGCTTTGACAAGACATCAGGTGGAATTATTATTTATTATATCATTTATCAACACTCTTGCACAGAGGCATAAGTGTATTCATGTTCCATACATAGTATGTAACCATATCACCATCTGCGGATGCAGGCTCAGCATAGTCGCTAACTGTTGCAACAGGAACTCCTGCTGCATCTGCAGCAAAGCTGAGGTCTGTGATGGAAGCATCTTTGAGAGCGCCGCTCTCACCTGCATATACAGCAGTGATAAGCTTTGCATTGCTTACATTTGCAATGTCCTTGCTGATAAGCTCAACCTTAGCGGTGGTGCCATCTACTGTTATGCAGTCGAAGTTATAGAAGCCTACATTATAGTAGGTGTAGGTATCGTTATTTGTAAGCACATACTTAGCGATTGTATCGTCCTTGCTGTCGTCTGTAACGAGAGCACCGTTTGCATCAATGTAACGTACAATTGATGCAGCAGGATTTACTGTGATAGCATCGTCAAATGCCATGTCTACAAATCCGCCAAGGAGACCGTCTGTAGCTATAATGGAATTTCCCTTTACAAAGAGTTCTTCGCTGTCTATAGCTGTGATTGCTGGAGCAGTTGCAGGAACTCTTGCACCTTCCATAAATCTGATATCATCTATAATCTGACTGCCGCCTGCAGGAAGTGTGATATAAATGTCACGAATCTTGTAGATATAGCCGCCGGGGCCGTTGTCAAGCTTTACCTCCGGACCGTCGTTTATGCTAACCCAACCGTATTTTTCAGCATTGTCAAAGCGCAGACGAAGCTTTGTCCATTCGCCCACATTGTATGTGCCGATATTGAATACTGTAGCACTTGGGTTCCTGTGGCCTGTGATTATGCCATCCTTGATTGTAAGAATCTGAGCATAACCTCTTGCAGAACCGGTATTATTCTTTCTTGCATCTGTATTTCCGCCGTCTATGATGTAGAGTACATCGTAGCCCATGTTGAAGTTGGTATTTTCATCAGCAAGGAATGACAGCTCAAATACACTGTTGTCATAGGAATTGGGAGTGTATTTAACAACTCTGTCTGGATTTGCAGTATCGGTATTTGTAATCTTAATGCTATTGTCACTGGCAGCTCTGCCGTAGCCTGCCGCTACGTTCTCTGCAGTGATGGCACCATCGTGGAGTGTGAAGTTGCCAAAAGCGCCGTCAGTTACCTCGGTAACATTCTGGAGATATTTGTCTGCGGAGAGAGTTGCATACATATGCTCTCCACCTGCGGTGGTGATGTCAATGTACTTGCCGCCTGCAGCCTGAGTATAGTCTGTAACTGTGTTACCGCTTTCGTCACGAACCACATAAGAAGCTACTGCCTCATCTGTATCAAGACCGAACTGAGAGATAATCTCAGCCAGTGTGCAGGTACCAGGGAATACCTTACCTCTGATTGAGGGCATGGTGCCTTCGGGGTTGTCTTTACCCATGATAACAGGGATATTGCTGTCTACAGAATATGTAGCACCGCCAAGGTATCTGCCGAAGGTGATGTTGTCGTAATTAGCATTACCGTGGAAGTATATTTTTGAGAAACCTGTCTTGAGCGCTTCGCCCTTTACGGAAACAGGAGTATCACTGATAGCCTTATCGGGGAAGCTTTCGTCACTGTACCAGTATGCGAGGTCTGCATTTTCTACAATGGCGATATTATCTGCATAGATAGAATATTTGTTGTAGCTGGTGGATGTACCTCTGGTGATAAAGAGCTTGAGTCTTATCCACTTGTTAAGAGGCAGACCTGGGCTGATTTCTGTTCTGTGATTCTGGAAATCATCGGCATCCTGCCAGTGACCGTGACCGTAGTAGTTTGGTGTAACCTGAATTGCAAGACGATCTGAACCTCCGTCACCGTGGAGATAAGTCTGGAGAGTAAATGCCTTTGATGTGTCGGTAAAGAGTACATCTGTAGCAATCTCCAGAGTATCGCCCTCAGCAAGCATTGTGCCGTGAGGGGTAGAGTATGTTGTGGCGTTGGAGGTTGATTCAGTCACCTGACGGTCAAAGTTGATTCTGCCGTTACCGGTAACAGAGAGTGAAGAATCCTCTGCTGCCTTACCGTGCTTACCCTTCTGGATATCGAGAGTCATGTTCCATGCGTTGTAACGTCTGATTGTACCCATTACATGGTCTACATCCTCACCCTGGATATAAGGATATCCGCTTGCATAGGTAGTAGAGCCGTCTGTTGCGGCATAGGTATATGCAGGCTTGTCATTGAAATCGAAGTTATCCAGCTTGAATGCGCCTTTGGCTGAAACAGCACCATCAGCTTCGGTCACACCGTAATAGAATCTGGGGTTGTCAAGGTAATAACCTGCGTGGGTAATACCGGCATTCATAACCATTGCCATGGTAAAGGTAGCAAAATTAGCTGTTGTGTTTCTCTGACCGATTCTGTAGAAATATACACCGTTGAGATACAAGTCGGCAAAATACTCATCTGCGCCTGTATCCGCATTCTGCTGTTTTCTTACCACAAAGCGGTAGTTGTTCCAAGCGTAGGGACGCCATATCTGGTCATAAGTATTGCCGTTGAGCCATACCTTCTGTTTCACATTTGAAGGTATACGGTCACCGTTTAAAGCAAATCCGTTAGAGTTGCCGTTGTCTGCGGCAGCCTTGGGGTTCATGGTGAAATATGCAGCTCTGTTGCCACCCTGTACATTGTACAGACCGACATTGTACTCGGTGTACTTCATCAGACTGGCATTAGCGCTATCAACTGCGCTCATGGTCTCGGCATTGAACTTTTCGAGCTTCATATCAACCTCGAAGGTGAAGTAGCCATCTTCGTCCTTGGCTTCATCGGGAACAGCTATCTGCATATACTGGCTGTAGCCTCCTGTGGTGCCTGTTCTGTCTGTTGTGTGGTGAAGATACTTGTTGCCGGCGTTTTCCACTACATCTGCTTTGAGCACAGATGCACCGGAATTGTTTGAGAAGGTGAAGCCCTCGGGAGCATTGCCGAGAAGACTTCCACTAACACTCTCAAAGTCATAGCTCCATACAAGGTCACCTGCTTTGTATGAAGAGGTATCTGCAGCATCTTCGGCAAAAACTGCCATAGGAAGAGCTGTTATTATCATACACACAGCAAGTAATAATGATAATGCTTTTTTCATAATAAATCATTCCTTTCGCTTATTTTAATGCAAAATGCAAAACTAACAACAAGATGAAACTAATCACTGTTATTCATTTTTTACAGTCCGGGCTTTAGCCGTCTGTTTCATCAGTTCAGATTCGCTCCGTATGAGGGGGCTTGCTTCACTGGAAACATTGGCATAAGTTCCACCATTCCAATCATGCTTAGCTTAAGCTCGCATTCATGGGGTGTCACTCATTTAATCCCCCTATCATCCTTTAACCGCTCCTATCATTACTCCCTTTACAAAATACTTCTGCAGGAAGGGATATACACACAGGATAGGCAGAGTTGCGATTACTATGACCGCATATTTTATAGCCTCGCTTATCTGACTGGTTTCGCTTATATCTGCTCCGCCGCCTGTCATTTCGTTTGTGGCATTCTGCAGGAGAATTTCACGCAGGACAAGCTGGAGAGGATATTTTTCACGTTCTTTTATGTAGAGCATTGCATTGAACCATGAGTTCCAGTAGGAAACACCGTAGTAAAGTCCAATAACTGCCAGAGTTGTGCCGGAAAGCGGGAGGATAATTCTTATAAGTATCCCCCAGTGACCCGCGCCGTCTATCTCGGCAGACTCCTCGATACTGCGCGGTATCCCCTCAAAGGCGGTGCGCATAATAATGAGGTTGAAGGTGCTTATAGCCACAGGCAGTATAAGCGCAAAAAGTGAGTTTTCAAGTCCGAGACCTATTACCGTGAAGTATATGGGAATCATACCTCCGGAAAAATACATAGTTATAATGATAAGAATATTTATAATTTTTTTGAGCTTTACATCTTGGCGTGTAAGGAAATATGCACCCAGGGACGAAAGCGCAAGACTCACTGCCGTGCCCACAATAACAATAAAGAGAGTGTTGCCGTAGCTGGTGAGAATAAGTGGATTTCTGAATGCCATTTTATAGGCATCAATTGTCGGCGATTTGGGCCAGAGAAGCACTCCGGAATTTTGCATAAGCTCATTGTAATCTGTAAAAGAAGCAACGATTACATACCATATGGGATAAACCATTACTAAAGCAAACAGAATCATAATAAAGCCATTTACAAGACCGAAAACTCTGTCTCCGGTACGAACCTTTGATTTTGATAATTTCATAGCTGCCTCCCTCCTTACCACAAGCCTGAGCCGTTGAGCTTGCGAGCAACCTTGTTTGCAGTGATTACAAGCATAAGGTTAATCACAGAGTTAAACAGACCTATGGCAGCGCTGTAGCTCCAGTTCTGGGAGCCAAAGCCTGTGCGGTATACATATGTGGAAATAACATCGGATGTTTCGTAAATCGCAGGACTGTAGAGCAGCATGATTTTTTCGTAGCCGAGGCTCATTACACCGCCCACTCCCATTATGAGGAGAACAATCATGGTTTCTTTAAGGGAAGGAAGAGTAATATGCCACATCTTTTTGAATCTGCCGGCACCGTCTATCTCAGCAGCCTCGTACATCTGCTGGTCAATGGAGGTTAGAGCAGACAGATAGATAATAGAATCCCAGCCTATGGTCTGCCATATCTTTGATATAACATAAATAGGTGTAAATGCCTTGGGCTGGAGAAGCAGATTTGTCCTCTCGCCCGTAAACACCGCCACAAGCTGACCGATGATACCGTCGCTTGAAACAAAGGTCTTTATCATACCACAGATTACAACAAGAGAGATAAAGTGCGGCAGATAGGACACTGTCTGGATGGTTCTCTTAAAGCCAGTGGAACGGATTTCGTTTAAGAAAATTGCCAGCAGCACCGGAAAGGGAAAGCTGATTATCAGAGTTGAGAAGCTGATTACCAGTGTGTTGCGCAAAAGGCGGGGAAAATCGCTTGAAGTGAAGAACAGGCGAAAATGCTCAAAGCCTACCCATTCACTCTCTAAAAAGCCAAGTCTGGGATTGAAATCCTGAAATGACATTATGAGTCCGTACATAGGTTTGTAACAGAATATTGCATAAAATGCAAGCACCGGAAGAACCATTAGATACAAGCTCCAGTTTTTGTGGAAGTCACGCGCCCAGCTGCCTTGCTTTAAAATTTTGGTGTTTTGTTTTTGCATAACTTACCTTCTTTCATACCTTATCTTGCAAGGTATCCTTCATAAGCTCTCTGATAAATTTCGATTGCCTTGCTGAGACAGCGGTTTTCAAGCTCTTCAAGAATCTTATCGTAATTATCAAAGGACTCTGTACCCATAATAAGCTTTGTTATGCTTTCGTCCATATATGTCTTGAGGTTGTTGGATATGGTAGAAAGCTCCTTCTGGTCGTCGCCGGATACATAGAGATTTGGCAGGAGGTGCTCAGGCATATTGCTCTCTGTCCAGATATCCCATGCAGCCTGTTGCTGGGGTCTTGCTGCGTACTGCTCCATATAACGTGTATCCTGGATAAAGGGACCTGCATCATAGGAAGCTGTGTACTTGGAAAGCATAACACTCATAGCGTAGCCTTCGGAGTTGTTGGTAATTTCTTCTGTATACTTGGGATAGCCGTCTACCATGTTGTAGCTCTCGCCCTCAACACCGAAATTGTAGAGCATGCAGCCCTCTTCGGTATAGCCATAGTCAAGGACTTTGAGCGCGTCGTCAATATTTTTGCAGTCGGCAGAAACTGCTGTGAAGCTGCCGTTCATTGTGGGAGGAATCTGGCTCTGGAAGAAGCCGAATTCGGGATAATCGCCCTTATTGAGTACTGCGGATTTAACGCCAACCAGGTCAAAACCTTCTTCTGTAGCTGCGGTAAGATATTTACCAACACCGCCGCCAAGACTCATCTGCATTGCGCCTGTCTTGCCGCCAAGCATGTTTGAATCCTTGGTCTTGCCGTCGATTGAAGCAAAGTCATTGTCAAGGAGACCTCTCTTGTACCAGTCGCTGAGCTGCATAAGAAGGTCCTTAAAGCCTGCATCATTGAATCCGTGAGTAACCTTGCCGTCACGGAGGTAGTAGTCATAGCAGGTATCATATGCACCGGCAAAAAGACCGTATCTCAGTGAATCAAGACCTATATTAAGAGGAGCTGTAGCGCCCTTCTGCTCTTTGAATGCAGTGAGAACTGTATCCCACTCTGCAATGGTCTCAGGCGCTTCAAGCCCAAGGTCATCAAGCCAGTCCTGGCGCATAGCCATGCCAAGGGATACACAGAGAGTTTTATCTCCTCTAACAAAAGGAGCTGAGAAAAGCTCACCGTCATTTGTAACAGCATTTTTCTTAACCTCTTCATGCTCTTCAAGATATTTTACAAGATTGGGGATTTTGTCCTTGTGCTCATAGAGGTCGATAATAACCTTATCCTTTACCGCACGTCCAGGACCGCCTGCATAGGTGGACCAGTTGTACTGAATAAGATCGGGAAGGCTTGTTGAAGCAAGAAGTATGGAGAACTGCTCGCCTACAGAAGCACCGGAAGGATGGATAAACTCAATGTCAATACCGGTATTTTCCTGCAGTTTCTGATAGATTGGAAGCTCATCCCAGTTTGCCGCAAAGTTGGTTGCATTGCCGTTAATAGGAGTCCAGTATGTAATCTTGCCGCTACCGCCTGAGGAAGCCTGCTCGCCTCCACAGCCTGCCATGGATACACATACAGCCGCAGAAAGTGCAAGAGCTCCCGCCGCCTTGATAAAACCAAGCTTTTTGTTTTGTTTCATAAATAATACTCTCCTTTCATATCATGTGCATTTTGGTTAATATACACATACAAATCGATTTTTTTATCCGATTTCGGGTTGAATTTGTACAATACAATTATACCAAACACACATATTCATAACAATTAACAATGTATCACTATTTAAGTGTAAAATATGAACCTGATTTACGGTGCATCGTAAACGCTGCACCCTACAGTATGAGCCATCCTGTATGTTAATCCGGCTTGCGATGGGAAATCTCCTGCAATCTGCGGTATTCCGAGGGAGACACACCCGTGTGCTTCTTGAAATACTTGGAAAAATAGTGAGAATCGCACATGCCCAGGTAGTCGGATATCTCATTAATGGATGTTGTTGTATTTATAAGCAGGTTTTTTGCCATCTCGATTTTTCTGAGCAAAATATAGTTATATGGTGTAATATTGTACTTTTTCTTAAAGCTGCGAATGGCATATGCCTTTGAACAATGCATATGCTCTATAATGTCGTTAAGAGACACATCTGTTTCGGAATGTGTGTCTATATATTTTTTCATTTCTTCGGCGATGGTGCCCTGGGTATTGCTTTCGGAGTAGCGTGAGTCATAAAGATGCTGGCAAATACGATGAAAAATAACTGCGCATTTATCAAAAGCGACTTTCTGATTTTCCACATTGGCAAGCACCTGATGTATTTCCTCAAGCTGAGGCTGAATATTGGTACGTGGGTAGTAAAACTCGTCAAGCCCGTATGCCTCTACAAGCTGTCCGACAACCGCTCCTCCGAAATTCATCCATATTTTTTTCCAGGGATGGTCGGGGTCGGTGTAGTATTCATGGTTCTTACCGCCTTTAAGAAACCATGCGTCACCCTTTACGGCAACATGGCTCTTGCCGTTTTCGGAAACATAGCCCTGCCCGTCAAGCACATACTCAAGACAGAAAATCTCTGAATTATCTCTAGTAATATGATAGTTTTTGTCACAGTCAGAGGTGCCGACCATGGAAATCCAGAAGGGATACTGCTTGCCGGAAGAAAAAGCCCTTACTTTAAGACCCATTTTAATACCGCCTTTCGATTAATTTATTTTACCACTGAGCAATGGGAGTTGTGTTCACATTGCCTGCTTCGTCTGCCATGCGGACTGTAACGGCAATTTTTCCCTTGCCCTTGAAGCTGAGTGCAACACGGTTGATGTTTCTTTCCGCAGTGGCATCACCCTCAACATTTACAGAGCCGGAAAGAGGTCTTGATTTTTCGGTATAAACCTCGGTTTCAAAGCCATCAGACTCCGTTGCAAAGGTCATATACAGAGTTTTGCCGCTTTTGGTAAGCTTAACCACATTGTCTGCTACAACCTCTGCTTCTGCCTCTGTCTGCATAAACCAATAGCCGGAAGTGGTTTTGGAAAATTCCATTTCATCACGCACTGTGAGTGACTCGTAGTTGTCTCCTATATAAAAGCCTCTGGTAATATTTTCGGCGCTCTGGTCCTCATACAGCTCGGTCATGTCATATACCGCATAAGCTCCTCCCTTGAGCTCGCCGTAATCCAAAAGGTCTGCAAAGGACTCAAGCCGCTGAGAAAATCCGTCGGAGGGAAGAATTGTCAGTGTATTGTGCGCCTCGGTTTTGCCGGAATACCGGGTATAGATATTTCCTACATTATAGTTGCCCTGGCCGAACTCATATGTCCATACCACCCCATCTTTGGCAAAGAGGAAATCTCCGCCGTCATTGTGATGGTGATAATGTCTTGTTGGACCGCCGGCAGACACAAAGAACAAGGCTTTTTTATCCAGCCAATCCTCATGGACGGTGAATATCTCTCCGCCCTCAAAGGCATTTACCTTTTGCATATCCTGCAATGCAGTCATACCTGCCATAGGCTCGTAGTAAAGCAAATCCATTATACCGCATGCACCTCTTGCACCTTCAACAGCTGTGCTGTATTCATTATTGTATGCAAGCTGACGCCACATGGAAAGCTGCGGATTGTCATAATAATCAGCATAGAACTGATAAAAATCGGAAATTGTGTTGAGCGCACTTCTGCCTGTATCATCGGCAAAACTGAAGCTTCCCGAAAGAGAGGTATAGGACATAAGTGCAGTTAGGCTCTCCTCTACCCCGGGATAATCAAGTATACCGTAGGTATTGCCAAGGGTGCTTATAAGTGAGCCTGCGGATATAGCCAGGTTGCTGTTTACAACGCCCTGGTATGCCTTGCCCTCAAGCCACACACCGCCGGGATACAGACCAAAGAGCATATATTCCCATGCACGGAAGGTTTTCTCTAAGGTATCAAAGCAGGAGTCCGGGTCTTTGTCTGCAACAGCTAAGCAAGCATTTATCAGACCGCCCTGGAGATAGGGAGTGTAATTGCTCTTCCAGCGAGGAAACCAATTTGCTAACTGGAAGCCTGTGCTGCCTCCAGAGGGAAGCATAGCATAGTATGCCCTGCCAACGGGCTTTACACCCTTTTCTATAATAAAGCATTCCACAATTTCTCTCTGTTCATCCGTCATTCTGTCGTAGCACCAGTCATAGGTAAGTGAAATACCCTTGAGCCAGGGACCAATATCAATGATATGAACAGGATTTATATCAGGAAACTCTGTTACAGCCATAAGGCGCTCTATAGCCTTGTCAGCATACTTGGCATCGCCTGTGAGCAGATAGGCAAAAGCAAGGCGCATATTTGGAGTTGTAAAGCTGTTTGCATTGCTCAGTGTGCGCATCTGGTCGTCAAATTTATATACAGGTATTGATGCTGTCAAATCCTTGTCTGCCTGGGCAATATACGCCGTAGCCATTGAAGCATAATAATCATCGGTTTTTATAAGCTTTCTCATTCTCTCCACACCGGCTGCGTCTGTAAGAAGGCGGGGATGCGAAGGCTCGCTGCCGAGGGTTGCATAAAAATCCTCTTTGAGTCTGTCTGCAGTGGGACGGTCAAAGGAAATATAATTGCTTACCTCCTGAGCATCTGTAAAGGAAAGTATGGGATAAGTAAATTTATCCGGCTCGGTGTACTGATTGTCAAACCAGGGATAGTCCTTATCTGATGTTTCTATAAGCTCATCTGCAGACTGAGCGCATATAACCATAGAGCCATATCCGTTGTGTGCTGCCGCATATCCAATTTCCCGGGAAAGAGCTTCTGCAGGAACAAGCAGAGCTTCCTCTGACTCTATGGGTGCAGGAGCATCGTATGTATTATCTCCGTCGGTATAAGAGTCTGTCTCCCGGTTATATGAAATATAAATACCGTGAGCTGAGTTAAAATCATTTATAGGTACATACAGCTCATTATCCTTGTATACAGACTGAGCTGACATGGGTATTTTCTGACTGTATTTGTATATTGTGTTGGTATCCCCGTGAAAAACAACCTTGTCACCGAGGTATTCCTCAATCACACTGTCATCTGGAAACTGCGGGGAATGTACGGGTTCAAAAACGGAATTGCCTTCGGAATCTGTATAATAGTCCCATACCTTGGCAAGCCCGGTAAACTCCCATTCATGCACAGTCAAGGAGCCGCTGCCGCCGTTTGCACCTAAGCACATATAGGCGAGCTTATTCATATCCTCGGGGATATGAAGATTTTCTGCAAGAAGCTTTCCATCAAGGACAACATGGTACAAATGTCTGCTGAAATCAAGTAGAATACGCACATTATACCATCTATCTGCCTCAAGTGTATCGCCGAGTATTACTCCGGTGTTACCACATATTGCGCCGTTATCAAGCTTTATGGCAAATTCGGTGCCTTTTGCACCGATAACCTTGCAAAGCCAGCCTGACACAGAGGGGTCGGAAAGCATAAGCTCGCCCTCTGCCACGTAATAATCATAACCTACTCCATCGGGCAGGAATGCGGCTCTGCTCTCTATAATTGTTTTGATATATGCCTCTCCGCTGCCGCCGCAGGTAAAAACAATGTTTTCTCCCTTATCAGGATTAGTATAGTCGAGTCTCTGGGCATCGCAGGAAGCTCCGCCAGAGGTTATAATGGAGCTGTTATGATATTTTGCCCCGATATTAATAATATGTGTTGAGTGAAAATATGTATAGTCGGAAGGGTCCTGATCTATACTGAGTACAACAGGCTCCGCTTCGGGAGCCTGTGTTTCAATTTCGCTGATATCATAGCCTTGGGCAAAATAGATTCTGTCAGCCATAATGCCGTCGGTTATAAAAACATAAGGTTTTGCACCGTCCCAGCCGGGAACGGTAAAGGTAAAGCTGTTTGAAGTATTATCCGCGGTGAGAGTCTCTTTAAACAGCCTGGTATTAAGGAGTCTGCCCTCTTCGCTGAAGAAGGTTACAAATACATATATATCCTTTGAGCTATAATCAAGATTTGTGAAGGCAGCGTCAATGGTGAGACTGTCATCAAGGGATGAAAGCTCAAGGCTATCTACAGTAAGACCCTTATGGTCTGTGGTAAAACGAACCTCCATAGGGAGACCTAATTCATCAAGTTCAGAAAAACGCACATTACCGTCAAGGACGATTTTGTATTCTGTATTCGGAGCAAAGCTTTCTGCAGCAGTAATTTCAATACAGTTTGTATTTGAATTAAAGCGTACAAGCTCTGTCTCTATCTCTGCATTTCCTGAATAAAGATGTACATTTTCTCTTGTGAGGTCTTCTCTCAAAAGAGTCCCCGACAGAAATGCACCGACCTCTCTTGTATCACAGCTGATTTTGCCGTCAGCAATATCGCTGTGTGTGCCCACACCGATAATACGAGGAGACTCTATCAGGCTACTGTATGCAATATTATCTATAGCAACCGAACCGATATTGGAAGCATCTCCTGTTGTAAAGAATCTGTAGTTGGTAGGTGCGTCGCTCAGGTCTATGGCAGTCTTGGAGGCAACAAGCTCGCCGTTTACCTCGGCAGAATAATACTGATTGCCTATCTCTCTGGAAAGAGTTATGACAACATGATTCCAGCCAGGAGTGTAGTCAACCTTATCGGAGCCGAAAACAAGCTGAGTTTTGCCTACTTGCATGATATCTGCCACTATACCATTATTTCTTCTGATACCGTATATCACAACTCTATCCTTAGCAGGAGGCTGGATAACATTTATATCAAATTCCAACTGATACAGAGTGTAATTATTATTCATGGGACTCTGTATAAAGGTATACTGACCGCTGGTATAATCTGTGGTGTTTGTGTTCTCGTCAATACCCATTACAAGGCTGTTTCCGTGCTCTTCATCCACAGTCTCCTCTCTGGCAAAGCCGCGCTGTATTGCTACAGACATACCGGAGCCGTAGGCAGAGCCTGTTTTTACAAAATCAGTTTCGCTGAGGAAGGAAACCTGACTGTATTTTGTTAAAAGTACAGATACAGAGGTACTTGCGCTTGCGCCGAGATTATCATACACAACTGCTTTGTAGGGGTTGATACCCATGCAAAGACCCAAATCATCAAGACTGCCGGTATAAGGCACCTCATATGCTGTGTCAATAAGGTCGCCGTAGCGGTATATCTCCACCCTGTCTATACTGCCGTCGGAGTCGTATGCATTTATGGTAAATTCCTTTGAATCAGTAGTATTGAGAGTTATCTCAGCTCCGTTTGCAATGCCCTCAATGGCGATGGAGGGAAGCTCATTTGCCACAAATTCCAAAGAGATTTCTGCCTGAGCAGTATTGCCGTAGGAGTCGTATATAATCACAGTGATATTATACGTACCGGCAGATTTCGGATTGAATTCATAAGACTCTGTGCCGAAGGGAAGCTCTGTAATAAGAGTACCGTTTGCATAAACCTGTGCATATTCCCATCCGGTTTCAGGAAGTGTCATATTTATAACTGCAGGAACACCAACAACACATGAGGTATTATCTGTGCTGAGACCGGCAAAGAGACCGGGAGCCAGTGATACATTTTCAAAAACAGCTGTGGAGCTGCCCTTGAGGCTGGTTGTGAATATACTCTTGAAGGAAGCACTGAGATTGCCCATATCCAGTGTTCCAAGCAAATCATAGGTGCCGCTGTAGAGCTCCTTGCCGTCTGCAAAGATTCTTACAGACTTTGATGTGAGATTAAGCACGGTATTAAACTGTACCGGCTCGCCTGAGGATAAAACAGTCTCCCCTGCCGTGCCGTCTGTCAGCTTAAGGGTAATACCGGAGTCTGTACCGGTGAAGGTAAACAGCTCTGCGCTGTATTCACCGCTGACAAGAGAAACGGTTGCACGCTTGTTTGCATCAAAATCTGCAAAGGACGCAGTAAAGGACAGGTTTATATCTCCTCCGTCAAGTCCTCCTATGAGAGCGGGAGAAAGAGCCTCTGCAACAGCTCTTGTTTTTCTCTCGGTAGCACATTCCAGAGTAACTCCGTCTCCTTCGTCGCTTACGGTAACAGTACCGTTATTTTCTGCAAGAACAGTCCAGGGGTTATCTGTTTCGTCTGCGGCATATACTGCCGCAGACATAAGTATTGTTACAATAAGGAAAAGCGATATTATTCTTTTTGTTATTTTCATTTTTGTGCCTCCTTATTTCTTCTGAATAACTCTGAGTTCGTTAAGGTTGTTGGTATCGCCGCCGGAGCTCATGTGACCTACAAAGCGAACATATCTTGCCTGCTCTGTGGGGAAAGTGAAGAATTCGTAATCCTCTGTCACACCGCTGGAGGAGTATTCGCCAACTTTCTTGAAGTTTGCGCCATCGGTAGAAACCTCAAGGTCAAGATAGTAGTTTCGTATATTACCCTTCCACATAGCAAGAGCAATACCGTCTACGGCTTTGACCTCACCTAAGTCGAAGGTTGCAAGAGCATTGTCAAAATACATACAGAGTCTGGTATTCATATCACCATCAAACATGTTTGCCTTATGGTTTGCCGGTTCGGGCTCGCTACTTACCCAGTAATCCTTGATTTCAAGCTCATTGAATAGCAGATCCTTTACAAGAGCACCGTACTGTGAATACTTAACCACGGAGTACATTACGCTCTCGCCGTCGTCACCTGTGAGTTTAACCAATATGGGAGTCTCGGCAGCTTTGATATCTTTGTCAATAATCTCCGCCTTAACTCTGCTGTCATGAGGAATAACTTCAAATGATGAGAACTGGTTGTTTATAACGGGGATTGTATCGGTAGCGCCGATATTCTTTCCGTCAACCACTAAATCATATCCGAAATCGTAGTTCTTCGATACATCCACAGCGGTTTTCTCGGGAGCAACCCACTGAGAGGTAGGTGTGGTGTCTATTGGTCTTACATTGTCGAAGAACTCTACAGTAATGTTGATATCACCATTACCTACAAACTTGACTCTGATCTGATTTACATTTGTCTTGTTCTGCGCATCCTTTTCAAGATTGGGACTCTCGGGAAGAGGTCTTGCTTTGTTTACGGAGAACTCAGTCTTGAAGTTGCCCTTGTTTTCTATATTGAGATGTATCAGCATTGACTTACCGTTCTTGGACAGAAGCATAGTCTCATCGTCTATTTGCTTAACATTTGCCTCTGTGTGGAAATGCCAGTAGCCTGTCACATCCTGTGAAAAGCTCATTTCATCACGTACTCTGAGGGATTCATAGTTATCACCGATATAGAATCCACGGTGCATCTTCTCTGTGCCGTGGTGAGCATAGAGTTCCTTCATGTCGTACACAACATAAGCACCGCCCGAGCCCTCGCCCTGAGCTATTACAGGTACAAAGGAGCTTTCCTTCATGGAGATGCCGTTGCTGTTGTTTATGGTAATGGTGTTATGTGCTTCGCTTCGTCCGCCGAATCGTGTCCAGATGGAGCCTACGTTGTAGTCGCCCTGACCGAATTCGTAAGACCAGGTTACGTTGTCTTTGTCAAAATAGAAGTCGCCTGCGTCGTAGTGACGGTGATAGAACAGTGTGGGTCCGCCGGCTGTTGCAAAGAACATTGCATTCTTATCCAGCCAGTCCTCATGAACGGTGAATATTTCGCCGCCCTCAAAGTATCTTACATGCTCAAAATTCTGCAATACTTCGTCACCAACGGGAGGTTCATAGTATACAATATCAAGTATGCTTGCATTGGAGCCTGTTGTATTATATTTTTCTGCATATTCTGTTCTCATACCCAGCTGTCTCCACATGGAGAGCACAGGGTCATTGTAGTAACTGCCGAAGAAGGAGTACGCTCCGCAGCTTCCGGCAAGTGCGCCCTTACCGCTGTCATCGGCAAAGCTGAAGGCACCGGTGAGTGAGCTGTAGGACATCATGGCGTGGAGAGATTCTCTTACACCTCTGTAGTGAAGCATGTTGTACTCGGTACCTACGGTTTTAAGCATACTGCCGAAAGCATAGGCATCGTGATTGTTAATAAGGGTCTGATATGACTTACCTTCAAGCCATACACCGCCGGGATAGAAGCCGAAATGCTCATATTCATAAGCTCTGAGACATTTTTCCAGTGTATCAAAGGCAACCTCCGGACAATGCTCTGCCACTGCAAGAGCAGCAGGAACAACACCGCCCTGGGTGTAGGATACATAGTTGGACTTCCAGGTTGGGAACCAGCTGGAGGTCTGGAAGCTGTTGAAGTCGCCGCTTCCTGTAGCGGGATTCTGTGAATAATATGTACGGTTTACGGGTTCGAGACCCTTTTCCTCAATAAACTTAGCCGCATCAGCTCTCTGCTCGGGAGTCATTGCATCATAGCACCAGTCGTATATTATAGAGATGGGTCTGAGCCATGAACCAAGGTCTATGATATGGTTGGGGTTGAGGTCAGGGAATGTATCTACCACATACATAAGCTGCTCCACAGCCTTGTCGGAATACTTGGTATCGCCGGTGAGGATATATGCCAGAGCAACTCGCTCCATATTCTGAAGCTTAAAAGCCTGACCGAGAGTACGCATGTTTTCGTAATCATTCATTTCCTGAGTACCCTGGGAATCACCGTATGTAACAATTGGTCTTTGCATATCTCCGCCCTCAACCTGGGCAAGGATGTTGTCTGCCAGGTTGCGGAAATAGCTGTCTGTTTCCATAAGGCATCTGAGTCTGGTTACATCGTCCTTATTTATCATAATTCGGGGATGACCGGGGTTTTCACCCATGGTTTTGTAGAAGTCCTCTTCAATCTTAGCCGCATCCGGTCTGTCGTAGAATACGAAGTTGCTTATCTCCTGAGCATCGGTAAATACCATGGTCTTGGAGCCGAGTGTGCCTTCGTTGTAGTATATGGAGTCAAACCAGGGCATATCCTTGTCGCCGGTTTCGATAATATCACCTGCGTCGGGAGCTACTATAACCATTGAGCCGTAGCCGTTGTGCTCTGCCGCAAGGCCCAGAGCTCTTGTCAGCTCCTTGGCAGGATACAGAGCTGCACCCTCACTATCCTTCGGAGCAGAGACGGAATATGTCTTGTCTCCGTCCACATACTTGCCTGTGGCTGTGTCATAGGCAATATTTGTGCCGTGAGCCTTGTTAAAGTCCTCGGGAGCTATATAGAGCTCGTTGTTTTCGTACACGGATTTTTTTGTGAAGGGAACCTTCTGTCCGTCTTTGTAATACATATTGCCGTCGCCGTGGAACACGATTTTGTCGGCAAGATATTCTTTTATCACTTCATTATCTGAAAACTTTGAGGTTTTGTATACCACGGGCTTAACCTTGCCGTTTTCGTCAACGGTTCTGCCGTAGCGCTTGGTCATACCTCGAAGCTCCCAGTCACGGATAATCCATGAGCCCTTACCCTTATCCAGTGAGCATCTGTACATACTGGGAGTATTGACAGTTTCGGGTACCGGCAAATCCTGTGCAAGAAGCTCGCCGTCCAGATACAGGTCGAACACATGGGACTCAAGGTCGAGATAACATTCTATATAATAGTATCTGTCTACATCGAGAACACCGCTCAATGGGTTGTAGTCGTTGTCACAGATAGCGCCCTGTCTCATTCTTAGGTTAAACTCCTGATATGAGCCGGAGGTGGTATCACGCATAAGCATGATTATACCGCCCACACTTAGGTCTGTAATCATCAGGTTACCGCAGAGCATCCAGTATTTATATGTAGAATTGGGATTCTGGAAATATCCGCCCTTTTTGGCAGTGCTTACAGAGAAAAATACGTCATTGTAGGATGTGTCGTCGTTGTTCTTTGTAAGGATAATTCTCTCGCCCTTATTGGGGTTCTTCCAGTTGATAAGAGCCTCGGCAGTATAGCTGTTGCCCGGCTTTGCAGTAAAGGATGTATTCGGATACTGCAGCTTGGTATTGACAATATACTTGGAATGGAAGTACGTCATATCCGAGCCGTCTTTTTCCAAATAGAAGTCCGACATAACATCGGGGTTGAATCTGACATCGGTTATCTTGGCATCGGGCTTCTTGCCGTCGTACACTGCAATAGAACTTATGCCCATCTCACTGCTGCCTGTCTGCTCAATTTTTATACCGGAGTAAACATCCTTGACAGCGGCAATTTTCCATTCCTTGAGCTTGAGCTTACCGTCTATATAAAAGCTTACCCGGTTGTACTTTGAGTCAACTACCGCATCAAGCTTTGACTTGCCTGCAGGTGTGATTGAAGCAACGTTTTTATTGTTTCCGGATATATACAGGGTACCGTTTTTCACAGAATAAAGCTCAACGCTTGCAGTTCCGCTCATAAGCAGCACTCTGTAGGAAGGCGCCTTGCTGTAGGAAACAACCTCGGTTGATACCACAAATTCCCTGCTTGTAACCTCAGCGAAGGTCTTTTCAATGCTTACCTTGCCGTCAGCGGCAAATTTGGCAATCTTATCTCTTGCGCCATATTCCTCAACGGCAAAGTATTGCTGATTAAGCACGGTATATCCTTCGGGGGAACGCAGATTGGTGGTATAGGAGCCGAAGCCGTCGTTAAGATACACCTTGGGTTCTTCTGCCGCAAATGCACTGAAAGGAAGGAGCATATTGACAAGCATAGCCATTGTCAGAAAAATTGAAATTAAGTTTTTATTTTTCATTACATTCGCCTCCTTATCTGTCTCTGTAACCGCTGTAGATTATTATTGCTCTGCAGGAATCGTAATCTGTGCGCATTACTATATAATCACAGTTTTCGCCGAATTCACGGTATGTTTTGATTTCGTCACGGGTAACTGGGCGCGCCTTGTGTGACTCACAGTCGAAGCTTACTATATTTGATGTATTTGCATTCAAAGTATTAAGGCTGTATGCCGAGAAATCAGCTTCGCCGTATTCGTCAGTCTTGTTTGAAAGCTGGAGCATACTTGAATTCCTGTCATAGGAGTATGCTATACCGTCCCAATAGCTTACAGAAACTAACTTGCTCTGATAATTGCCTGATGCAAGAGTGCTGTTTTTAGCAAAACTGCCATAATCAAAATCAACCTGGAGCTTATATATATGATTTTCAGCATCAAGCTTAACCCTTATGATATCGCCTGGCTCAAGCTCACTGCCTGAATCCTTAACCACAGCAACATCGTCCGGTAGATAGAACTTGTATATCTTGCCGGCGTACCAGCAGCTTACAAGCTTCATCTGCACACCCTCATCGTCAAGTGCAGAGCGGATTTCTTCTATAATATAGCTACCGTCGGAGCTGGTAAGAATTTCATTCTTTCCTCTTACCACCACAGCTCCTGCAGCACCGTACTCGTCTATATCATATATATGGGGCTTGTAGTCCATATCATGAGACAGCACACTGCCGGAGACTCCAGCCTTGAAATACTTTTCTTCCTCATCGATGTCATCGGGTATCATAAAGCAGGCTGCTTTTCCTACATAAACATCGCCGTTGAATATCTTTGAACTGCTTCTGTAGCGGAGAGACTTGTAGTATTCGGGATAGTAAACAAGCTTGTTATCCTCATCTGCTGTGAGAGCATCGTATTTTTTATAATCATACTCTGCCGGAAAATCCAATTTGCTCAGCAGACCCTCGCTGTTCATCTTGTATCTGACAACGCGATTTATTTCATCGGCTATCAAATTCTTTATGGTACTGAGCGCCTCAGCTTCATCCTTTATCTCTATCTTATCCACAAAGAGCTTATCATCTGCCTCTGCAATGAGCATCTTGCCGTCACTGCCGTAGATTTTTACAAGGACAGTATCATTCATACCGCTCTCTACAATTGCGTCAATGATATATCCATACTCATATTTTGCAGATGTGCTTCCTGTAGTGATAATGCGTCCGTCATAGCCGATATAGAACTGATAGGTAACTCCCGGGAGAATCTCGTTAGAATCATATGCCTCAAAATAATTTGTGGTTCTGTATTCATTCTCTCCTATTTCAAAGAAATCATCGCCTATGGAGGTTACAACACCTTTTACAGTCTTATCAACCACATACACCTTACCGAAGCTCATATCCTCCGGAGCTACGGCTGCAAGAACCATTCCACTCTCAAGTCCGTAGACAGACATTTCTGCACCGTCGGCATCATAGAAGGTAATAGCTTCATCCTCACACTGTGAAAAATCAAGGGAGTTTTCTTCAGAATTCACATCACCTATACGGCGGTTTATCCTGTCAATATTGCCCACTGTTACATATCTGTATGCGGTAATATGTACCACCTCGTACACATTGTCATCATCATTGTCGATAAACTCTGCGTAGCCGTCCATGTCAAAATATGCGGCTGTGAGATTTTTGATGGTTCTGCCGTTGTATACGGCGATACCTCCGTTCCATTTGAGATTTTTAACCTTGCTGTTATTATCAGAGCAATACTCAATGGCAGTGCCGTTCATATTAAGGTCATAGAGACTGCAGGTAAAAATATTGTTGTTTTCCTCTGTCTCCATGGCAACAACCGTATTGTCGCTGTCCTTTACAAATGCCCGTACATTTCTTCCAAGAAGGTCATAGGTCGCGTCAGCATATTTATATCTGTTGCCGTCGATGGATATATACATTTCCTTTGTATATACACTGCTGCCGTATGAATAGGAATTGTAAGGAGTCTCATTCACGATACCTTCTGTTTCAGTAATGTCATAAAGCACCGAAAGAATAGGTTCATCCGATGATTCATACACTGTGCTTGAGCCGTTTTGACCCTCGGTATACACAGCATCAAGCTTGTTTACCCTGAGCATATTGTAGAGCATAACTCTTGCCTGGTCGGGCTTAAGGGTTGTATCTGTATTCACCACACCCTCAAGGAGCTCAAGGCGGTTTGCTTCGAGTATATATCCGTTTGGGTAGCCGCCGTTATACATGGCCCTTTCACCATAGTTTACTGCGGATATAACAATCTTGATTGCTTCGTTTATACCTATTTCGTTGGTTGGGTTGAATTTGTCCGCAGGAGAAATCCAACCCATTTTTGCTGCAGCTGTTATTCCCACAGCATATGTATTGTCAATCGGTACATCGTTGTACAAGACTTCTGCAGTCACGCCGTTATCAACAAGCATTATCTTTGCAACTGCATCAACAAACTCACCGCGGGTAACTGTTTCTCCGACGAAAGGAATTTCATCGGTTATTGCGCCGAGAAGCTTTTCTGCAACGGACAGGCTACCTGCATCAACAGTCTGTATCTGTGTGTTTTCCGTATCCTGTGCAATAATACCCAGCGGAGTTATTGCAAGAGCAGCCGCGCAGAATATACTAAGCAGTTTTTTCATATATCCCGTACCTCCTATTTCAAGTTATATATTCTGAGCAAAAGCGCCGCCGCTTCGGCTCTGGTTATATTTGCCTTGGGACGGAAATAACCGTCGCTTCCTTTGAGGATTTCCGCACCCGAAAGCGCTTCAACACCCTCTGCAGCATAGTCGGATATATCAGTTCTGTCTAGGAAATCATATTCAGAGAGCTTAGAGAGCTTGCTGCTTACTGCACGATAAACCATGGTTGCGGCATCCTCACGGGTGATTGAAGCGCCGGGTGCAAACTCAGTGTCCGACACACCCTTTACAATGCCCATATCCACCGCTGTGGTAACATAGCTGTAGTACCATGCATCATTGGCAACATCGGTAAAGCTACAGTCCTTTGCAGATACTGCGATGCCCAAGGCACCCGTAAGCATCTTTACAAACTCTGCTCTGGTAACAGAGCGGTCGGGCTCAAATATGCCGTTGCCAGTGCCGTTTACTATACCCAACTTATACATAGCCTCAATATCAACCTTTGCCCAGTGGGCTGATGTATCAGTGAATGCATCTGTGGTAGGAGCAGGTGCTGGTGTGCCTGTGCCAACCTGGTATCCGCCGCCGGATATACCAGCAGAGCCGCCACCGCCTCCTCCGCCGGATGAACCGCCGCCTGAGGAGCCGCTGTCATCGTCGAGGATATCTTCAATAAGCTTTTCAAGCTTTGTTACAACATAGTCGGTGCCGGTGATTTTGTTCTTATCCGTAAAGAGCTCTATAAAAATCTCAGCCTGTTCATACTCGGAGAGCTCATCAAAATCATCAAGCTCCACTCCTGCATTTTCAAGGTGTTCGGTAACAAGAAGCTGCAGATCCTCGTGATTGCCAACTGTATGAGCCTTGGTCACAAAAATTATTTCTTCTATAATACTGTCAGCATCATCACCGTCAATAAAGGCAATTTTATCTGCCTCAGCCTTCTGCTCGTCTGTAAGGCTTTCGTAAGCAAGATTATATTCCTCACTGATAACGGAAGAATACTCTTCCATAAAGCGTGAGAAGGTTATATCCCCTTCCTTTAGGCTGACGATACCTTCATAAAGAGTGAAGCTGTCGAAAAATTCCTGCTCATCATAGCCTGAACCGGGCATTGCATTGTACATGTACTCAGCTATATCTCCTGCTTTTGATTTGAGAGCAGAGTCAGTGCCTGAAAGAAGTGTGTTTACAGCAGATTTTGCATCAGAGAGGCTGTCAGCTCTGTTCATTGCGTCGGCAGCATCGGCGAGCTTTGAGTCGGACAGCTTGAAGAATACTGCATCTGCAGACTTGCCTCCGATTATCTCGCTGACGCGGTATTTACCGGCAGGAAGATTGAGAGGAAGGAGAATTTCCTCGCTGTAATCGCCTCCAGCCTGAACATACTGAAAAACAATGCTGTCATTATTGTTTACCGTACCTACTGTCAGCTTGTCCGGACTGTAACTGTAAGGCATAACAGCAACAGCAATATCGTTAGAAGTGTTGGAACCACTTACTGAAAGAGCGCTGTCGGCAGAGCTGTAGCTTACCTCCAGAGCATAGGCAGGCATTGCCACTGACAAGGTCATTGCCGCTGACAAGGCAAAAGAAACAGTTTTAAAATTTACCTTCATAATAATCATTCCTTTCCATTAATATATTACAGATGGAATCTACGGATTTTGCAAAATAAAATCATGCATAAAACCGAACAATGCTTTTGTCAATTTTCACATATTTATGAAAAAAGAGCACAACATTTATATCAATAATATATCATAAACTCTGTGTATTTAACATTAATAATACCACTAATGTTTTGTGTAAAATATTGACCGGTATAAAAATTGTAAAATCCTTACAATGCTGATTATAACTTGTTAAAAGGGCAATCTGCATTTTTTGAGTTTTCAACCATAATTTGTGTTATTTTTAACTATGGCTTATTTTTTAGCAAAAAACAGAACCGCCGATTGTAACTGACAGTTCTGTTATAAATAAACAAATCAACTTGCACACTTTTTACATGGAGTAAGCCCCGCTGAAAGAGCATCATCCAAAGATACCTCGTAGCTGTTTTTGCCGCCGCAATCCGGGTCAAGGTGATATTTCTTGCCGGTAGGTGTTCGGTAAATGCCCGATTGTATAGCAGTCTCATAAGGAGATTCAACAACAGCTACATCAGTATACATATCTGAATTTGCGCCGGTTGCATAGTCAATATATATACCAGGCTGTACATTGTAGCAATATACACAGAAGGATATGCCAGAGCCGTTATCCTCTACAGAATATGCTTCCATAAGAACTCCATCCGCAACTAAATTTTCGTTTTCAAATACAGGAGTCACGCGATACATAACACGGTTTCCAGTTTGCTCAATATAGTCATCAACCATATTTTCAAAGGGAAGCATTGCATCCACATTAAGATATCTCGTGCCGGTAATAAGATTTCTTTCGTTGGCATTCTCCCCTGTCAGTTGAAAGCCTATAAGGTGACATCTGTTGTACAGGTATCCGCCGTCTACAGAGTCATAGCTATTGTTAATCCAGCCTGTGGGAGTTACTGAACTGATACTGCTTCTTTCCTCTGTGGGCATAATATCCTCAGCCACTGAAGCCATACACACATCACAGCGACCAAGCTCATCGAGCGTGCTGTAGTACTCAAAGGAGCCGTTTATAATTTCATAATCTTTAAACAAAGGCATATTATTGTTTATCTGCACATAAGGCTTGCCGGAATATTCGGGAACAGAACCTGTGATATAGGAGTATTCGCTGTCATCAAGAGTATTTGATATTACATAAACGGTCTGTGTGCTGCCGTCCCATGCAACACCAAGGTTGAAGCTTTCCGCCACAAAGCGTATGGGAAGCATTGTACGCTCATTTATAATCTGTGGCGCGGCATCAAGGGTATGGAGCTCTGAGTTGAAATATGCCACCTCACTATCTATAACCAAGCTGACAGTATCACTGCCCATAGCGAGCACAACAGTCTGAGTGCTGTCTTGCCAGGTAACACTGCCGCCGAATGCTTCAATAATAGCTCTGATTGGCACAAGAGTGCGGTTGTTTATAACCACAGGACTTGTACCTCTGCCGGGGTCAATCTCTGCCTGCCCGCCGTTTACCTCCATTATGGGATTATCTATTTGCAGGCTTACAACAACATCTGCCTCCGCAGCGGATACAGCAAATATGCTTAAAGCAAATATTACAGTGGTTATAAAAATCATCTTTATTTTTTTCATAGCAGCTCTACCCTCTTATCTCTTTAAGAATTATTTCATTTGCCTCTGAAACAGAAATATTATGCTCCACAGCAATTTTCTTCAAATCCTCATACTCAATTTTTTCTTTTGTCACGCCGAAACCACGGGATTTTTTTACTCTGACCTGTCCGTATTCCGTGCTTACGGCTTTGACAGTGCGCTCCAACTTGTATCTGACTACAGTCTGCTCTCTTATACCTATGGTTGAGGTATGTTTAAAAATAAGCTCTGCAAGGCGCAATTTGTCTTCATTTGCACATATTACCGTAAGGAGAATTCCAGGGCGGTTTTTCTTGGTGTACACAGAGGTTGTGTATGCCTCAAGTGCTCCGCTATTCAAGAGAATTTCACATGCGAAGCCAAGCTGTTCCCCTGTCATATCGTCAATATTGCAGGAGAGAACGGTTACCTCGTCGGATGAAGTATTTTCTCCCACCATTGCCCTTACTACAGAAAGCACCTCAACTCCGGATTCGTTGTAAAAATGACGTTTTCCCGTGCCACAGCCTATACTCTGCACAGTCATGGAATTTTCTTTTACAAACTCATGTACAAAATATTTCAACAGTGCCGCTCCTGTGGGGGTACAAAGCTCTCCCTGTACCGCTCCGCCAAAGGTCGGCACACCCTTTAGAATATGCGCAGTTGCAGGTGCGGGTACGGGAAGAATGCCGTGTGCACATTTAACTTGACCGCTGCCCACATGAATTGGTGAAGCGCAGATTTTATCAGGCTCAAGCTCATGAATGAGCATACACACACCGGCTATATCTGCTAAGGCGTCCATTGAGCCGATTTCATGAAAATGTATATGCTCGACAGGCTCGCCGTGAACGGTACTCTCAGCTTCTGCTATCAGATTGTATACCGAGAGTATATCCTTCTTGATTTTTTCGGGCACATTAAGACCTTGTACAATATGGCTTATTTCACACATTCCCCGGTGGGGATGGTCATGCATGTGCTCGTCCTCTTCGTGACCGTGGATTGTAACGTTGATACCCGTTGCCTGTATGCCGCATTTTGTAAGCAATACTTTTTCTATATGCACATGAGGTATGCCTATTGAATTTAATTTTGAGATAAATGCGTCAGGCTCAGGATTGAGCTCAAGAAGAGCCGCCATAAGCATATCTCCTGCAGCACCCATGGTGCAATCAAAATACAGTGTTTTCATGCTGTTATTCCTTTCTCAGTATAGCAAATGCTATATATGATTTATCATACTTGCAAGATAGCCTGCTCCAAAGCCGTTGTCTATATTAACAACGCTGATACCTCCTGCGCAGGAATTGAGCATTGACAGCAAAGCCGAAATCCCGCCGAAGGATGCGCCGTAGCCTACACTGGTGGGAACAGCTATTACCGGGCAGTCTGCAATACCTCCAATAACGCTTGCAAGAGCTCCCTCCATTCCGGCTACGGCTATAATCGCTCTGGCGCTCATTATATCCTCAGCATAGGCAAAGAGGCGGTGTATACCGGCTACCCCTACATCATATAGCCTTATGACCCTGTTTCCCAGAGCCTCGGCAGTAAGCGCCGCCTCCTCGGCAACGGGTATATCACTTGTGCCTCCGGTTGCTACAACAATATTTGTGTCAGTATCAGGATCAGGCATTGTGCCGGCAATGCCGATTCTGCCTGTTTCGTAATAGGTAATAGGCAGATTTTTGCTTATATCCTCAGCCTTTTTGGCATCAAGTCTTGTTATAATAACGGTTTTCTGCCCATTGTCAAGCATTGTTTTTGCTATTGCTTCAATCTGAGCAGAAGTTTTTCCTGAGCCGTAGATAACCTCGGCAATACCTTGGCGAACAGCTCTGTGGTTGTCTATCTTGGCAAAGCCGATATCGTCAAAGGGCATGGTCTTGAATTTAAGAAGGGCTTCATCCACCGAAACCACTCCTTCGGCGACCTGTGAGAGTAAATTTTTAAGTTCCTTCTGTTCCATTCATCTTCCCTCCAAATCCAAAAGTACAGGGTCAAAATACTGTTTCATAAAAGCTGTAATCTCCAAGCGCTTTTCGGCAAGGAGGGCAAACTGACTTTCCTTAAGCTGCAGCCTTGCTCCGCCGCCGTATAATCTGACTCTGAAATCCGAAAACCCGCATTTCATAAGATAATTTTCACAGATTTCCACTTTTTCAAGAAGTACGTTCTCTATTTTACGGCCTGTGGGGATTCTAGTGGCAAGGCAGGCATATGCAGGCTTATCCCATGTAAAAAGTCCGGCTTCTTTTGACAGCTCTCTGATTTTATCTTTTGTCAGACCGCACTCTCTAAGCGGCGAACAAACAGACAATTCTTTCAGAGCCGCATATCCCGGGCGGTCTGATATATCGTCAGAAAAATTGGTTCCGTCCAGCACGGTATCAAAACCGTCCTTTGCCGCTCTGCTTTTAAGCAGAGTGAACAGTGCCTTTTTGCAATGATAGCATCTGTCAGAAGGGTTTTCTGCTACAGAAACATCTGATAGGATATCATACTCAATCACCTTTAGCTCCGCACCGAGCTTTTTGCATAAGTTCATGGCATCCTCATATTCAAACTGTGGCTGAAAAGGAGTTTTTATATAATATGGCTGCACAGACAAAGCATACCTTAATGCAGCCCAAAGAAGGTATGATGAATCAACACCTCCGGAAAAGCCAAGGGCAACACGGGTATTCTGTTTAAAAAAATCTTCTAAAGTCATTTACATAACATCTCCAAGAAAAATTGTTTTTATAATTATACAATAATATCAAAAATACATCAAGCCTTTTTACGAAAAAGACCTGATGTATTTTAATTAAAATCAGAATAAGAGAACGATTTAGAAGACAAACTTTTTTAGCTGAATTTTGAGCTAAAGCACAAAGCTAAATTATTTCACTTCGCTCCATAGCTAAATTAAATTCGCCATTAGCTGACCGAAGGTCAATTTAGCTACGAAGTAATTTAGCGTGCTTTAGCACCTTTAGCTCTCGTCAGCGAATTTAGCTAAATAGATTTAACCTTGTTAAATCTATTCTATCTGCGGTAAATAATGCCGACAATATTCGGACCGGTGTTTATACCGATTACACAGCCAACGGGATATTCAAGCTCAGGCGCATCTCCGAGAACCTCAGTGCAGGTGTCGCGAAGCTTTGAAAACTGCTCATCGTTGTTGCCGTATACAATCATATATGGAGTGCCGGGCTTACGCTCGCTTTTTACCATTCCAAGAAGCTCTTTTACAACCTTCTTTTCACCGCGGATTTTAGATACAACCTTTGACTCGCCATTTTCAAAGGTGATAACAGGCTTAAGGCCGAGAGCATCACCAACGAAAGCCGCTGCAGCAGAAACTCTGCCGGATTTTTTTACAAATTTGAGGGTCATGGGTACAAACATCGGGCGTGTATTCTCAACCCAATCCATAATACCAGCAATAATATCCTCAACACTTGCTCCTTCATTTGCCTTGCGTGCAGCTTCAACCACAGCCCAGCCATAGCTCATGCTGTAGGTCTGGGAGTCGATATTGTGAATATTGAATTTGCCCACAGCCTCGGGATGGTCCTCATAAAACATCTCCTTGGTCATAACAGAGCCCTGGTAGGTTGATGAGCCTTTGGAGTTAATCGAAGTTAGTATAAGGTCGGTATAACCCTCCTCATATACTCTTTCGTACAGCTCAGTATAAAGAGCCGGAGCAACACATGAGGATGCGGGAATCTCTTCGCTTGTGTCAAGAATTTTGTAAAACTCTTCGGGTGTGATGTCAATACCGTCGCGATATTCCTTACCGTTGGCGGTCAGAGTAAGCGGAAGCACCTCAATGCCAAGCTCCTCAGCTAAATTCTTTGGTATATCGGATGTAGAATCTGTTACAATTTTAATCTTAGCCATAATCTGTTCCTTTCGTAAATGGAATTTTAGATAGACAAAAGTATATCCTGATGATATTATACTCCACTTTCTTCTTTTAGTCAAGCACACAGTGTGCTCAATTTACAGATTATTAATTTTTTGTAATAAAATCCCAAAAAAATACATTGAAATTATCGTATAGACATTTTCAAATACTTATGATATTATAACATTATCAAACATAAGGAGTAATATACTATGGATTTTTTTAAACTCGCACAAGAAAGATATTCCGTAAGAAAATTCAAGGATGAGCATCTTGACAAAGAGATAATTGACAAAATACTCTCTGCCGCCCACCTGGCGCCAACTGGATGCAATTATCAGCCTCAGAGAATACTTGTAATCAACACAGACGAAAGCATTGAAAAATTAAAGAAGTGTACAAAATGCCATTTCGGCGCACCTACTGCAATGCTTGTGTGTTACTGCAAGGATGAATGCTGGACACGAAAATACGACAATCACGCCAGCGGAATTATAGACGCAAGCATAGTTGCAACTCATATGATGATGGAAGCGGCATCAATCGGCATAGGCAGCACATGGGTTATGCATTTTGACCCCTTTGCCATGACAAGAGAATTTGATATTCCGGAAAATATCGAACCTGTTGCACTGCTGGTTATGGGGCACCCTGCCGATGATGCAGAGCCTCTCAATCTGCACAGTCAGTTCAGACCCTTGGAGGATGTTGTAATATACGAAAAATTTTAACATCTCCAAAACGACTTTTTTTGCAGTCTCATTTGTTTATCCTATAAACATCTGTGTCCAGTATCTTCCGCTTGACACATACCCTACTCCGATTTTTGTAAAGGAGCTGTTAAGAATATTGGCTCTATGACCGGACGAATTCATCCATGCATTTACTACAGCCTGTGGTGTAGCTTGACCCTTGGCAATGTTTTCGGCAGCTGTTCTGTAGGATATACCGAAGCTTTTCATCATATTAAATGGTGAGCCGTAAACGGGGCTTGTGTGAGAAAAATAATTATTGTCCTTCATATCCTGAGATTTATATCTTGCCACACGGCTGAGCTCCCAGTCATGAGTAAGCTTGCTGAGTCCGTTTTTTACTCTGATTTCATTAACAAGTCTTACAACCTCAGCCTCATAATTGAGAACACCGGAATCAACTGTGGGTATCGTGATTATCTGACCTGGATATATAAGTGCCGGATTTGATATCTGAGGATTTGCGCTTATTATCTCGCTGAGACCTACCTCATATTTAACAGCGATTTTCCACATGCTGTCTCCGGAGACTACTTTGTGAGTCACGGCAGCTTGAGCAATATTCGATATCATTGATGCAGACTGTACTGCAATAAGTGAAGTTATCAAAAGCTTTTTAAGCTTAGATGATTTTTTGAAGTTCATTTTTAAAAACCTCCCCTATATATTTGCCGCATTACGGCACTATATAATTGTAACACGCAGGTTTACATAATTCAAATGTAATTACTGGAAATATCGCTCCCGACAAAAAATTAATTTTTTTCAAAAAAAACTCTTGACTTATTTCGGATTTACTGATATAATATCATAGTCGCTTGAAAAAAAGAATATATGGAGACGTATCGAAGTGGTCATAACGAGCACGATTGGAAATCGTGTTGCCGTGATGAGCGGCACGAGGGTTCAAATCCCTCCGTCTCCGCCAAAACGAAAAAGCCTTGAAATTACTTCAAATCCAGTAATTTCAAGGCTTTTTCGTATTTTAAACGTGCTGTCAAACGATGCTAAACGATGTTAAAAAATGCTATAAAATGATGTCAAAAAAATTCGATATACATTTTTCTGCGAAAACGCAGCATATTAATTTTCTTTTTTGATGTTCAGCTCATAAATAGCACACTCTCTATAACTGTAGCATTGCACGCAAATTGCAAAAAATTAACATACAAAATGCAAAAAACAGGTTGTTTCATTTAAAACCGACTTGTTTTTGCATTTTGTATATACTTAAATCATAATTTTAATAGTATTCAAATGGTTTTTGAAACACTATTTATCCCTTTCTTCTGCATCATTTTCAGATATTACTTTTGAAAGTTCTATTAACATTGACTTGACACTTTCTCTGTCGATGCTACCTTCGGTGATTATGTTTTTCTTTTGTTTCATCCCTCATCCAGTCGTTGTTTTGCAATCTGTTTCTATACACTGTAATAATATCATCAACCATTTTCTCTACATCTGTTTTTGCCTGCTCAGAGAAATGCTTTTCAACATATATTTCGCCGATATAATCTGCCAGCAGATTGCGCACATTCCTTGTTGCCTTTTCTTCATCGGAATAGGAGCCGGAGATACCGAAATAATCCTGATTGAATTTATCTATCGTATCGGAAAATTCCTGATTTAAAGATGCACCCCAACCCGAAAGAAGATTAAATTTTGCATGTGTTTTCAGTGCGTCAATGTTTTCATTTTTCAGCAATCCGGCTAATGCCTTTGTTTTTTCGACATCGGTTATGAGAATTTTATCGGTTTGTTTCAATCCCGATGCTTCAAATACCGAATCAATGTTCACTCCGGCGAACATTTCCTTAAGTTCCTGAAATGAAAAAACATTGTAGATTATATCAACATTATTCTGGTCTGCAACATCAAGCATTTTTCCGGCAAGTACTTTTTCCGTGTCAATGTACTGCTGTGCCATAACAGCTGCCTTATCCTTTGTTTCTCCGCCAAGCTCTAACATGGTAGAAAGATATGTAAGATACATTTCCCTTTTAGAACTGTCCTCAATATAAAATTCCTTTTGCAGCAGTGGAGATATTGTTTCAAAATAAAGCATATACTCTGTGCTGTTCTTTATATCAACAGTAAGATTAAATTCAAAGAAAACAGAAAGACAAGTATCTTTGAATATGGTGTTATGAGCACTGATTAAATCATCAATATTTTCGGCAGCTTCTATAAGCTCAAGATACTTCTTTATAGGTTCTGTACCTTGTTTATTTCTGTTTTCTTTATCCAGAACAGAATTATAAAGTGCTGCAATTTTATACTCCCTTGTGCCTTTTTCCCAGCTTGATGAGGTGATTTCCTCGATTATCTCCAATACCTAATTTGTTGACTTCTCTGATAAATCGTTAAGTGTGCCTGCTCTTGTTCTGCCCGGCAGCAATGTGAGGGAGTCAAGAGCTTCTTTATTAACTGCGGCATAAAAATCGTCCTTTGGATTAGTTCCGTACAAAGCATACACGCGCTTTATAAACAAATCCATCTGCTCACGGGTAACAAGATCATCGGGAGAAAATATATCCGCTCCTGTTCCCGCAACAATTCCCGCATCAAATACATTTTCAAGCTCGTCTGCTGCCCAGGCAGGAATGTCTGTAAAATCATCTGCCACGAGCGCAACTCTTGCGTTATGACCTGTCGGAGCAGGAAGCTCACCGAAGGCTCTTTTCAGCATAACAAGAGCTTCAGCACGGGTAACTGCACGTTCTTCGTGAAGCTGACCGTCCTCGTAGCCTTTAATTATATCTGTCTTCTGCACCGTGGGATTATAGTCATCAACCGCATTGAGAAGCATTTGAACCACCTCACCGCGAGTTGCTGCATTTGCCTCCTGTGCAAGCACCGATGGCATTGTTGACTGAATCAATACGGCTACAGCAAGAAGTGTTGTGGTTATTTTTTTGAGTTTCATATCTTAATCCTTTCAGTTACTTGTTATTCTCTATAAATCTGTGAAGTATAGCCGCAGCTTCTGCCCTTGTAACATTGTCCTTCGGTGCAAAATTATTGTTTTCTCTGCCTGTCATAATATTATTCAGTTTGCAGTACATTACCGCTTCCACTGCATAGTCGGATATATCACCCAGGTCGGCATAATCAAGGCTGATTGCCCACTCACCTGT
This sequence comes from Clostridia bacterium, assembly GCA_017481205.1. Lineage (GTDB taxonomy): Bacteria > Bacillota > Clostridia > UMGS1810 > UMGS1810 > RGIG4708. The sequence goes on along the minus strand of JAFUPN010000001.1, from coordinate 33,256 downwards.
AGGTGCAATACCTTTGTACTGAGCATATCTGAACATAATTGCTGCAATCTGCTCTCTTGTGATGTTTTGGTTTGGCGCAAACTCTGTTTCTGTAATGCCATTTGCTATTACGTTAATCTGTGCCCAGCAAACCGCATCAAGGTAGTATTGACCTTCTTCCAAATCGGAAAAGCTCGTTATTCCCGAAACCCTCGGCTCACCCTCTGCACGATAGAGAACCGTAACGAGCATTGCTCTTGTTAAAGGTGCACTTGGTGAAAAGGTTGTATCTGATGTGCCGTTAAACAAACCGTTTGCCACTGAATATTCAACATCGTCAAAATACCAGTCAGAGGCCTTCACATCTTCAAAGGTATTAACATTAGCACTGCATTCAACCACTTGTGCGGGATTTCCGTCTTTATCGCAGATTGTGTTATGAAATACGTCTACCTTACCGCTTTCGTCCTCGTAGGTATATGCGAGAACTGAAGCGATTTTGTATTCAGCCGGCAGGGTGATTTCGCAGTCATCAGAAAGTATAATTTCAGCACCTACGGAGATTGCACGCGCTGAATTTTCATCCGTACCCGTCACAGATATTTTTGCATTGCCGCCAAAATTCAGATTGGCATCCGCAGTAATACCTGTTACATTTCCGTAAATTTCGCCGGTATCTCCGCCGATTTTTACACTGCCGCCAAGCTTGATTTCGTTGCCGTCTTCGTCCCAGGTTGTACCGGTATAGGCCTCTATACCGCTTGCTTCGCCGGATATGCTTTCTACAGTACCGGTGACAAATATATCGCCGGATGAGGTGTGAAGCCCTGCATAACCGCCACCGTGGATTTTGCCTGTAGTGCCGCTTATAATGATATCTTCGCCTGCTTCAATACCGGCAAAGCCTTCTGATATTATATCACCAATCACGGCGTCATTTTCTATAATCACGCAGCCGAAATCACTTTTAATACCGCTGTCAAAACCGACCGGACAGGTGATATCTCCAACCTTACCGGATATATCTATATTTTCATAGGCTGAGATACCGCTGCCGTTGTCACCGCTGATGTTACCGAGAGTTCCGTTGATTGTGATACCGCCGTTTTCTCCGTATCCGTCGCCCTCGACCATTATACCGCAGCCGGGATGTGTTTCGGTATATTCATCGCCTTCTTCATCAATGCCGCTTGTGACGGTTGATTTTCCCGATATGGAATTGTTGCCTTCCGCTTCGGTGTCTATACCCTCAATCGTAAGATTTATACCGTAAGCATAAATGCCGTGACCTTTTTCGTTGATGATGGTAGCGTCTGTGAGTGTAAGTGTATCGATAATGTGATCATATTTTACACTGCCGCCGTCGCCTAAAACATCACCTTGATTTTCAGCAGTTACTTCGATTCCGCTTACTATAACCTTATCGTCAAAAATCGGTTTATCCGTATTTTCTGCTGACGAAGCCATAATGCCGGATATCGGCATGGTTGATACCAAAGTAAGAGATAATGCCATTGTTAAAAGTTTTTTTGATTTCATAATTGTTCATCCTTTCAATTTATAATAGCGGTTAGAGTTTGTTTATATTGTATGTAAGTACAACATAAAGGTGTACCCCTTTACTCAAAATCCTCTTATACTTTACTCTTAATTTCTTCAAGCAGATTATCAATCGTATCTTTTGCAATTTTCTTAAAATCAAACTGCGATACAAATTTGATTGCATCCTCTATTTTCTCCCCGGGGAGCTCATAGACCCGTAAGGTTGTTGTTAAAAAGCTTTTTATTTTTTCATCCATTGTAAACCACATATTACATGGTATTGTCATAAATCCACGCATTATTCCGCCGGACGCTATTTCAAGCATATAAAAATCCTTTGTTTCAAGGTTTGGCAGATGCTCCTTAAATATATCCTCCAGCTTTTTCGTAATGGTTTCCTGAATAATTTCTGTTGTGTGAGGCAGAGAATATGCTACGGAATACAGCTCTCTGATATGCTCGCTTGATTCTGCCAAATGAAGCTGCAATGTGGTTTCTGCCGCATACATCTGAATTTTGTCATGAGGTATATCCCGAAGTAAATCCTCCGTTTTTTCAAATTGTGCTTCAAGAACATATTTCACAAGTACGCTCATAATATTTTCTTTACAGCCATACAGATTGGTAAGCGAGCCTACACTCAGTCCGGATATGGCGGCTATTTCTTTTATCGTAGTAGAGCTATAGCCTTTTTCCAGAAACAGCATTGCAGTGTTATACAGCACGGTTTTGCGGTTTAACTCTGTTTGTTTCTCGCGGGATAGATTCACTGTTTTCTCACTCCTTAGCCGAAAGATAGTAATCCGAACCTCGATTTTCAAGGGTGGATTTTCGCTTTCGCTGCGTTTTTGCCTTACGCAACCAAAAATCTCCTCACCTTGAAAATTCTCTGACCTTAAACAGATGAAATTTCAGGCAGATTTTGGTGCGGAAGATGAAGCAAGGCTAACGCCTTGCGAAGATGACAAACCGAAAGATGCCGAAATTACGCTGTTTAAGGCGGGTTCGGATTATTATCTTTCGGCTAACTCAAACTAAAATGCGTTCTAATTTCTGATTTAGTATAACAGATTATTCCTACTTTGTCAATAGGTTTAGATAAATCCGAAGAGAAAATATGACTATTCATGATTAAAGTGATATAATACATAAAAAATCTAAGGAGCACAAGAACATGAACGGATTTCCAGATAATGCGCGTGTATGCTTTCTCGGCGACAGTATAACACACAACAACGAATTTGTTTCACGAATATCAGCCTACTACCATGAAAATTTAAAGGAGCGCAATGTGAATTTTTACAACTGCGGTGTATCCGGCGGCGGTATTTATACTCTTCTTCAAATTTTTGACGAGGATATCATCAGCCGCAAGCCAACCCATGCGGTTATTATGATTGGCATCAACGACTCCGGCAGAGATTCTCTCGCTATGCCCCGGGGAGAAGAACGCTACAGACTGCTGAATGAGCATTTTGAAAATTACAAAAAAAATCTTGATTTGCTTACAAAAAAACTCACAGACAACAACGTAGAAATTATTCTTTGCACCCCACACCTTATGATGAATATCAGGTGTCGGACACTCCTGCATTGCCGGGTGGATATGCCCTGCTTTCCGCATATGCCGATTATGTGCGAAGCTATGCTTCAAGCCATGGATATAAGCTCTGCGATTATCACAAATATATATCCGAAACAGCTCAGTATAAAGCCATAATTAATCCTGACAGAGTTCACCCCAATGAAGAGGGGCATTACCACATGGCAAAATGCTTTTTGGCTTTTCAGGGATATGACATAGGCGATATCAAGCCTATCCCTGCATATATGGACGAATGGAGAGAAAAAACTGTCATACTCAGGGGTATACATGCTGCAGAGCACATGGTTATCTCCGATTATTCCCTCTCTGTTGACGAGAGAATAGAAAAAGCACATAGATATTTAGAAAGCGGCGGAGAAGGACCCCACAGAGAATATTTTCTTCTTTTGTCGGAAAGATACATTAAGTATAAACCCATACAAAAACAGCTTGTCAAAGAAATTGACGAGCTGATGGAAATAGATTTCAAAAAATAAAAAACATGCAAAAGAGCAAAGAATTCTACCTATTTCTTTGCTCTTTTGCAGTTATGTTCTGATTTTATATCACTGATTTCAATAACAGTCAAAATATTCTCATTCACTGTAAACTTAATATTATAATCCGCAAAATCCATTCCATATATTCTGTCGGGCTCGTCCTGATAGGACGGTCTGGGGTCATGGCGGAGTACCTGAACGAGATTTTCGCGACTATCTGCATCAATATCTGACGAAAAATCACCCTCAAAGACAACTTCAAGTTTGCCGTCGGAAAGTCTGTCCGTAAAGCCGCCGGTTGCCTCAGGATGTGAGTCGGTATAGGGCAAATAGGGCTTTATATCATATACGGGTGTACCATCCATCATATCTGCTCCGGAAATATGGAGCACAGTGCCCATATCCTCGGTATACTCTACCATGTCAAGCCTCACACAGGACAGACCCATGGAATTAGGACGAAAGGGAGAGCGGCTGGCAAAAACTCCTACCCTTGTGTTGCCGCCGAGACGTGGTGGACGGACCGTCAGGGAGTGATTTGCTTTTTTTGCCTCGGAAAATTCCCAGATAACCCATATATGAGAAAACTCTTCAAGACGTCGGAAGGCATCAGGATGTCTGAACTCAGGCTCAAAGACAATTGTTGATTTCAGACTTTCGATAATCCCCGCCTGCCTGGGAATGCCGAATTTTGTTACAAAATCCGATCGAACATGGCCGATAATCTTCATGCCGGCACCTCGCTTTTTAATCAATATTCCTTAAGGGGGATTGAACCGTCATCTGTCCCCTTCTCAATTTTTTCAATCACAGCGGTATAGCTGTAGCCGTCATTGACCTGAATTTCAACCTTGTCTCCAGTGTGTTTACCGAGGATGGCTCTGCCCACAGGAGACTCTGTGGATATAAGCCCTTCCAGCACATTTACGCGGATGTTGGTTACAAGGGTGTATTCTTCCCTTTCGTTGTCATCCTCCATAAAGAGGGTTACCTTATCAAAAATACCTACCTCATCCTCTCCGGAGGAGGCTTCTATCACCTTGGCGGTGCGAATCATATTTTTCAGATATCGTATGCGGCTTTCATTTTTGTTTTTCTGCTGTTTTGCCATCTTGTATTCAAAATTTTCGCTCAGGTCGCCAAAGGCTCTGGTTCGCTTTACCTCTTCAAGGAGCTCATATCTCAAGGTAACGGTGCGGTATTCGATTTCTTCTTCCATTTTCTTTATATCTTCGGCAGTCAATTCATTAAACATAATTACACTTCCTAAAAATTATTTATTCATTAAAAGCTCAAGCTCGTCTGCACTGAGCTCACGGTATTCACCGGGCAAAAGGCTTTCGTCAAGTTCAAGAGAGCCAATTGAAACTCTTTTAAGATATACCACACAGCAGCCAACAGAACGAATCATGCGCTTAACCTGGTGCTTGCGCCCCTCAGTAATGGAGAGATATGCCTCAAACACAGGGATTTCGGGGTTTTTGCGCATTTTCTCACGGTATTTTCCGGGAATGAGATGTACAATATCCTTCATTTTTCCTGAGGATATACAGCGGATTTCAGCAGGCTTGGTGGGCTCTGTCTGCCCTGTAAGCATCACACCGGCTTCAAGGCGCTGCATCTTTTCTGCATCAATGCTGCCTATCGCCCAAAAATAATATTTCTTGGGCACATGGTTGTGGGGCTGCATTATCTGCATATCAAGCTGACCGTCATCAGTAACAATAAGCAACCCCTCAGTATCCAGGTCGAGTCTGCCAAGGGGATGGAGCACATTGCGCATATTTTCCGGGAAATAGTCCATGATGGTTTTGTGTGTATCATCACGTCGGGCAGTTATACAGCCGCCGGGTTTGTTAAACATATAATATTGCATAGCAAAATCCTCACTAAAGCAAAGGTGTAAATGCTGTGCCGAGACGGCAAAGCAGAGTAACAAGCCTTTTCTGAGAAAAGCCAAGCATATTCTGCGAGCAGCTGAACAGATTGATAAAATCCTGTTTTATATCCGATATACACTTTGTTCCTACCATAAACACACCGCATTCATAATGATGAATAAGGCTGCGGTAATCAAGATTAATTGTGCCCACAATGGCCGCTTCATCATCGCATATTACCTGCTTGGCGTGCATAAAGCCAGGAGTGTATTCGTATATCTTAACTCCCCCTGCCTGCAGGCGGTGATAATATGAGCGTGTCATGGCAAAAATAGCCTTTTTGTCAGGTATATGCGGTGTGATTATACGCACATCAACCCCGCGCATGGCGGCAGTACAAAGAGCATTCTGCAGCTTGCTGTCTATAATCAGATACGGTGTAGTAATCCAGATATACCTCTCTGACTGATTTATCATATTAAGAAATATATTTGCAGCCACATAGTCGCCGTAAGCCGGTCGGGGACCGTCCCCGTAGGGCTGAATTATCCCCTTTGCCCCTGGATTCGGCGCATAATCCTTGCTTAGATAGCTTGCATAGTTCTCAACAATACCTGTCTGGTCGTCATAATTCTGCAAAAACAGAGCTGCAAGGCTCTTTACTGCATTTCCCCTGAGACGGATCGCAGTGTCCTTCCAATAACCGAAGCGCTGCTTTGCATTGATATATTCATCGGCAAGGTTAAGACCGCCAACAAAGGCAACATCACCGTCTACAACGGTTATCTTGCGATGGTCTCGGTTGTTGTGACGCTCGGATATAACAGGCTTAAAGGGATTGAACTTAACACAGATAATGCCGTTGCGGCGCATCTGACGGTCAAAATCCCATTCAAGAGTATTCACCGAGCCAAGGTCATCGTACATAAGGCGAACCTCAACACCGGATGCGGCTTTTTCCTTGAGGATTTCAAAGATACTGTTCCACATTATGCCGTCCTCAATGATAAAATACTCCATGAAAATATATTTTTTTGCCTTGGACAGCTCTTCCTTAAGGCTGTTCCAGAAGGATTCACCGTCGGGGTAAAACTCGGTGTCAGTGTTTTCATATGCAAACTGTCTTGTATTCTTGAGAATGTATCTGCACTGTCCCTTATATTTTCCTGCAATTTCCATCAGTTTAAAATGTGTGCGTTTATCAGAGGAAAAATGCTTTTCAATCCGCTCAATTACTAACTGATGCTGCTTTTTCTGCTTTCGGGAAAGCTTGTATTCTGACAGACACAGGTACAAAACCGTGCCAAACAGAGGTACAAGGAGAGTAATGATTATCCAGGGTATCTTTGCTTCGGTAATCATGTCTCTATTTATTATAGAAACTATGACAGCAAAGCTGATAATATGCATAGTTATATTAAAAGCTATGTGAAATTCGTTAAGACGGGATATTACCATCATAAACAAAGCAAACTGAGCAACTATGGAAAAGCCTACTATAAATAGTCTGCTGAATATACCCTTTGAAAAATGCATTATTCTCCCTCCTTGTTTTTTTATTTCAGTATGTTACAGCATTATGCTACAGATTTTGTTGCTGAGCTCCGTGGGGTTTGCAATGGAAAGACCGCTGATGAGCCTTGCCTGAGCATAGAGAATCTGTGCGTAATCGGCAAGCTTGTCCTTGTCGGACTCATATAGGCTTCTGAGTTTGTCGGCAATAGGATGATTGGAGTTTATTTCAAGAACAATCTCAGCCTTGGGCTTGAACTCAGAGTCTGCTCCGGGCATCTTGCTGAGAACCTTTTCCATTTCTGTGGAAATGCCGCCCTCACTGGAAAGGCACACAGGATGCTCATTGAGCGTGCTTGTAAATTTAACAGAGGTTACACCCTCGCCTATTGCTTCCTTCATGCTGTCAAGCATATCCTTTGATTTTTCGTTAATTTCGTTTATGGCATTCTTTTCGTCCTCGGTGAGGATATCAAGATTTTCCGCACATACATTCATAAACTGCTTTCCGTCATATTCACGAAGCATGGAAATTGTAAACTCGTCCACCTCTTCTGTGAAATAAAGCACCTCATAGCCCTTACCTTTTACGGCGTCTGTCTGAGGAAGCATATCAGCAGCATCAACAGACTCGGCACAGGCATAGTAAATATTCTTCTGCTCTTCGCTCATGAGGGTTGTATATTCCTTGAGAGTTACATATTTCTTTTCTCTTGAGGATTTGTACAGAAGCAGGTCTTCGAGCACATCCTTATTCATACCGTATGATGTGTATATGCCGTATTTAAGCTGGAGACCAAACTCCTTGAAAAATTCTTCATAGGTATCTCTGTCCTGTTCAAGGAGTTTTTTTAGCTCCGTTTTGATTTTCTTTTCGATATTCTTTGCAATAACCTTGAGCTGGTGGTCATACTGCAGGGTTTCTCTGGAAATATTCAGCTTAAGGTCGGGGCTGTCAACCAGACCTCTTACAAAGCTGAAGTGGTCCGGCAGCAGGGACTCGCATTTTTCGGTAATCATAACTCCGCTTGAATAGAGCTGCAGACCCTTTTCAAAGCTCTTGTTGTAGTAGTTCATCGGAGCTTTTTTGGGGATATACAGAAGTGCTTCAAAGGATACGGTACCCTCTGCCTTAAAGTGAATTACCTTTGCAGGCTCAGTAAAGTCATAGAATTTGTCCTGATAGAAGCTGTTGTATTCCTCAGCAGTTATATCGGATGGGCTTCTGTGCCAGAGAGGAACCATACTGTTGAGGGTTTCTGTTTCGATATATTTTTCATACTTTGGTTCCGCATTTTCGTCAGCATTTTCCTCGTCAATCCTGCGCTGCTTTTCCACATCCATCATGATGGGATAGCGGATATAGTCAGAGTATTTCTTAATCAGACTCTTGATTTTGTATGTATCAAGATATTCACTGTATTTGTCATTTTCGGTATCCTCCTTGATATAAAGAACCATTTTGGAGCCGGTTTCCTCATAGTCACAGGGAGTTACGGTAAAGCCGTCTGCACCTGATGATTCCCACTTATTTGCATAGGTCTCTCCCACTGCACGGCTGTATACCTCAATTTTGTCGCACACCATAAACGCAGAGTAAAATCCTACACCGAACTGACCGATAATGTCTATTTTGTCGGTGCCTTCACCCTCGTTGTTTGCGGTCTTAAATTCACCTGAACCGCTCTTGGCAATGGTACCGAGGTTGTTTTCAAGCTCATCAGCAGTCATACCGCAACCGTTGTCGGTGATAGTGAGAGTTTTTGCATCTTTGTCAACATCAATCCTGATACTGTAGCCACCCTCGGGAGCTAATGCTGCGTCGGTAAGAGACCTGAAATATCTCTTGTCGATGGCGTCGCTGGCATTGGATATAAGCTCACGGAGAAAAATCTCCTTATGAGTATATACCGAATTAATCATCATATCCAGCATTTTCTTTGATTCTGTCTTAAACTGCTTTTTCATTTTTCACATCTCCTAAATATATAAACTAAAAATTAAAAAACCAAAATCAGATAACAGTCTTTACCATAAAGCAAAAGAATCCAAACCATATAATGTATTTGAATTCCCCCTTTAAAACTATATTATATACCTTTTTTGTGATTATGTCAACTTCTGTAAGGCAATTTTTTTCGTATTTTCAGACCGAGCAATACTGCACAAAAGCACTTGATAATATCCACAACGATAAAAGGCAACACGCAGACAGCCAATGCCTCGTAAACACCGGTATGTGTAAGCAATACAAACTGTACGGTCCCGCATAAATAGCACACATCCACTGCGAGAAAGCATCCTATGAGAGAAAATGCAAATTTATGCTTTGCTCTGCTCCCAACAGAAAAAAATCCGGCAATAAGAGCCATTAAAAAATATGACCACAAATATCCGCCTGTCGGACCGAATATAACAGGAAAGCCTGATTTTCCGTAGGAAAACACAGGAAGTCCCACCAAGCCCAGCAATATGTACACGCCAACCGCAACTGCCGCCTTTTTACTGCCGAGAACAACTGCAGCAAGCAGAACCGCAAACACCGCAAGAGTAACAGGAACGGTACCTACAGGAACCGCCAGAGGGCAAAATATACAAAGCAGCGCAGTAAACAAGCTGCATTCTATCATATCTCTTGTTTTATTTTTCATACAATCACCGATTAGAATTATACCATTTACGCAGGATAAAGTCAATAACAGATAAAATTATCAATATAAAACATACTTACCTCTCTCCAAAAAATGTAATTGTAACAGTTTTTATCTTTATGATATCACATAAAAATATATTTGTCAGCTCATTTGAGTTAATATTACATTAATTCTTAATTTTTTCTTTGTTTTATGGTACTCTTTAAATTCAAATAATTAGAAAAGCTCTGTCTCGGCAGCACACAACTGCTTTGACAGAGCTTTTAAAACCAAATTATCAGGCACCGATTTTTCTGAATTTATTATATCTTTCTGCAAGAAGCTTTTCGCTGGAAAGCTTTTTCTTTGCTTCAAGCTCGGATACAAGGAAGGACTTGAGCTCGGAGGAAATTTCATCCTCTGATTTTGTGCCTTCGTCGATTATCTTTTCGATAACATCCAGCTCTTTGAGGTCATATGCGGTAAGCTTGAGAACCTCTGCAGCCTCAGGAGCCTTTGTGGAATCCTTCCAGAGGATGCTTGCGCAACCCTCGGGAGAAATAACCGAGTAAATAGAGTTTTCAAACATTAAAACAGTATCGGAAACACCAAGTGCCAGTGCACCGCCGCTGCCGCCCTCGCCCACGAGGATTGAAACAATAGGAACCTTTATTCCCATCATCTCAAAGAGGTTTCTTGCTATAGCCTCGCCCTGACCTCTCTCTTCAGCCTCAATGCCGGGATAAGCACCGGAGCTGCCTATAAAGGTGATTATGGGTCTGCCGAACTTTTCTGCCTGCTTCATGAGTCTGAGCGCCTTACGGTAGCCCTCGGGTGTGGGACACCCGAAATGTCTCTTCATTCTTTCCTCAATGGTATCACCTCTGTCCATGGCAATAACTGTAACAGGCATTCCGTTTAAAAGACCTACACCGCCCAGGATTGCAGGGTCATCGCCGTAGCCTCTGTCACCGTGAAGTTCAACAAAATTGTCTATAATATGTCTGATATAATAACCTCCCATATTTCTCTTGCCGTTACGGGAGTTCATTACTCTCTGATATGCTTTTATCTCATTCATATTATTCACCTGCCTAATCATTTACTGTGTATACTCAGCAGATTACCAATGGTAGCTCTGAGAGTTTCACGCTTCTCAACCATATCTACAAAGCCGTGTTCGAGCTGGAATTCCGCACGTTGGAAGCCAGCAGGGAGCTTCTGACCGGTGGTCTGTTCTATTACACGCTGACCGGCAAAGCCTATAAGCGCCTTGGGCTCGGCAATGATAATATCGCCCAACATTGCAAAACTTGCTGTAACACCGCCTGTTGTTGGGTCGGTAAGAACTGTTATGTAAAGGTTGCCGCTGTCGCTGTGATAACGCACTGCGCCGCTAACCTTTGCCATCTGCATAAGGGAAAGTATACCCTCCTGCATACGTGCACCGCCGGAGGTTGTAAAGCCAACCACGGGGAGATTTTCTTTTGTTGCCTTTTCAAAAAGTCTTGTGATTTTTTCACCAACAACGGTTCCCATGCTGCCCATCATAAAGTTTGAGTCCATTACAAATATGCAGCATTTGTTTCCGGATATAGCCGCAGTACCGCATACTACAGCCTCATTGAGCTTGCTTGCTGCTTCTGCCTTGGAGAGCTTATCTTCATACTCGGGAAAGCCGATTATGTTTGTGCTCTTCATATCTGCATCAAGCTCGGCAAAGCTGCCTTCATCGACCGTAAGAGCAATACGGTCGAGAGCTCCTATACGCATATACACGCCGCAGTCCGGGCAGATATACAGCTTTTCTCTGAGCTGGGCAACCGTATGCTCAGCGCCGCATTTTTTGCAGGTTATTTTCTCGGCGCTGTTATCTTTTTTTATAAAACTGAATATTTTTTTAAAATCCACGGAATACACCTCCGAAAATTACTTTAGTAGGCACACGGGAGTCGAACCACGTATGCCTTAAATTATTAAAATTGCACACTTTTTATTTGTCGTCCTCGCTAGGTGTCAGCCTTGCCTCAATCTCCGCATAAAAATTGCATCAAATTTTATGTATTTAAGGTCGAAGAGTTTTAAGATAGCCAATTTTGCGTCAAGGCAAGTAAAATCTCGCAGGGAATACTTTCGTATTTTCAAGAGATTTTATGCCGGATTGACCAAAATTGTCCTCTTAAAACCATGCGGGGTCAGACTTCCGTGCGCCTAGTTATAGCAAAAGAAAATTCTGCACTGACGCAGAGCTTGCCGTTAACATAGCCCTTGCCCTTTGCAAAATAAAATGGTTCTCTTACCTTGGTTATCTCGCACTCTGTTTCAAAAACATCGCCGGGAACCACCGGGTTTCTGAATTTTACCTTATCAAGACCGGTAAAAAATGGAAGCTGGTTGCCACCGAGTGATTCACCCATGCATACACATACAGACTGGGCAAGTATCTCGCACAATATCACACCGGGAACAACAGGATTGCCGGGAAAATGACCATTGAGAAAAAATTCCTCTCCGGTTATTTTTTTCTTTCCGTGAGCGATATTATCTATCAGCACAACCTCATCCAGCAAGAGCATATCGTCTCTGTGAGGCAGTATATTCTTTATCTCTTCTCTATTCATAATGCCTCCGGTCAATCAATCAAGCTTTTTAAAGCCGATACATGCATTGTGTCCGCCAAAACCCAATGATACAGACATAGAAAGGTCGAGCTCGGTTTCTTTGGCAACATTTGGTGTATAGTTAAGGTCACATTCCTCATCGGGCTCCTTGTAGCCGATTGTTGGAGGTACAATACCTTCTCTGAGGGCAAATATTGCCGCAATTGCCTCTACAGCACCTGCAGCACCCAAAAGATGACCTGTCATAGATTTTGTAGAGCTGATATTAACATTATATGCGTCCTCGCCGAACACATTCTTTATAGCTGCGGTTTCTGTCTTGTCATTCATGGGTGTGCTTGTGCCGTGAGCATTGATATAAATTCTGCTTGCATCGGGAGTTATGCCAGTTTCCTTAAGGCAGTCGGCAATAGCTCTTGCAGAAGAATGAGCCGAGGTATCAGGAGCTGTAACGTGATATGCATCACAGGTGCTGCCGTAGCCGCTTACCTCTGCATAAATCTTAGCTCCGCGCTTTACAGCGTGCTCATATTCTTCAACAATAAGCGCACCTGCGCCCTCGCCCATGATAAATCCGCTTCTTCTCTTGTCAAAGGGCACGGAAGCCGCGTCCTTATCCTCACTCTCGGAAAGCGCCATGCAGTTTGTAAAGCCTGCTATTGCAAGAGGTGCAATGCTTGCTTCAACACCACCGGCGATTATAGCATCGGCATAGCCATGCTTTATAGCTCTGTATGCCTCACCTATTGAGGATGTGCCAGTTGCACAGGCTGTTGAAACTGAGATGCAGGGACCCTTTGCATTAAACTTAATAGCAATGTTACCTGCACCGATATTTGCAATCATCTTGGGGATGAAAAGGGGCGAAACTCTACCGGGACCTCTGTTAAGAAGGCTGTTGTGCTCTGTAACAAAGGTCTCAAAGCCGCCTATACCGCTACCGAAATAGACACCGAAGCGCTCAGAGTCGATATTTTCCATTATGTCACTGTCATTAACAGCCTGGGTGGCTGCAGCAATAGCAAACTGTACAAATCTGTCTGTACGTCTCACTTCCGCTTTTTCCATATAAAGTGTGGGGTCAAAGTCCTTTACCTCAGCGGCAAGCTTGGCTTTATAATCTGTTGTATCAAATTTTGAAATAAAATCAATTCCGTTTTTGCCGTTTTTGAGACTTTCCCAGAAGGCAGGCACATCACAGCCAACGGGAGTAATAGCGCCAACACCTGTTATTACTACTCTTCTCATAATTTTAATCCAATCCTTTCACAGCATTCATGCTATAGAACAATATGAGTTAAATTCAAATTACAAAGCATTTTGAACCTATTCTCTTTTCTATTCTCTATTATCTCTATCTATTATCTGTCTGAATTCATTCAGACCAAGATTACATTGCCAGACCGCCGTCTATGCGGATAACCTCGCCGGTTATATAGCCGGACAAATCGCTTGCTAAGAAAGCAGCAAGATTTGCTACATCCTCAGGATTTCCGAGACGCTTGAGGGGAATACTCTTCAAAAATTCCTCCTCAGAGCCAAGGTCTTTTGTCATATCTGTTGTGATAAAGCCGGGTGCTATGGCATTGCAACACACATTTTTGCCGCCGAACTCACGGGCAACAACCTTTGTAAGGGCAATTACACCAGCCTTCGAGGAGGAATAATTCACCTGTCCTGCCAGTCCCATAATAGCGGAAACCGAGGAGATATTGATTATCCTGCCCTGCTTTTTGCGGATAAAATTACGTCCGCAGGCTTTTATCATGTTGTAGCAGCCCTTGAGATTTGTGTTGATAACTGCATCAAAATCCTCTTCGTCCATGGTTACCAGCAGATTATCTCTTGTGATACCTGCATTGTTGACAAGGATATCAATTGCTCCCATGTCCTCAATGATTTTAGCTACGGTGTCCTTACACTGCTGACTGTCGGCAACATTACACTGATATATATTACATTTTACTTTATCACCGATTGATTCCAGCACGGTGCGTGCTCCGGCTTCGCTACCGTTATAAATTATAGCGACATTGGCACCCAAAGAAGCAAATTTCTGTGCTATTGCAGCACCTATTCCGCGGGATGCGCCGGTTATTACAGCTGTTTTTCCGCTAAGCATTATTCTTCACCGCCTGTACAGTTTGTTCAAGTGAAGCCGCATCCTCAACCGAGTATACATTCACTTCCTTGGATATCTTCTTTATAAGACCGCTGAGAGTCTTTCCGGCTCCCACCTCGATAAAATCGGTATAGCCATCAGCAATCATATTTTCGATGGTCTCCTGCCATTTTACAGGGCTCTTCATCTGCTTTGCTAAGGTGTCAATCACATCATCACCATAGGGCTTTGCAGTAAGATTTGCATACACGGGAAGCTCAGGCTTTGTAATATTATAACTGCCAAGCTCAGCTGAGAATTTATCAGAAGCCTCAGACATGAAGGGTGAATGGAATGCACCGCTAACAGCTAAAGGCACAGCTCTGCCGCCTGCTTCCTTTGCCTTTTCCACAAAAGCATCCACTGCCTCTTTAGTTCCGGAAACAACAGTCTGTCCGGGGCAGTTATAGTTTACTGCATAGAGATTTTCAAACCCCTCTGCAAGCTCGGTTACAGTTGTCGCATCAAGCTTGAGCACAGCCGCCATACCTGCTTCGTAGCCAACAGAAGCATCGGACATGAATTTGCCTCTGCTTGTAACGATTTTAAAGCCGTCACTGTGGCTATATGCACCGGCATATGCCAAGGCTGCAATCTCACCGAGAGAAAAACCTGCCACACCGTCTGCATATATGCCGTTGTCATTGAGTGAAAGTGCGGCGCAAAGGTCTACAAGATAAAGGCAAGGCTGAGTATTTACAGTAAGCTTAAGCTCTTCATCTGTACCTGCAAATGACTGATTCATAGTGCCGGGGCGTATTTCCTCGGCTTCATTATACAATTTTTCGGCAGAGCCGCCTTTTTCATACAGAGTCTTACCCATACCGCTGTACTGCGCACCCTGACCGGAAAAAACAAATGCTATTTTACCCATTTTTTTGCTCCGTTTAATATATTTTCAGTTTCTTCAAACATTTCTTTTATAATTTCTTCGGCACTCTGCTCTCTGTTTACCATACCGGATATCTGTCCGGCAAGGAAACTGCCCTTCTTTTCATCACCGCTGTATACCGCCGCCGGCAGACTGCCAACAGCCATATTCTCAAGGTCATCGTCGGATATATCTGTATACTCTGCTTTTGCATAGGCTCTTGAGAAGGGTGATTTTATGCTTCTTACAGGATGACCGAGACGGCGACCTGTAACAATTGTAGAAGTATCGTTTGCCTTGAGCACCTTTGCCTTATATACAGGGCTTATGGAGCACTCAAGGGCAGTGAGAAATCTTGTGCCTATCTGAACGCCCTGAGCGCCGAGCATAAATGCTGCAGCAACTCCCCTGCCGTCGGCTATGCCGCCTGCTGCAATAACAGGGATATCAACTGCATCCACAACCTGGGGCACAAGAGCCATAGTGGTCATATCGCCCACATGACCTCCGGATTCGCCTCCCTCGGCAATTACTGCATCTGCTCCGCTGCGGGCAACAAGCTTTGCAATGGATGTAGAGGGAACAACGGGTATAACCTTTATACCGGCATCCTTCCACATAGGCATAAATCTTTCAGGAGTACCTGCTCCAGTGGTTACAACCGCTACCCTCTTGCGTGCAAGGAGAGCGGCAATCTCTTCAATATTTCTTCCCATCAGCATAACATTAACGCCAAAGGGTTTATCTGTAAGGCTTCTCGCCATATCAATCTGTTCTTCAACCCAGGCAACATCACCGCTTGCCGCTGTGATTATACCCAGTCCGCCGGCATTGGATACCGCCGATGCAAGCTTAGCATCGGAGATATGAGCCATACCCCCTTGAAAAAGGGGGTATCTGATGCCGAGCATTTCACATATTGGTGTGCAAATCATTTATTCCACAACCTTTCTCAGTATCGGCTCTTATTCCGATTAAGCAATTTTTTCGTCAATGTAAGCAACGAGCTCTTTTACGGATTTACCAACCTCTGCAGGCTTGATTTCGATTTCAAACTCATCTTCCATTTCCATCATGATTTCAACAGTGTCGAGAGAATCAATACCAAGGTCCTCAAAGGTTGTTTCCTCTGTGATTTCGCTTGCATCGATTTCAAGATGCTCTGCCAATAAATTCTGTACCTTTTCAAATGTCATGATAATTTACCTCCAAAATAATTATTTTTTGTTTTATATTACCATCTGATAAGGCAGACGCCACTTGATAAGCCTCCGCCGAATGCAGACATAACAACTAAATCACCGCGCTTGAGCGCACCGGACTCATTGAGCTGAGCCAAAGCAATAGGAACACTTGCAGCAGAGGTGTTACCTACCTTCTGAATATTCATAAAGAATTTTTCCTTGGGCGCCTTGAGCTTGCGCGCAGCATAATCAAGTATTCTTGTATTTGCCTGATGAAGCACAAAATGCTTTATATCATCAAGGGCAACTCCTGCCTTTTCGGCAGCGTACTTTATGTCTTCAACAATCTTGTTTACTGCAAATTTAAAGGTTTCCTGCCCGTCCATATATATAAACGGTTTTTTTACCTCGCCCTTAAAGAACGGCGAGCTTCCGGCATGAGAAGGAATTTCAATTACCTCGCTGCCGCCGTCTGTCCAGAGTCTTGAAGCAAGATAGCCATCACCCTTTGTAATAACTGCGGCGCCTGCACCGTCACCGAAGATAACACAGGTGCTCCTGTCTGTCCAGTCAACAAGCTTGCAGAGTCTTTCTGAGCCGATAACAAGGATATTTTCATATCCCTCGCGCTGCAAAAATGAAACAGCCGTATCAAGGGCAAACATAAAGCCGCTGCAGGCTGAGCTTATGTCAAATGCAGGACAGTGAGCGCCAAGCGCCTTTTGCACGCTTCCTGCAACTGTGGGACAAAGGGTATCCGAGCTGATTGTCGCAGCGACAATCAAATCAATATCCTCCGGAGCTATGCCTGCATTTGCAACAGCGCTCTTTGCGGCATTGATTGCAAAATCAGCGGCGGTCTCCCCGTCTGACACTCTTCTTTCGCTTATACCCACTCTCTGAACAATCCATTCATCGTTAGTTTCCACCATCTGTGCCAAATCATCGTTTGTAACAACATGTTCAGGTACGTAATAGCCGGTTCCTAAGAATTTAATACTCATTATACGTACAATCCCCTTTCTGTGCACATAAGTGCTTATATATTACTTATTCAACAACTTTCTTTAATCCAGCAATAAGACAGCCGAATCCGAAGCGGAAGCATCTGACAGCCTCCTCCTTGGACAGGTTCCTGCCCACTGCATCGGCATTAAAGCCTCTGCAGAAGCACCATATGGAGTAACTGAGCATGTCAGAATCCACATCCTTAATGAGATTTCTGGATTTGCCGTACTCAATTATCTTTTTTATTTCTTCTGTCCACCATTCATAATTTGCCTGAGTGAGAGAATCATGCTCAAAGGCATATCTTGCAAACTGTTTTTTAATATCATAAGTGGCAGTAAGCACATTTATGACAACATCGAGCACATAATCAAAAAAATCGTCCTCTGGGTCAATATCGGACTTAATGCACTGATGCATCTTGAGCACAGCATTTTTGTACACAATCTCAAGCACCTCGTCGAGATTGTGAAATCTGTTGTAAAACACTCTGTTTGCAGTGCCGAGTTCATTGAGAATCCTCTTTACTGTTACGGTATGAGCCCCGTCTCTTGTAGCCATATCCTCTGCAATCGCAATAATCCTGTCGGACATTTCGTCATTTATAAGTTCTTTTGCTGTATCAGCCACAAGCTCACCCCGCAATATTCATTCAGCACACCGTGTGCTGAATGATATTATATCACCTAAATTTTCCAATGTCAATAGATATACGAGAATTTTACAAAATTCAGTGTACTGTTGGCAATTCAGTCGAAAGAAAATAATCCGAACCTGCCTTAAGTAAGTTCAAATTGTACAATCCCTCAGTCACTTCGTGACAGCTCCCTTTACACAAGCCTTAAGGGAGCCTTCAATGCCGCACAACAAGCCTTCCCTGTGTAAGGGAAGGTGGCACGCGCAAGCGTGACGGAAGGGTTGTTTTGCAAAATGCTGAATTAATCATCATTTACTTAAGCAGTGCAATTCCGGCATCTTTCGGTTTGTCATCTTCGCAAGGCTTTATTCAAACAGCGGAGTGGAAAAATATCTTTCCGCAGTATCCGGAAGCACTGTTACCACAGTTTTGCCCTTGCCGAGCTTTTCTGCAAGCTTCATGGCTGCGGCAACATTTGTACCGCTGCTGATGCCGCACATTATGCCTTCTTTTGAGGCAAGCTCCTTGGAAATATGTATTGCTTCTTCATCCTTGATAATGCATATATCATCATAAATATCGCAGTTGAGGATTTCCGGTATCACACCATCGCCAATACCCATCTGAATGTGAGTACCGATTGAGCCGCCTGAAAGTATGGCAGCGTCCTCTGGCTCAACAGCCCATATGGTTATATCAGGGTTTTCCTGCTTAAGTGCTTCGCCGATTCCTGTAATGGTTCCGCCGGTTCCTATACCTGAGCAAAATCCGTGTATGGGCCCGTCCACCTGGCGCAGTATCTCAACGCCAGTCTGACTGCGTTGTATCGCCACATTAGCAGGATTTTCAAACTGTTGGGGCACAAATACGTCAGGGTCGCTGTTTCTCATGGAGAGAGCAAGCTCAAGACATTCCTCTATACATGCACCAATATTTCCCGCATCATGAATCAATATTACCTCTGCGCCGTAGTGCTCAACTAACTTTCTTCTCTCCTCGCTGACAGAGTCCGGCATAATAATTTTTGTTTTATAGCCTCTTACTGCTCCCACAAGAGCAAGTCCTATACCTTGGTTTCCGCTGGTGGGCTCTACAATCACAGTGTTCTTATTTATAAGACCCTTTGCCTCGGCTTCGCAAATCATATTGTATGCTGTCCTGGTCTTTATGGAGCCGCCCACATTAAGTCCTTCAAACTTAACAAGAATATCAGCTCTGTCTTTTCCTGGCAGGTGCTGAAGCTTAATCATAGGGGTATCTCCTATCGCTTCAAGTATGTTATTATATATCATCTGATCATTCCTTATCTTATTACACAAAAACTCATACTATATATTATATTCTAAAATTCAGTTAAAAGCAATAGTTAATTTTGAATTTATGTCTGAAAATGCATTGAATGAAAAAATCAAAAACAAAAATATTTGTTTGAAGGGCATTGACAGCAGCTATCATTATGAAGTATATATATCTTGTATAACAAAAACCTCCGAAAAATCGGAGGTTTTTGAAAGCAATAATTTGTAGATTATCTTTTGCTGAACTGGGGTGCACGACGTGCAGCCTTGAGACCGTATTTCTTTCTTTCCTTCATACGTGAGTCTCTTGTAAGGAAGCCTGCAGCCTTGAGTGCGGGTCTGTATTCTTCTTCTACAGTAAGGAGTGCTCTTGCAACACCGTGACGGATAGCACCTGCCTGACCTGTGAAGCCGCCACCCTGAACCTTCGCGATAACGTCAAACTTACCGAGTGTATCAGTGGTAACCAGTGGCTGTCTTACAACAACCTTAAGTGTTTCCAAACCAAAATAATCGTCAATATCTCTGTTGTTTATAAGAATTTTTCCTGTGCCGGGAACGAGTCTTACTCTTGCTACAGAGCTTTTTCTTCTGCCGGTACCGTAAAACTGTGCGTTAGCCATTTTCAATTTCCTCCTTATTTAATAATACCTGTGTAAACTTCAGGCTTCTGTGCAGCATGGTCATGCTCGCTGCCCTTGTAAACTCTGAGACGTGTCAGAGAGTTAGCTCCAATTGTGTTGTGAGGGAGCATACCCTTAACTGCAAGCATCATAGCCTTCTCAGGGTTCTTATCCATAAGGAGCTTATACTGAACTTCCTTAAGACCGCCGATATAGCCGCTGTGATGTCTGTAATACTTCTGCTCAAGCTTCTTGCCTGTGAGAACAGCCTTGTCTGCATTGAGAATGATTACGAAATCACCGCAGTCAACATGGGGTGTAAAAGTAGGCTTATTCTTACCTCTCAGTATAGAAGCCGCTGCACTTGCTACTCTTCCGAGGGGCTTATCAGCTGCGTCTATAATATACCATTTTCTTTCCAATTCGGCGGGTTTAGCCATAAATGTACTCATTAGATTTACCTCCGTTTTCTTTAATCAACTTCTATATTGTAATACAAAGTTTTCGGTTTGTCAACAACATTTTTTAAAAATTTTAAAATATTTTTTTCGAGCTCCGTTTTTCTCGTTTTTTCTTCGATTTACTCCCGAATACTCAAAAGGCAATTTACATTTTTATGGTTTCACCGTTGTCAAACAGGTATATATAACACTCTGATACAGGTTTTCCTAAAAGTTTTTCCAGTGCAATGGAATAATACTTAAGCTGTGCCCGGTAGCGCTCGGCAATATCGGCTCCGGTGGTTGTGATTCTGTCTGTCTTATAATCAATAAGAACTATCCTTCCGTCTTTGTCCTCAAAAAATGCGTCAATGATACCCTGTACTATGATTTCATCCTCGCAGTCAATATCCGGATAAATATCCTCCGCTTTCATCATATATTTAAAGGAAAATTCCCTTGAAAAGCTCTGATAATTTTCTGTTATCCGTCTGCCCAAAGGCGAAGCTGCAAAGGCTGAAACATCCGCAGGGTCTACAGACTCAAGCTCGGCATCGGTGACAGAGCCGTTATTTCTCAGCTCCTGCAGCTGAGAGACAACTCCGTCGTAATCAGCACTGGTGAAATCAAGCTTCTGCATAATCATATGGATTACCGTTCCTCTACGGGCGCCTGTTACAGTCCCGGTGTCCTTAATAAACTCCGGAGGCTGCAAGGGAGCTTTTCTGAATATGCTTCCTGCATCCTCGCTCTCTCCCATCGCCATGCGCTTGAGCTCGGTTACGGAGATATTTCTCGGCACAGACGCAAGGCGAGCATGGGGATAGACATATTCAAGCCGTCTGCTGATTTCTTCATCTATCGTACAGTCAAATGCCTCGTCAAAATCAACAACCCGGGAAATATGCTCTGTCAGAGTCAGATTTTCTTCGGCTACAACCGTGCATTTAAAGCAACTTCCGTCGGATATACTTTTGGAAATATCGGTTTCAAGCTCACAGGTAGGGTTACGAAGCACAGCCATAAGAATCCAGTCAATAAAGGACTTTGCACTAAGCACCGCATCAGATGAAATAACCTCTCCCTGGGATTCCAAAAGGCTTTCTGCTTCGCTGATTTTCTTTCCGGCATCGGACACATATGAAGTGATGATAAGCTTTTCCCTGGCTCTTGTAAGCGCCACATAAAGAACTCTCAGCTCCTCAGAAAGCAGCTCTGCCTCTCCTATTATTCTCATAGCCTTTCTTGCGGCAGAGGGATATGTTACCCTGCGCTCAAGATCAACTATCTTAAGGGCAATGCCCAGGTCCTTGTGCATTATAACACTTGAGCTCAGGTCTCTGGTGTTAAAGCCCGTTGAGGTCTTTGCAAGAAATACAACAGGAAATTCCAGTCCCTTGCTCTTGTGAATACTCATCACACGCACAACATTATCGTTCTCGCCCAGGGTCTTTGCAGAGTCATCGTCACCGGAGTGGTTTCTGATAAGCTCAATATAGTTTACAAAATTAAATATTCCTCGGAAATTGTTGTTCTCAAATGCTTTTGCCTTGTAAAACAGCATTTTCACATTTGATTTGGCGGTTTCGGCATTATCCAGAGTACCCAGATATGTCATATAATCAATCTCTTCTATTATATAACCAAGCAGCTCATTTACCGACATATACCTTGATTTTTCATAAGCATTTTTCAGCAGCATCAGAAACCATACGCATTTTTTTCTGCCGCTCCACTCAGCATCGCAAGCGGCGTTTAAGGCTTTATAAAAACTGCTTTTTCTTGAAAAGCCCCGTATGTGCATAAGCTCGTTGTCATCAAAGCCGATTACAGGATGGCGCATAACCGCCGCAAGAGGTATATCATCGGAGGGATTGTCAATAATCCTGAGCAAATCCATGATAAAGCTGATTTCCCGGGATTCAAAATATCCTTTTACATCGGTAAAAAGAGGTATTCCCGCACGCTCAAACACTTCGTTAAAGGCATTTGTATTTGATTTTATGCTGCGCATGAGAATTACTATATCACGGTATTCAATATGGCGGTAAACGCCGATTTTTTTGTCAAAAACACTGTAGTCCGGGTCGTCTATCATCTGTCTTATACGCTCGGCGATATATACCGCCTCGGAGCGGAGAGAGCCGTATTCTTCCCTGTCAGTCAGGTCGGCATTGGCATCAGAGCTGCCTGACGAGCCCTCTATAATGACAACATCGGTACATAAATTGTCGGAGATTGTCTCGGTGTAGCTGCTACAGCCGTTATAGAGAAATTCATTCTCAGTATAATCCAGCTCACCTGCTCCCACGGTCATAAGCTGGCGGAAAATGGAGTTTACACAGCTGAGAACCTCGGGTCTACTGCGAAAATTCATGTTGAGCATAATTTTTGACCTAGGCTTGAATTCCTCCGGAGTGTATATGTCATAATTATCGCTTTTTGCCTTTATAAGCTGAGGATTTGCATCGCGGAATTTGTATATACTCTGCTTCATATCCCCTACCACAAAAACATTGGGCTTGCCCTTGTTAGCTCCGGAGATAAGTCGGAAAATCTCTTCCTGTATGGTGTTGCAGTCCTGATATTCATCAATATATATTTCGTCAAAGCGGTTCATAACCTTCACGGCAGCTTCGCTCTGATTTCCATTGTCACTGAGAGCCCTCAGGCACAGATGCTCAAAATCGGAAAAGTCAATAACGGATTTTTCTGTTTTAATGGCAGTATATTCTTCTGATATCTCCTTAACCAACTCCACAAGCTTTTCTATATACACATTCTGCCCGAGCATATCGGAGATAATATCCTCTTCGCGCCCAGTGAGAACATCAGACAGCACTTTTTTCTGAAATTCCTTTCCTTCGTCACGAAGCTGCTTTACATATTCGCATAGTCCTATGTCAATATCAGTATTTTTACCCCGCTTTAAACTGAGGGTTTTGAATTTATATTGCAGTGCATCATGCATACTGTTCCAGCGGTCGCAGTGCAATGCATTGTAGGCCGGCTCTCTTTCTTCAAGAAATCTGTCGGTAAATCCCTTAAGGTGATTGTCTGTTTCACATATTCTGAGAATTTTGTCATATCTTTCCACAGAGCGGCGACATAGGGTTTTGGCTTCGTTTAAAAGAACAGACAGATATTTTCCCCTTATTCCAGCCTCATTGGCAGTGAGGCTGTCAAGCCACTCTGTGCTGTTTGGTATACTCCGTGAAAAATGATATATCTTCAACAGAATAGAAGCAAGCCCTTCGTCGGTCTTGCCGGAGTATGCCCTAACCAAGCGCAGAAAGCCGGCATCGTTTGCCTCATAATGATTTTCCATAACCTTATCTACAGCTTTTTGCATATATATATCAAGGTCATTGGTATTTCCTATTTTTACATTCGGGTCAACACCAAGCTCATTAAAATTGCTTCTTACCACATCAAGACAAAAGCTGTGGATAGTGCAGATGCTGGCATTATTAAGGAGCACAAGCTGTCTTTTGAGGTTGTGATCCTCTTTTTCATCCAACTTTTTAATTATCTCTGTCATAATACGTTCTTTTATCTCCGCTGCAGCTGCATTGGTGTATGTCACCACAAGCATCCTGTCAACGTCTGTAGGATTATCGCCCACAATACGGTTTATAATACGTTCAACCATGACGGCTGTTTTTCCCGAGCCTGCCGCTGCAGTTACCAGCAAATCGCCCACAGGTGCGTATATTGCATTGCTCTGGTCTTTAGTCCACATTTTCTGCACCTCCCTTTACCAGCTCCCAGATTTCGTCCTTTTTATAGCTTTTAAGCTCACGGTAAGAGCTCCGTGCCGTATCAAACCTGCACAGGGAGCTGTAGGGACAGTATGAGCATGGAGTTTTGCTGCCCCGTTTGTAGGGCTCGATAGCTATATCCCCGGTCACAAGAGTTGTCCACAGCTGCTTTATCATCTGCTTAATATATTTGCTCAGCCAGGAAAATTGCTCCGCACTGGCAGAATTCTGTACCCTGTTGGTAGTGGCAGAGTCAAAAGCCTCCTGTATATCCTCACGGTCTATGATGATACCCTTAAGCTTGGTCGCTTTTATAAGCTCGCTTTGTATAACCTCATCGGGCACGGCATAGTCTGTATCCACAAAAAAATCATCAAGCAGGAAGAAGAAAGCTCCTGCATATTCATTCCTCTCGCTGCTGTCTACCAAGGCATTGAGATAAACCATCAGCTGTATATCAAGCCCGTGGACAACATCGTTCAGATTAAAGATTTTGTGACCGGTCTTATAGTCTATCACACGCAGATAGGTCTTGTCCTCTGTTTCGTATGCGTCAACACGGTCTATTTTGCCGGTGAGCTTAAGTGTTTCTCCGCTGTCAAGCTTTATTTCTATACAGCCTATATTGTCGTCGTCAAAGGTCACTTCATAGCCCACAGGGTTGAATTTTGACTGGCTTATATGTCTGCAGATGGTTTCAAAGGCTATTTTAAGTATATTTCCAAGTCTCTCTACCGCATAAAGCTGGCGTTTGGTAAGCTCGGCATATCTGTAGCCCAGGTCTTCTATATACTCACGGATAGCGGAGTCAATTTTTTTGTCAAAATATTCCTCTCCGGCATTGCGGAAGGTAACACCGTCGCTGCTCATAGTGGTACAGATTTTTTCCAATATATCATGGGCGATGGTACCTATATCCACATTCTTAAGCTGAGGCCGGGGCTTTTCCTTAAGTGACAGCATATATTCGGCAAAATACGAAAAATGACATGCGGCATATTTCTGCAGCCGGGATATTGTTGTGTAAAATTCGTCTCCGATGTGCTGTCTGATATGCTCATCGGCAAGCACATCGGGAATATTGGCATAGCGGAAATATCTTTTTATTCTCTTAAGATATTCCGGGCGGTTTTCCCTATAGTAGGCATATACGGGAGACCAGATGCCGGGCACTGTATTGCCGCCGTGTATCATATTCATAACCGCAACTAAATGCTCATCGGTTGTCCTTTCGCCGGCTATAAGGTCTGCAGTGTCATAGCCGTGCAGGAAATCCTCCTTTTCGATACCGGGAAACATTTTTTTGAGTCTGCCCACAGAGAATGAGGGAGACATGGTTTTGTACTCGTTGTCTGCAACTGTATACGAAACATACAGCCTTGCATCTGCTGCAGAAAAAACAGAGTATATAAGATGCTGATTTATATATGCCTGCACATCCGTGCTGTCCGGGAGCTCATAATCAAGCTTTTCAAGCAGCTCCTTGTCCTTGTCGGTTATAATACCCGATGATTTTGCCGGGCGGGGAAACACACCTTCATTTGCACCGAGGATAAAAAGCACCTTGGCGTCATCAAGACGTGTGCGCGCAATATCGCCTATCATAATCTCGTCAACAGAGGTGGGTATAAGACCTATGCTCTGATTTGAAAAAGCGGTATAAAGATATCCTCTCAGCTGCTTTACGGATACATTCCTGTCGCCGAATATATTTACTATTTCATCAAAGGAGGTTATTATGGTTTTCCATACAGCCTCATATTCCTTTACAGCGGCAACATTCCCCTCGTCGGTAAAACGGTCTATGTATCCGGCAATGGTTTTATCCAGACCTATTGAGCAAAGATATCTGTACAGCTCTGTCATCACATACCGGGCGCTGTGTCTGCCCTTTATCTTTTCATGAAAATCCGCAAGAGGCAGAATATATCTTTGTCTGATATCAGAAATCTTTCTTTTATCCTCAAAATCGGCTGCAGTGTAATTTTCGAGAAAGGTATTCCACCGCTCGTCGTTCAGCCATGTGTTTTTAGAAGCGTTTGTGCGGAATATGAAGTTTTCAAGCACGGATATATCCCCTGCTCCAAGCCTTGTGAAGCCGGATTTGAGAAAATTGAAGATGCTTTCAAAGGAATAACCCTCCAAATACACATCAAGCACACACAATACAAAAAGCACCACCTGGTGGTTGAGCACGGGGTTTTTTTCGTCGGTAAAATATGGCAACTTATGCTTGCGGAAAACTATGTCAAATATATAATCATAGCCGGACATATCCGAGCAGATAACGGAGATATCCCTGTATCTTATACCTTCATCCCTTACAAGAGAGGTTATCTGCAGCGCAACAGTCTCTACCTCGGCAAAGGGGTTTGCCGCACGAATGAGAGAGACTGCATTGTTTTTGCCCTCAAAAACCTTTGTGGGGTAAGAAAACAGATTTTTTTCTATAAAAGCAAGCTCAGGCGAGCTGTAGCAGGAGTTTTCCAGATAAACTGTTTTATTAATGCCGCAGCCTATCTCACGGCACATTTCTCTGAGCTGTCTGTAGGTATCCTCTGCCGGGCGGAAAAGTCCGTCCTTTGTGACGGCATCCATGCACAGGGTGATATACACATCCTTTGCCTGTGCAAGAATCTGTGAAATTATCCTTCTCTCCTGAGGGACAAAGCTGGAAAACTCATCAAAAAAGAAGGTGAAATCGCCGTAGAGGTTGTTATCGGCAAGATTTTTGCCGAGAATATCCAGTATATCATCCGTATCCACATAGGAGGTATGGAGCTTTTCATCGTAAAGGGTATATATGCTGTACAAATCCTTCAGCTTGATTTTAAGAACCGGGTCATCTGTTTTTTCGGACATATCGGCTACATCCTCTGCAGTGAGATTATATTTTTTCAGCTCGCTTACAGTATCAAGACACAGGTCTACAAAGCCTGTTTTTCCGGCAGAGCCGCCGAAGTATTCAAGCTCGGCAGCTTCTAAGGCATCTGCAAGCACAAGGCTCTTGCCTATGGGGGAGATAATATTCCTGCGCATATCCCCCAGCATGACCCTGGTGCGGTTTGCAAGGCGCTTAAAGGAGGTTATCTCAAGGAGATTATCCTGAATTCTTCCGGTGGCACGCAGTACCCTTACCTCGGCAGCATGGGTAAACTGCTCCGGCACGACCAGCATTACCTTTTCTCCTGCCGCAGCTTTTTGTTTTATTATATCGGTCAGATACGAGGACTTTCCGCAGTGGGAACGTCCGCATATGATTTGTAAGCTCATGTAAACACCTCCATATGATATAAGATTAAGATACAACACAAAAGTGCATCCCGTGGTGACAGTCCGGCTTTTACACCGATATCACATCTTGTAAGAATTTTTGCCGCGGCTGTTTCAGACGCATATCGCCTTCTGTTATGTAAATACCTGAAATAAATGTTTTAGAATCCAATGATTTAATATAATCAAATCCATTTTCAGAGCGTTCTAACGGTGAGTTGGGACAGTTTACCAG
The DNA here is from genome assembly GCA_017481205.1 of Clostridia bacterium. Lineage (GTDB taxonomy): Bacteria > Bacillota > Clostridia > UMGS1810 > UMGS1810 > RGIG4708. The sequence goes on along the minus strand of JAFUPN010000001.1, from coordinate 5,513 downwards.
GCAGCTCTGAGGTTCTAAACAGATATATCCGTCTGAAGCACCGTTAAATATAAGCCTATACTTAAATTTTTTATCATTTGTATAAACAACACTCAAATCATTTTCTTTATCATACAACACCATGTTTCCTGCATTTCCCGCAAGATAGTGTCTGCTTAGGGGAATATTATAAGCATCAAGCTCCCCGCAGGATAGCTTTTGCGATACCTCATCAAAATCAAGCTCTTTTCCGGTCGGAAGATAATTATCATCACGCTCAAATTCCTTTGAAATATCAGCATATACCAGCACATTTTCAACAGAAGTATTATTTGTAAACGATATGTTAAAGCTTGTATGAAAGCCTAAAAGATACGGCATGTTTTTGTCTGAATTATTAATGACCGTAGTTCTATGCATAAGTCCTTGCTCAGATAATTCATACTCCATCAATATCTCAAATTCGTGCTGAAAGAATGAATAAACGCTGCTGTTTTTTGAACTGTATCTGCACAAAATTCTGCTCACCGAAATTTCTTCAGCAGAAAATTCGGTTTCGTGTAACATCCCGTGCAGATGACATCCCGTTTTACTCTCGTTTACAGGAAATTTATATTTCCTGCCCTCAAACATAAATTCTCCGTTTGAAATTCTGTTTGCCGGAAATAATATCGGCATTCCGTAAATATATGGATTGTCAAGCCTTGAATAATCCGGTTCATTCAAAATATCGGCATTGTATTTACTGTTTTTCAGGCTGATACAATTTGCGCCCCGGCTCAAATTTATTTCAGCTTTATAGTTGTCGCTGACTAAATTTACAATTTTCATAGTTGGTCACCTGAATATCAAAAAAATTATAATTCTCAAATGCTCTGTTTTGTTTCGGAAAAGGGATAAAAATCCTCGATTGTTTTTATAAGCTCATTTTTTGAATTGACGCGGCAGGTTGAAATGTATTTTTTTATATGATATTTTATACTCTCTTTGGACAGAAAACAGCTTTCCGCAATAGCTTCATATGTTTTTCCCTCAATTAACATCTGCAGAATTTTAATATCAGTATCATTGCATATATTTAAAAGCCTTTCAACCTTAAGCAGTCTTTTTACTTCATCATCCTCATAAAATCTGTCAATATCAGCGATATCATCACTTTTAAGCTTCGGACTGATTTTTGTATCAAAGCTGCCAGAATCCCAACTAATCATTACCGTAATTCCGGATATATATGGGTTTTTTGCGCATAATTCAGAAATTGAAAGTGCAGCTTTACCGTACTGTTCAAAGTTCATATTTACAGATGTTATGAACCTTGAAAAAATTGATGATAATTTGCTGGATGAACAGCTTACTATATTTAACCGTTCAAGCTCATCATATTTTTTATCAGCAAGCTTTTTAACAAGGGAAATGGCTGCATAATTGTTTACGCATATAACAGTATCGTATTTGGAAATATGATTGATAAAGCTGTCGAAGCAGTTTTCGAGAGAACCATTATTGGTAAAAACACTTTCCGGATTTTTAGTTATCTCTATATAAATTTTTGCACGGCTTACATCGGAAATTGACGTGTTGTTAACACCATAAAGAGCAACCCTTTTTATGTCGGATAAATTCGACGCACAAATAAGCTGTTCCATAGAGGCCAATGTATCCGTGCATACGCAGTGATATCTCCCGTGTGCTAAATTGCTTACCTGATTACATAAAATTACGGGGACTACTGCTTTCTCATTACATAATGAAATAGCGTGGTTTATCCATATATGGCTTGAGCCTATTATATACACACTGTCTGTGCACAAAACGCTGTCTGTTGACCGTACTTTTTCATAAGCTATACGTCTTTTTTTCAGTTCACATATAAGACCTTCATAAATCTTTTGACACCATATGCTTTCTTCAAAAGTATTTTCACATAATATTCTAAGCATTTAATCACATCCTCAGATTAGTATACAACACTTTTTTATTTTTGTAAATATAATTAAATTTTTATTCGGGGTAAAAAGCAGTGTAAATCGCCGCAAAGTTTTTTAACTTTTAAACAGGTTATTAAAAGTGTATAATAGCCTTAGCAACCAATACTGAAGATGGTTGCTAAGGCTGAAATCAAATATATTATATCGGGAGGAATACATATGTCAAATGATGTGAGTTTAAAAAAGCATAAAAAGGTGATACCCACTTACATTCCAAAAAAAGCTCATGAGCTGCCAATGTTTTTTGAAAACAAGCCATATCAGGGTGCAAGCGGAAAAATATATCCTGTACCCTACTCGGATGGTATTACAGACGAGAAAAAAGATGTCAGCTATGAAGTATATACCATTGAAAACGAATATATAAAAACAGTTGTTTTGCCTCAGCTCGGCGGAAAAATATTACAAGGCTTTGATAAAGTCGGAAGCTATGATTTCATATATCACAATGAAGTTGTTAAGCCTGCTCTTGTAGGCATTGCAGGGCCGTGGATTTCGGGCGGTATCGAATTCAACTGGCCTCAACACCACAGACCGACTACTTATATGCCTTTGGAAGCCGCACCGGAAGAAAATTCAGACGGCGGAAAGACCGTATGGGTGGGAGAAGTAGACCCGCTGAACAGAATGAAGGGAATGGCAGGTATAACAGTTGATAAAGGACGTTCCTATATCAAAGCAAAGGTAAGAATTTATAACCGCACTTCACAGCCGAGACCTTTTATGTGGTGGGCAAATCTTGCAGTACCGGTTAATGAAAATTACAAAACTGTTTTCCCGCCCGATTGTGAATGGGTAAACGACCACGACAGACGAGCTGTTCTGTCATGGCCGATTGCTGAAGGTGTATACAAAACCGCACGTCCCTATGATTTTGGCAAGGGAACAGATATATCAATGTACAACGCAGTAAAGGTGCCGTCATCATATTTAATCTCTCAGGGACAATCCGATATGGATTTTATTGCAGGATATGACCTTGGTATAAACAAAGGTATAGCAACTGTTGCAAATCATCATATTTCACCAGGCAAAAAGATGTGGCACTGGGGCAAGGGTGATTTCGGCGATATGTGGTGTTCTAATCTCACCGATGAAAACGGACCTTATATTGAGCTTATGACAGGAGTATACACAGATAATCAGCCTGATTTTACATGGCTTGCACCATACGAAACACGGGAATTTGAACAATATTGGTATCCTGTACGTGATATCGGCGATGTTAAATGTGCTGCAATTGATGCCGCAATGAATATGGAATATTCGGACGGAAAGCTTAATTTTGGTTTTAATGTGACAGGTACATTTAAAGATGCTGTTATAACAGTAAAATGCAAAAACGATGTTGTATATAAAGAGACTGTTACAATGTCTCCCGACAAATCATATCTTAAATCTCTTGATTTTAAGGAAGCAGACTTTAATGAAACAACTGTTTCTCTTACAGATAAAGAAGGAAAAGTGCTTGTTTCATATAAGCCGTATCAAAGAGGTCAAAAAAAACCGATTGATGTAAGAGAGCCGGTTAAACGGCCATCTGAAATTCCGACCGTTGAAGAGCTGTACATAAACGGATATCATCTTGAACAGTACAAGCAGCATAATTATAAAGCCGAGGATTACTATCTTGAGGGCTTGAAGCGTGACTGCGGTGATATAAGATGCAATACATCTATGGCAAGGCTTTCCTTTTCCAAAGGTGATTTTGAAAAATGCATTGAATACTGTGACAAGGCAATAGCAAGACTTACCATGCGCAATCAGCACCCCACAGATACCGAAAGCATGTATTTAAAGGGATTGGCTCTTAAATATCTCGGCAAAACAAATGATGCATACAATGAGCTTTATAAGAGTGCATGGAACTATACTCACAGAAGTGCTGCCCATTATCAGCTTGCACTCATAGATATTGCAAACGGTGAGTATTGTGACGCTCTTGAAAAGCTGGATATCTCCATAGGGCTTAACAAGGGACACACAAATGCACAGAATATGAAAACATCAGTTATGCGAAAGCTTGATGAAAACAAAGCGAAGGAAATGGCGCTTGAAAATATTAATGATGATATTCTTGACTTCTTTGCCATCATAGAGGCATCGCACTTTATAGATTGCAGCGAAAAAATAGCTTATTTTGCGCAGAAGCCGGAAAATGTGATTGATGTTGCTGCAGATTATATAAGTGCCGGATTATATGAGGATGCTCTGTATACTCTTTCTATTGCAGGAAGTGATTACCCGCTTCATTACTATTACAAAGCATATTGTTTACAATCACTCGGAAAAGAATATAAAAATGAGCTCAAAAAGGCAGAAGCACTTGATACAGGTTACTGCTTCCCGTCAAGAATTGATGACATTCCGGTTCTTAAAACTGCAACTAACGAAAACAGCGGTGCTAATGCATATTATTACCTTGGCTGCTTTATGTTTGATAAGGAGCGATATGATACAGCAATCTCTCTGTTTGAAAAATGTATAAGTATTGATAACCGGCATGCAAAAGCATACAGAAATCTATCGCTGCTGTATTTTGATAAAAAAGGTGATTACCCGTCAGCAAAAATCTGTATGGGAAAAGCCCTGGAATACAGAAGCCATGACCCGAGACTGCTATTGGAATATCAGCAGCTTTTAAAAAACATGAACTATTCAACCGACGAAAGACTTGCGGTTTATGATAAGTATCCCGGGCTTTTGGCAGAGCGTGATGATTGCTACCTCGACAGAATAATACTTTATTCTATGAAGGGCGAGTATCAAAAAGCGATTGACCTTGCCAAGGCAAAGCGTTTCCATATATATGAAGGCGGAGAGGGTAAGCTCACCAAGCAGCACGCATGGATGCACGTATTATATGCGGTTGAGCTTATGAAATCAAGGAAATATGATGAGGCAGAAAAAATACTTATTGACGGTATAAATATGCCCAAATCATATGGTGAGGCAAAAACCTTCTTTAACCAGGAGGCTCACATATATTATTATCTTGGATTAATCACCGGAAAAAGAGAGTATTTTGAAGAAGCGTCGGTATACAAAGCTGCAATATCAGAGCTTTCACTTTTCAGAGCACTTGCACTGCGAAAGCTTCTTAGGTTCACCGAGGCAGAGATGGTTCTTGATGAAATGATAAAATCGGCAGACAATACGATAAAAAATTGTGATATGCGTACTTATTACGGTGTCGGTTCCCCATCGCCCATGCCCTTTGAACTTGATATTAAAAAAACTAATCTTACAAACGGATATATCCTGAAAGCATATGCATTGCTTGGCTACGGCAAGCTTATCGAAGCCAATGAATATATTGAAAAGGCTGCACAATTTGACCCATATGATTTCAGAATTGATGCATACAGGAAAATAGCAGGAAACATATAATAGGGGGATGTAAAAAAGATGCAGAATAAGTGAACTGAACCGAAGCAAGCATGCTTGCGAGGGGTACCCGAAGCTGTATATTTATACAGCGAGAGGTGAAGTTCGCTTAGAGCTTATAGGCTAATAAATATGAGAAATCTGCAAAATTTGCAGATT
>JAFUPN010000043.1 GCA_017481205.1 Clostridia bacterium | reverse complement strand
TGTTGGTTTAGCGACTCAATTATACAGCAAAAAGGAGGTTATTGCTATATTTTTATGCAAAAATATTCAAAAACCTCGAAAAATAAAGGTTTTAACGATAGTTAAAATATAAAAAACGGGGTGTCAACTTGACACTACCATTAATAACAGGGAGGTATATATATGAAAAAAATGACTTTTGCTCTGTATTTCGGTAACAGAGGCTTTTTCCCCGAGGGTCTTATTGCCGGGGCCAGGGATGAGATGATTAAGGCTGTGACAGACTGCGGCTATGATTATCTTATACCTGATGCCGATATGACACGCTACGGCGCTGTTGAGACCAGACAGGAGGGCTGGAAGTATGCCGAGTGGCTCAAATCCCATGAGGGAGAGTATGACGGTGTTATACTCTGTATGCCCAATTTCAGTGACGAAAACGGTGCTGTTGCGGCACTGGAAAACTGCGGCAAGCCTATTCTCATACAGGCATATCCTGACGAAATAGGCAAAATGGACTTTGAGCACAGACGTGACTCTTATTGCGGAAAATTCAGTATTGAGGATGTATTCCACCAGTACGGCATTCCGTATACAGTGCTTGAGCCTCATGTGGTGCATCCGCTGTCAGACGCTTTTGCTCAGAATCTTCGGGATTTTGCTGCAATATGCCGTGTTGTAAACGGTATGAGAAAATTCTCCATAGGCGTTTTAGGTGCTCGTACTACCAAGTTCAAGACAGTACGCTATGATGAAATCACCTTGCAGAAATACGGTATCACTGTTGAAGCCTTCGACCTTTCGGAGCTTTTCTGGAGAGTTGAGCAGTATGCAGATGACGATGTCAAGGTTACTGCCAAGGCAGAAATACTTAAGAATTATACAGATTTTTCAAAATGTCCCGCTGACAAGCTCATCACTCTTGCAAAGGTGAGCGTTGTTATCGACGACTATATTGCAGAATATAAGTTAGATTGCGTTACCCTCCGTTGCTGGGAGGAGATGCAGACCGTTCTCGGAGTTGCACCTTGCGTGCTTCTTTCTGAGCTGAATGACAGAGGCATTGTTGCTTCATGCGAAATTGACCTTTGCTCCGCAATCAACATGTATTCCATGCAGCTTGCATCGGAAAAGCCTACCGCCTGTGTTGACTGGAACAACAACTACGGCGATGAGACCGACAAGGTTATACTTTTCCACTGCGGACCCATTGCCCAGAGCCTTATGACAGCAAAGGGCACAGTTACCGACCACAAGATGTTTGCAAAAGGATGTCCCGGCTGCGGATGGGGTAGCAACGAAGGCAGAATTGCAGCCTTCCCAATGACCTTCTCCAACTGCAAGACCGAGGATGGCAAGCTTACCTTCTATGTAGATGAGGGCGAGTTCCTTGAGGACGAAATCGAGCAGGGCTTCTTTGGCTGCGGCGGTGTTGCTCACATCGACGACTTAGAGAGAAAGCTTCTTAAGCTTGGCAGAAACGGCTTCAGACATCACACAGCTGTCGGTATGGGTCATATGTCACTTGTTCTTAACGAGGCGTTCAGATACTACCTCGGTTATGATATAATAGACCTATAATACGAAAGGCGGAATATACTATGTTTATCGGTGGACTTGACATCGGAACCACAGGGTGTAAACTCACCATTTTCAACGAAAACGGAGAATTCGTTTTCAACTCCTACTGCGAGTACAAGGCAAGCCGCACATGCTCAGGTCATGAGCTTGACGGAGCTGCAGTGTGGGAGGGTGTAAAGCAGGTTGTGCGTGAATGTGCGGCAAACAGCGGCAAGATTGACGCAATCGGCGTTACCAGCTTTGGTGAAACCTTTGTTATGCTTGATGAAAATGACAGGGTTCTCAGAAACTCCCTTCTATATACAGACCCAAGAGGAGCTCAGCAGTGCGAAGCCCTTGTGGAAAAAGTGGGCAAAGAAAAAATTATATCGGTCTGCGGTATGCTGCCTCACCAGATGTACAGCCTGCCAAAGGCAATGTGGATAAAGGAAAATGAACCGGATATCTACTCAAAGGCAAAGCATATTCTGCTTTATGAAGATTTTATCGTGTATATGCTCTCGGGCGTGGCTCAGATAAACTACTCTCTGGCGGCACGAACCATGGCATTTGATATCAGAAAAAAATCCTGGGACAGAGATATCCTTGACGCTGCAGGCATAAATATCAGTCTTTTTGCAAACTGTGTTCCTCCCGGAACAGTTGCAGGTAAGGTAAGAAGCGAGGTTGCGGCTGAGACAGGTCTTTCTGAGGATACCGTCATTGTAAGCGGAGCTCATGACCAGGTTGCCTCGGCTGTAGGTGCCGGTGTTCTTGACCTTAACCTTGCTGTAGACGGCATAGGCACTGTAGAGTGTGTAACTCCTGTTTTTGACACAATACCCACAGACCCTGAGTTTTATGACAAAGGATATGCTGTAGTGCCATATGCTCTCGACAATACCTACTGCTGCTATGTGCTGTCCTATACCGGCGGTGCTGTTACCCAGTGGTATAAGGACAATTTCAAGAGCCATATTACCGACAATGTTTTTGGCGTTCTTGAAGCAGGTATGCCCGATGACCCGACGGGTATTCTCGTGCTTCCTCACTTTGCCGGAGCGGCAACACCTTATATGGATATTGAATCCAAGGCGGCAATTGTTGGTCTTACTCTTGCCAACGACCATAATGATATATACAAGGCGCTTCTTGAGGGCGTATCCTACGAAATGCGCCTTAATATAGAGAATACAGGCTTCCTTAAGCTTGATAAGCTCTATGCAACGGGCGGCGGCTCCAAGTCAGACAAATGGATGCAGATTAAATCTGATATTTTAGGCTTGCCCTATATCACTCTTGATGCAAAGGAAGTAGGCGCGGCAGGTACCGCAATGCTTACAGCCGTTGCAATAGGTGTATTCCCGTCTCTTGCCGAAGCAAAGAAAAAATTTGTCAAGGAAAAATCCGTATTCTATCCCGATATGCAAAAGCATGAGGAATATACACGTCACTACGAAAGATACAAGGGTATGTATAAAGCAATCAGACCTCTTGTATAATACAATCCATACCTCTTGTATAAGAAAGGAATTTTAACGAATGTTAGTAACTCTTAAACAGATACTGAAAATAGCAGAAGCAAAGCGCATTGCCATAGGCTCCTTCAATACTCCTAACCTTGAGAGTATGCAGGCGGTAATCAGGGCAGGGGAGAGACTCAACCAGCCTGTTATCATCATGCACGCCCAGGTTCATGAGGAGATGGGCATATGCTCTATAGATGAAATCGGCGGCATTATGCTGTATATGGCGGACAGAGCCAGTGTACCGGTATGTGTCCATCTTGACCACGGCACCGACCTGGCTTATATTAACAAAGCGCTTGATATAGGCTTTACCTCGGTTATGTATGACGGCTCTGTGCTTGAATATGAAGAAAACTTTGCCAATACTTGTATTGCCGCAGAGCTTGCTCACCGCAAGGGCGCTTCCATAGAGGCCGAAATCGGCAGTATGGGCGCAAGAGAGGGCGGTGGCGGCAATGACGAGAGCATATATACCGACCCTGATGCGGCAAAGATTTTTGCCCGTGATACCGGCATTGATGCGCTGGCATGTGCATTCGGTACTGCCCACGGTCTGTATGCCACAACTCCAAAGCTCGATTTTCCGAGACTTGAGAGAATAAAAAGCCTTGTGGACATACCTCTTGTTATGCACGGCGGCAGCGGAGTAAGCCATGAGGACTACAGAAAGGTTATAAGCCTAGGTGTACGCAAGATAAATTACTACACTTACATGTCAAAGGCAGGCGGCACAAATGTTGCCGAGCTGTCTGACAAGACCTTTTACCACGATATTGCAATCTCAGCTACAAATGCCATGCAAAAGGATGTTGAGGACGCAATCAACGTGTTCTCCACAGGCAAGCTTCTGTTCAGCGGTCAGTATGTTGTTCAGTAATATGTACGGCAGACTGTTGAATAATTCAATTGTCGCATAATAGAGCTCGGTGTGGACGTACATGAAAGGCTGAAAGCCCTGTGGCACAACGCTTTTGTGTGACACGGCATGTACGTCCCTGCATCCGGGCAAATAAAATCACGAATTATTCTACAGTCTGACGGCCTGGATTATCTCCGGGCTCTTTTGCTTTTCGGTATAGCCTGTTAGCAATATGACAAAATATGCTTTTATGCTTCAGGCAATTCTGTGCGGTCTGTTATCAGAGGCTGTAATTCTGCTTGCTCTGCTGTTCTTTATTCTGTCTTTCCTGCTGGTCCTTTTTGGGAGCTTTTTCCTGCTTGTTCTGATTTTTGTTGTTATCCATAATTAATCTTCTCCTTTTCTGCAATACATTTTGTATCGCATATGCTATTATGGATTTTTAAAACTTAAAATATTCAGCTATAACAGCGATTTTCGATATTTTTATCAATATACCATTTTACTCCAGTCATAGACTTAACGTTATTTTTTACCGCTTCATAAATAGCGTTGGTAACTGTCTTAGCGCCGCCTTTTTTAACTGCATTTGACAGCTCCATAAATTCCCCTGCGGTAGTCCTGCCGATATTTGCTTCGTAGATATCAAGAACTTCAAAAAATGCGTCGTTGTTCTCCTGTTCTACTGCTGCTTCGGCTTTTCTTACTGCTGTATTTTCCCTTTCTGCGGTCGGTTTGCTCTGTGTGCAGTCTGCTGCGATTTTGTCTTCTGTACTGTTATTTTCTGTCCTGTCCTCTTCTGTATTTTCCTTTTCTTTACTTTGTGTACTTTTGCACTCATTTATAAGATTTATGTCAGCATTATCCTTGTATGTACTGTCTCCTGAGTGCAGGAATTCATTATCCACCATATCTGTGTCAAGATTTATAAGCATATATTCACTGTTGAATTTTATGTGCTTGCGCCTTGATATGGCAGAAAAATATATTTCCTGTATCTGAGCCGAGGTTAATATTGAGTGTTTGTCATACATTTCCTTGTCAAACAAACCAATTCTGAATGCATATTGAAGAAACTCTTCAAAAAAATCTTCTTCAATCCTCATATGCGTTGTAAAAAACAGCTTGTCCTCCTCTGTCATGAGGCAGTAATAGCCCTCCTGACCGTAAATCTCTTCCATAAGAGCAAGGGTTAATCCCTTTCCGTAAATTCCGTATTTTGAGAAAATCAGATTTGATTTTTTGTCTCCCAGTGTGTCTACCGGGAAATAATCCAGTCCTTTTTTAAGTGGTCTTGCCATAATTAATACCTCCAAAATATTTAGTATAATTACAGTATATCCTTTTTGGGTGTCACTTTTCGACTACGATTTTAAAAAAATTTTAAGTTATTTGCGAAAATAAAAATTGTGCAATAAAATATTCAATAGAGATACAAATACAAAAAACATTAAAAACAAAACAAAAAAACCGCAAAGCTATGAGCCAAGCGGTTTTAAAATATGGCGCGCTGCAGAGAATTCGAATCCCTGACCTTCTGATCCGTAGTCAGACGCTCTATCCAGCTGAGCTAGCAGCGCATATGTCATACAACTCTGTTATTATATCACAACAAAAAAATAAAATCAAGTCTTTTTTTGAAAAAAATCAAATTTTTGTAAATTTATATTTTGATTATCCCTTTGTCAAGGTCATCTAAAATTTTTGCTATGGCATGTTCTTCATTGCTGACGGTAATGTAATCGGCTGCTTCTTTTGCTTTTTCCGATGCATTGGATACCGCAAAGCTTATTCCTGTAGCTTCAAGCATTGATACGTCGTTGTCGTTGTCTCCGGCAGATATAGTCTTCTTTGGGTCGATATTCAGTATCTCGGCAAGCTTTTTTACCAGTCTGCCCTTGCTGGCTCCCTTGGGGAGGATTTCGTAGTATTCAACATCCGAGCGTATAAAGTCAAATTCTGCGGCTCTGGGATGAGCTTTCAGCATTTTATCCAGTAGCTCAACATTCTCGGCTTTGTCGGCAAAGAGGATTTTTGCAAAGGGCTCTGTTACCTCGGTATAATGATTGCAAAGGTCCGGGAAATTTTCGTCGGTTCTGTGTTTTTCGGTAGCTTTGCTCTTTTTGCAGAAATATATTTTCTCGTGAGTATTTACCTCGATGCCCATTGGAGGAAGGTTTTTGTCTACATATTCCACCAGCTCAAGCACTGATTTGTCGAGCTCCTCCTGCCATATCATCTTTTTGAGACTGTAGTCATATATACCGCCGCCGTTGATGCATCCAAAAGGAGCATTAGGTACCAGCTGCTCCAGCACAGGCTGTGCACCGAGAGGTATTCTGCCTGTGATAAAGGTAAAAATACCGCCCTCGGCCATAAAATAGTCGATGGCTTTTTTGTTCTCGGGGGATATAGTCTTGTCTTTTCTTAAGAGAGTTCCGTCAAGGTCTGTGGTAAAAAGTATTCCTTTGAATTTGTTCATGGCAAATTTCCTTTGATAATTAATCTTATCATAATAATATCATAAAAATGATTTTTTGCCAATTGGCGAAATATTCAATTATCATAAATTTTTTTTGAATTCTTTAATTATATTAGCCGTATAAGTATTGCAAATATCAGCATTTGATGATATAATTATTATGTATAAAAATGTAATCGTATAAGATACATATTATTTTTTCAAAAGGGGATGCATTATTTATGAAAAGGATTATTTCTCTGATTCTATGTGCGGCTGTGCTCAGTATGTGCTTCAGCTATACTTTCCTGCCGCCTGAAACTGTTCTTGCCGAAGCATACGGTGATTTTGAGTATGAAACCGGCGACAGCGGTATCACCATTACGTCATACGGAGGCTCAGACATTGAGGTTGTGGTACCATCTCAGATTGATGGTACTGATGTTGTTGCAATAGGCGATTATGCATTTATGTATTCTGCTGTTGCTTCAATCACGCTTCCCTCCACACTTATTACTATAGGTGAAAGTGCATTTCAAGGCAGCGAGCTTACTGAGGTTGTACTGCCGGATAGTGTGACTACTGTGGGCTCTATGGCGTTTTTTGACTGTACAAATCTTGCTTCCGCGACATTGTCTTACCTTGTCAGTGAGATAGGTGAAAGTGTCTTTGACGGCTGCAGCGAGGAGCTTGTTATATACGGATATACAAATTCTGAGGCTGAGACATATGCTTTAAATAACGGCATAACCTTTTCTTCTGTGGGTGACAGCCCTTCTGTTACTCAGGCAAGCGGTATCTGCGGAGATGATATTACCTGGACCCTTGACAACACAAACACTCTTACCATCACAGGCACCGGCGAAATGAGCAACGGCGGTGACTACAACAATAATTTCTGGAATGACTATAAAGCAAAAATCAAGTATGTGGTAATCGGCGAGGGCGTTACGTCGGTTATGAGCTATGCTTTTTATAACTGCTCTGTTCTTGAGACTGTGTCTCTTCCATCAACTCTTACAAAAATAGAAAACGATGCATTTGAACAATGCAGTGCTCTCAGGGAGATAAATTTTCCTTCAAGTCTTGAATCAATCGGAAGCTGGGCATTTTATTATTGTTCAGCTATTACAAAGGCTATTCTGCCTGAAGGACTTACCACACTGGATTATTCTTCATTCGCAAACTGTACCGCTCTTGAGGAGGCATATATTCCTTCTACCGTAGCTTTAATTGATAACTATGCCTTTGATAACTGCAGAAAGCTCAGTAAGGTTACTATAAACGACGGCCTGGAGTATATAGGTCACGGTGCTTTCAGCGATACTGCTATATCTGACATATACCTCCCAAATGGGCTTGAGACTATAGAAACCTATGCTTTCGACGGTTGCTCATCCCTTAAGTCGGTTGTAATCCCCGATACGGTAACAAAGCTGGGAAATGCTGCTTTCCGCGGCTGTTCTGTTCTGGAGACTGTTACCATTTCTCAGAATATCACAAGAATTGAGTCTGAGACTTTTTCAAAATGTACCAAGCTTTCCGGTATCAGCTTGCCGGAAAAAGTATATATAATTGGTGAAGAAGCCTTTTATAGGTGCAGCGCCATTACCTCTGTTACCTTCGGAGACAGCCTTGCAGGCATAGGTGCTTCTGCTTTCAGCATGAGCGGTATCACATCTGTTACTATTCCTGCCGGTGTGGGCAAGATTGGCGAATATGCTTTTCCCAATGCAAATATGACCAAGATAATCGGCTATGATGATTCTGCTGCTCAGCAGTATGCCACAGACAACGGAATTACCTTTGAATCTCTCGGTGCTTTGCCGGATTATGTGGTTGCTGAGGGCAAGGAGGGTGACAATATCTCCTGGTCAATCAGTACCCTCGGTGTGCTCAAAATCACAGGTACCGGTGCGACAGACAATTATTCATACAGCTCACGTCCGCCATGGTATGAGTTTACCGTGAAGGATATTGAAATATCCGAGGGTATAACCGCTATAAGCAATTATATGTTTGTAAACTGCTCTGAAGTTGAAGAGGTTACAATCCCCTCAACAGTAAAAACTATTGGTATGTATGCATTTATGTACTGTTCTTCACTTAAAACAGTAAACATGTATGAGGGTCTTACTGAAATAAGAACCGGTGCATTCAACGGATGCGACTCTCTTGAAGCTGTTGAAATCCCATCAACGGTTATAGCTATAAACTCCAATGAAATCAGCTACTCATCGGATGCCTTTGACAGCGAAACTCTCAAGACCATAACGGGCTATGAGGGAACTGCTGCCCAGTCCTTTGCAAATTATATAGGAGCTGAATTTGTGAGCCTGGGAGAGGCTGAGGAGCTTGTGGTTTATGAGCATACATATAACACCGGGGTAACCTATACCTTTACCAATACCGGCAAGCTGAGCTTCAGCAGTGAGAATGAGGCTACGGTTGGTGCCGACTCATGGACTTCATTCAATACCATAAAGCAGGTTACCTTTGGCGATAAAATCACCGGCATAGGCGGCTCTATGCTTTATAACCGTCATGAACTGACAGATATATATATTTCCCCTTATGTAACATCAATTGATAAATATGCAATATACAATGACAACGGTGTATATAGCTTCACCATCCATGGCTACGACGGTACTGCTGCAGAGGACCTTGCGGCTTCTCTCGGCGTGACCTTCAATAGCCTGGGCGAGGCTCCGGTTATCCCTGTTGACTCCGGCACCTGCGGCGAGAATGTAAGCTGGGAGCTGGATACCGCCGGTGTGCTGAGACTTACCGGAACAGGAAAAATATATGACTATACCAACCCCTGGGATAATTATTACAGAAGCGATATCAAAAAAATTGTTGTTGGTGACGGAATAAACAATATCCCCGAAAGAGCCTTTGCGTATGAATATTTTGCTGAGGAGATAGAAATTTCTTATACAGTGCTTTCTATTGAATATCTCCCGGACAATATCACAACCATCCGCGGCTATGACGATAGTGCTGCTGAGATTTATGCGCAGGAGCACGGACGAACCTTTGTAAGCCTTGGAGCAGCTCCGGATGCACCGATTATGTCAGGAACTATAGGAACTGATGTTCAGTGGTCTGTTGACACAGCAGGTACACTTACAATAAGCGGCAGCGGTGAGATAAACTACTCTACAGGATATCCTGATTATTGGAATTTCAGGGAATATGTAAAGAAGCTTGTCGTTGAGGAGGGTATAACCTCAATAGCCTACAATAACTTTTACGGCTTCAGCTCACTCAAGGAGGTCGAGCTGGCTGATACTGTAACTTACATAGGCTCGAATGTATTCTCTTACTGCTCTGCACTGGAGAATATAAATCTTCCTGACGGTATCACTACTATCGGTTCAAATACCTTCACTTCCTGTACATCCCTTACCGAGGCAGTACTGCCTGCAAGTCTTAAGACGGTGGATTCCTATCTTTATGAGGGCTGCACAGCTCTCAGCTCAGTAACAATACCTGATGGTGTTTATCTGATATCAACCAATGCTTTTGCAGGATGTACCTCTCTGAATAAGGTTACTGTTCCCGAATCTGTAACATCTATCTATTCAGGAGCCTTTGACACCACTGTAACCCTGTATGGCTATGATGAAACCTATGTACAGACCTATGCCAAGAATAACGGCTATACCTTTGTATCTCTCGGCAGAGCTCCTCTTACCAAAGAAGTCAGCGGAACTCTCGGGAATTTTGAATGGAAAATAAGCACCGACGGTGTTATGACAGTAAATGGTACAGGTGACCTTATAATAACAAATACTTACGGCGACTATCCCTGGGAAGATTACAAAAAATATGTTGACAAGCTGATAATAGGCGAGGGAATCACTTCAATAGGACCGAATGCTTTTTGTGACTGTGAGTATCTTGGGAGTGTAAGCCTGCCGGACAGTCTGATTGCTATTAACAGCTATGCTTTTGATGACTGTTATGCTTTAAAGGAAATAAACCTGCCCGATAAGCTGGAATATGTGGGCGAATACGCACTGTCTGATACTGCGATAACGAAGATTACCGTGCCTGAATCCGTAAATTATTTTAACTATGTGTTCGGCTATAATTATCCCGATGAACTTGTAATATACGGATATACCGGCAGTGCGGCAGAAAGATATGCAAAAGATGAGGATATATCCTTTGTAAGCATAGGTGTACTTGAAAGAGTTGTTGTAAGCGAGGGTACCTGCGGCGATAATCTCACCTGGACTCTGGATAACTACGGCTTGCTTCTTATTAAGGGCAGCGGCAAAATGGATGATTTCACTACCGGCAGCACTCCCTGGCAGAATGAGCTTGTTGTCAGTGTGGAAATTGCTGACGGCGTTGAGAGTATCGGTAATTATGCCTTTGCAGAGCTCCATGACCTTACAGAGGTGAGCATTGCATCAAGTGTTGAGGTTATCGGTCAATATGCCTTTATGGGCAGTTATAAATTAGATGTGGTCGATATACCTGAAGGTACAAAGGAGATAGGAGCCTACGCATTTTCTGAGGGTGTAAACAATGTTATTGTGCCTGAAAGTGTTACTGCTATCGGCGAAAATGCGTTTTCATTAGTCGGCTATGACGGAAATGTTTGGCAGACTGCGTCTGTATACGGAGAAGAAGGAAGTTATATTGAAGAATTCTGCATATCCAATTCTCTTAATTTCGGTCAGCCATCCGGAAACGGCTACTGCGGAGACAGCATAACCTGGGATTTTGATATAAGAACGGGTATTCTTAATATAAGCGGTACCGGAGCGATGTATAACTATATTGAGGATGAATTAAGCAACGCTCCCTGGGCAAAATACAGCGAGGTTATAACAGAGGTTAAGCTCTCTGAGGGAATCACTGTAATAGGTGAGGGCACCATGAATCTGGGATTGGTTAAAGAGTTTAAGCTTCCCTCAACCGTTAAGTCAATACTTGCAAGAGCTTTTCAGTACAACTGGGAGTTTGATAAGCTGGAAATTCCGAATGGCTGCGTTGAGATAGGCGAATATGCCTTTTACTACTGCGGCTCGCTGGCTGAGATTGTCATTCCCCCAAGTGTAACTACCATAGCAGATACAGCCTTTGAGGAATGTAATGATACATTGATTGTTTATGGCGCATCCGGCTCTGCTGCGGAGCAGATTGCAGAGCTTAACGGCTTTGAGTTTGTAGATATATATGCAACTGCGGAGATTACGAATGTTGAAGTCACTGTAAACGATGATGAGCTTGAAATCATCGTTGACGGTGAGGAGCTTGATAATAATAAGACCTATGCGGTTACATATGCTGAAGGCGGAAATATGCTTGGTATGTATGAGATGAATTCCGGCTGTGCATATGCAGCTGCCGATGATGTGTATACGGTTAAGATACTCTGTCTTGAAAGCTTTACATCTATGAAGCCTGCCTGTGCGAGTGTGAGCATCACAAAGGATGATTTTGTCAGTGAATCCGGCGGCAGCCCATCAAGCGGCGGAGGTTCATCAGGTGGCAGTTCATCAAGCGGCGGAGGAATGGTTGCCGTACCTCTGGGATAACGGTTTTTTATACAGATAGCGAGGTAAAACGATGGTAAAAAAACGAATTATATCCATTGCCATGTGCGCCCTTATGCTTGGTGCGGAGCTTCCTTCTTCTGCATATGCGGCGGCTGATTACGGCAATATAAATTTTGTTTCACCTCTGGCAGAGCCTTTGCCTGAGGTGGGAGAGAACGGCTTTATCAAAGGGTTGACAGGCGAGCTCCCCGAGCCGGGCAGAGACGGATTTATAGAAGCTCTTGAAGAGCCTCTTCCTGTCCATGACAGCAATATTGAAGGCTTTCTCAGAGAACCTGATGAACCTCTGCCTGAGGTGACAGAGGGAGAGTTCTTGATTGTGCCTTCTGAGGATTTGCCTGTTCCCGGAGCAGACGGATTTGTCAATACGCCGGAAGTTCCCCTGCCTGTTGCGGGAGAAAACGGCTTTGTGGGTCAGCTCTCCTCTGAGCTTCCCATAGCAGGAGACAGCGGCTTTATAGCCGAATATGAGGGAACTGTTTTTACAGGCAAGGAGACCGGCTTTTTAAAGCCTATCACCGCTCCCGACCCATCTGCAACGGTTATTTCAACTGCCGCAGAGCTTGCTTCCATGACAAGCGGCAGCTATGTCCTTGCAAATGATATATATCTTGATTCATACAACGGCGGCGAGTGGCGTCCTGTTGAGCCTCAGGGCGATATAGTCTTTGACGGTCAGGGTCACAAAATCTATAATATGTCTGCAACAAGCGCAACATATGACAATTGTGCTTTGTTTATCAACCGCAACTATATGAGCGGTAATATACCGTATAATCTGACTGTAAAAAACGTTGGCTTTGAAAACCCCGGCGGCAGCACAATCGGTAATGATAGCTATTTGGGTGCAGCTGTTGTTTATCAATTCACAGGTAATGAGCTTGTTATTTCCAACTGCTACAACACTGCAACTGTAATTGGCGGTGGAGGTCTTGTTTCATTAGCTTCGGGAGAATCCGTTATAATAACAGACTGTTACAATACCGGTGCTGTAAAAGGCGGCTATGGCGGTATTATAGGTGATTTTCAGGGCGGCACGCTGTCTGTCAGCGGCTGCTTTAACACCGGAGCAGTTTCCGATAGGTCGGAGACAGGCGGTATCGTGGGTATTGCTCATTTGCAGACCGACTCCGAGCAGAGGGTAGAGATAATCAATTGCGCCAATTTCGGTAAGATAACTGCATCTGAAATTGCCGGCGGCATTATCGGCAGCTTTGAAAGAAATGTCTATAAAAATTATGCAACTTCTCTTACTGTAAAAAACTGCAGTAACAAAGGTAACATATCAGCGCCTGAGTCTTCTGCAGGAATTGCAGCATACTGTTATATCGACTCTCTTGATGTATCAAACTGCTTCAACACCGGTATGGTTACCTCAAGTAATTCTGCAAATTTAATATACAGCGGCGGTATTGTCGGTTACGCCAAAAGCGTTGTTTCCATATCACAGTGCTATAATAAGGGCAGGATTATCCTTACCTGCTCGGATAAGGAAAATACAAGCACTTCTACATACTGCTGTGCGGCAGGTATCCTTGCTTATTGCGGCAGCACTGCAGCCGTAACAGATTGCTTTAACAGCGGCATAGTTACCGGTACTGCACATTACGGACTATATACAGGCGGTATAATCGGCTATGGTGACAGTACGGTTTCAAGGGCATATAACACTGCCAAAATTACTGCCAATGATATTGGTACGATAACCGTAACTCCCTCAAGATTTTATGCGGCGGGTATAATAGCTTACGGAAAAAATACTGTTGTCGATTCTTACAATACCGGCACTGTTGATTCCTACGAGCTGGCAGCCGGTATCGCTTCGTATGCAAATTTCGGTACATATGCAAACTGCTATAATGAAGGTATTGTCAAGGGGCAGAACGGCGCCGGAATAGGCACACTCCCTGCTTATTATAATCTTCAGGAGGGCGAGCCAATGCCCGAAGCGGTGTTTACCAAGTGCCGTAACGGCGGCAGTATAGAGACGACCGCCATGGCTGCCGGAATTGTGTATAGCGACAGTGTGAGCAATATTAAGGCGTTGCAATGTATAAACGAAGGTGCTGTAGCCTCACTTTCCTCAGCAGGTATCATCAAGCTTGACCTTCTTGAAACTGATGAGAAAGAAGTCTTTGAGGCTATAAGCTGCCTCAATACCGGCGCTGTAACCGGAGAATACGAAAGCGGCGGTATACTGTCCGAGGAGCCTGTGTATGCATATGACGAGACCCAGTATACATATATCACAGACTGCATGAACAGCGGTACCGTTACCTGGGGCAGCGGACTTGCCTCCTGCGGAATAGGCGTTATCCGCAACAGCTTCAACACAGGAGAGATAATCTACGGCAGCGGTCTGTTTTCTTCTATGTACGGAGCGGTGTATGACAGCTACAACAGCGCCCCGGTAACAGGCGGAAGCGGTCTTGGATATGGTCTTAAATCTGCAAAGGAAGTGTTTGAAACTATCGATCACACTCCTGAATATACAGATGATATAAACGGAGATTTGATAAACTGCTTCAATACAGGTAAAATCACCGGAACAGCAGGTCTGCTTATGAATGCGGGCAGCCTTAATGTAAGAAATTGCTATAATACCGGAGATATTGATACCACCGATGCATTCAGCGGCACTGCAGGTCTGATATATACCGTGGACGCAGCAGGCAGCTTTTATATGGAAGACTGCTTTAACAGCGGCAATATGACAAGTCAGGCATATATGTTTGACAAAGAGGCTATAGGCGGAGTTGTGGGCTACTGTGGAGTGGCAGAATCTGCTTATTTTAACAATTGCTATAATACAGGCTCAATAAGCCATACCGACTCCGGATGGATTGGCGGAGTAGTGGGAGCTATATCTGTTTCCTCCTACAACGATTTTTACAATGAGACTATCACAAGTGCACGTATCTACAACTGCTATAATACCGGCGATATTACAGCCACAGGCAGCAATCACACCATCGGAGGTATTTTGGGGCTTAATCACGATATAAGCGCCAGCGGAACCATTGTGTCCTGTGCAAGCCTTGGTGATATTACCTTTAATGCAGGTACTGCTGCCGGAATAGCCGGTGATTGCGACATGGACGCTTTAAACTGCGTAAGCTCCGGTGCAATCAAGTGTGCAGCTCAGGATGACAATACTATAGTTGTGGGCATTTTCAGCAGAGGCGGCAATATCACAAGCTGCTTGCTTGACAATGCAGACAATGTGTATACCCACGCTGTGCTTGCTCTTACCTGCGGAAATATTGACAACTGCTATTTCAGGGCAGAGGGCAGCTACCACAGCGGTGCACTGGCTCAGGAATGCGGCAATATCACGGATTCATATTATATGGGAAATATTACCCTTTGGGGTGACGGAGAGACTTTTGGCGGTCTTGTCGGCAAGGCCGGTACTGTTAAAAATTCATTCTTTATAGGAAATATAATCTTTGATATAACTGTCGGAGGTTATCTGTATTTAGGTGGTATAGCCGGACAATGTACAGATATATCCGAAAGTACATACAGAGGAGATATCCGCCTTACTCTCGGAAATGAAAATGAATATATAAAATTCGGCGGACTTGCAGGTAAAGCCGATACTGTAGCACGTTGTCGGAGCTACGGCTCCGGATACCTTGACGGGTATTTTGCTCTTGCAGGCGGTCTCGCAGGTGAAGCCGCAGGTGTTTCAAACTCAATATCTGATTTTTCAATAGAAATGTATTCTGTATCTGATGACTATTATCAGGACTCCCAAAACAGTGGTACTGCCGGTGCTGGCGGCATAGTAGCCTCGGGAGCAACGGCGGTATATAACTGCGTCAGCAATGGAGATATTATCTCCAATATCAGGTCAGGCGGTATAGCAGCCTACAGTGACAGTGTTGATATCAGCAGCTGTATCAACAACGGAAATATTGAGATTTTACAATCAAGTACATCAAGAACATATCATACAGGCGGTATTATTGCATATGCAAAAGCGGCAAATGTCAGGGACTGTATAAATTCCGGTAAAATTATAGCTGATTCAGGCAGTTCAATCGCAGGTATAGCCGGATATATTCTTGACGGTAACATCCTACGTTGTATCAACAATGGCGATTTGTCCGGCGGTAGCTCCTGCGGAATTGTGCATATCATTTACAGCCAGTCGGCAGATGATAACAATAACGGATACGGAGATGTCAAGGATTGCATAAACTACGGAAATATTTCGTCAGACTCCGGCTCAGCTATGGGTATAGGTCCCGGAGATGTGTATAACTGTGTAAACAACGGTGATATCACCTCGGATAATGCCCTGGGTATAGCCGACAAAAATGTTATCGCCTGTGTAAACAACGGCGCTGTTACCGGCGGCATTGTTTATGGTATAACTTCTTCCGATGCGGCAGACTGCATCAATACAGGTGATATAAATATCCGCTATGTATCTGATGGCGAAACAGAAGATATACTTTACACAACAAAAAGCTCGGCAGCTATTGCAGATAATGCCCAAAGATGTGTCAATACGGGTATTACAAATATTGAAAACAGCTACGTGAGCAATGTTTGTTACTATGGTATTGCTGCCGACACTGCAACAGATTGCTACAACAGCGGCAATATCACCGTGTCAAATAATGTTACGAGTAATCACCTCAAGCTCAGCGCTATCAGTGCTTACGCTACAAACTGTGTAAGTGACGCCGCAATAACCGTTGAATCATTAACTTATACTTCTGTATACGGTGTAGCGGTTTACGACGCAGTAAACTGCATTAATAATAAGGATATAACCGTAAATATCAATCCTTTGTCAGATGATACCTCTTTATTTGTCTCTATATATGGTATATGCGGCAACGAAGCAAACAGCTGCACAAACTACGGCAATATTACCCTTACTTGTGCCGCTTCCGGCTCAACAGACATAGTAATGGGTGTTGCTGATTCAGCTTCATTCTGCGATAACTACGGTGAAATCAGTGTTAATACCGGCAATAACGTAGAGGCTGTCGGTGTTGGAAATATGGCAACAGAATCCCGCAACCATGCAGATGTCTCCGCTGTAGGAAACAAGGTGTATGTGGGCGGCGTAGGATATTGCAATGCCACAGTCAGCAGTAACAGCGGTGATGTATACGGAGAGGGTTCATACGTATATGCTGGCGGTCTTGCTGCTTACAACAATGTTAATATTGGACGTACATACACTATAGCAAACAGCGTGAATACAGGAAGCATTACTGCAGTTGCAAGTGAAAAGGCTTATGCAGGCGGACTTATGGGCTACGGCAGAGGTGCTTTTGTGAACAGCACAAACAAAGGCAGGGTTACTGCAAATTTGGTTAACTATGCTGATGAGGCTCAGCCTGAGGCCTGTGCAGGCGGCATCGTCGGCTTTGCCAGCGGTAGTGTCGAAAGCTGGTTTGGCACTGATGCCGACAGTGAAAGAATGGTAATTGAAAACTGCAGCAACACTGCCGCAGTAAGAGCTGATGTTTCAATCAACGGAGTCAGAACCATTGGTAGATCTTATGCCGGCGGACTTATCGGAACCATGTACAAGAGTGAAATCGGTATGAACTATGGTACTCCCATTTATTCATATACATTATTTTTTGTAGATGATGCCAGCTGCAATCTCGGCACTGTGTATTCAAATGCAGAAAACACCGGCGGCGATGCCAATTCCTATGTATCGGAATATTCAGGCGATATATACGGCTACGGTAAAATTTATTCAGGTGAGTTTGCGTATCCGGAAACAATTTATATAACAGGCAAAAATATACTTGAGGTAGACAAGACCTGCACTCTTACTGCAGTTCTCAGCCCTAACGATTCATTTTTTGACTCTGTAACCTGGGCATCTACCGACACTTCTGTAGCCAAGGTTGAATCAAACGGTGACCTGACCGCTACACTTACCGCTGTTGCAAAGGGAAGAGCCACTATAACTGCTACTACGGAAAATGGTATTGTTGCCGAGCATCTTATTGAGGTTATGGACAACAAGATAACTGTTGTTGTTCATGGCTATGAGCGTTTTAAGGAGTCGGAGGCTTATCCGCTGGAAGGTGCTTCTGTCACAATCGGCACTGTAACAGCTGTTACAGATGCAGAGGGTAAGGCGGTCTTTGAGCGAGGAGAGCTCCCCTCCGGCTCCACAGCAAGATTGTTTATCACAGCAGGCGAGGATTACAAGGAAGAGGAGACCGTCATTGGGCTTATTCCCTCAAGCTATTCCGTAAACCACAATTATTATCTGCGCAAGCGTGATTATGTTATTGTTGTTGACTCAGCAAGCATAGAAATAGACAATATGACTCACAAGCTTGTGGGCGCTCCCGGTATGAAATATATTCCGGCGCTTGAAACTGACGGTACTCCAAGCGAGGATATATATCCCTTTGATGTAAAAATCGACTGGGGTAAGTATGACGAGAATGTGGCAGACCGTAAGGTATGGCTTGAAAGTGCCAGCGCAAAGGTACAGATTAAGGAAGGCAGCAACAATGTGGCATTTGCCAAGTATTTCCCGGTAAAAGAGGCAATCAAGGTTGTGGCAACCACAAAGGACAGCTCAGGTAAAGAGGTACGCGGTGAATATACACTGCCGCTCAAGACCCAGATTATAAATGTTAATCTTAAGCCTGACAGCTCAGAATCCTTTGACCTTAGCTCTCTATACTTCCTCGAAGGTCTGGATTTAAAGCTTTCACTTGACAATCTCAGCAAGGTTGCCGATATCGAGCTTAAGGATGGTATGCTTAAGTTGGAGTTCGGCCGTCAGTCTAAGTCAGACAACAAACCTCTGGAGCTTGGTATTTTTGAAAATAAAACCAATACAAATGTAGGAGTGACAGGCTTTGTAAGCATACCTGTAAGTAATATTAAAACAGGCGAATGGGAAGGCGGAGTCAAGGTTACAGCAGGTGTAGAAAGCGGCAACAGCACAAACACCGACAAAAAATACAGGGGTGTAACCATGTTCAAGCACAAGCATGATTTCAAGATTGGCGGCGTTCCCGTGTTTCTTGACCTTGAACTCAAGGGCGCAGGCACGGGCAGTCTCAGTGTGTTCGGTCCATTTGGCGAGGCATATTTCCGAGGAAAGCTTGAGGGTGAAGCTCAGGCAGAGATTTTCGGAGGTCTCGGCGGTGAGCTTAACGACGATTGCCAGCTTAAATTCGGTCCCTCCGGAGATGTAACGGCGACAGTGCCCCTTACCTTTGAAGCACGCAGTCTTGAGGATACCTCAATGACCTTTGACCCCTCGGTTACAGGCAAGGTTGACCTGCAGGTTATGGTGAAGCTCTTTGACCTTGTTGATCTTAAAGAGGAGCTTGACTTAGGTCACTTCAGGCTTGACAAAAACGGCTTTGTCACAAGCAAGGATGAGGAGGCTCTTCTTGCAGAGCTGAGCAATATTGATTTTGCCAATGCCAGAGTAAAGGTTCTGGGCAGAGATTATATGAAAAACGGAGGCGGCTTTAGCGGAGATGATGCCGTGCTCCTTATGAGCGATGACGGCAGCCGTGTAATAAATACCGTCTACGAAAATATTATCAAATGTGCAGATACAGCACTTACGGTGTTTGATGGCAAGCCCTGCCTGATATTTACCGAGGACAATCCGGAGCGCGATACATATAATGCTCTTAATGCTGTGTATTCAATATACAACAACGGTGTGTGGAGCGAGCCTCAGGCACTTAGCGATGACGGCACAAACGACAGTACCATTTCAGCTGACGGCAGCTTTGTTATATGGGAAAACACCAACAGTCTTATCACCTCAGAAAACACTCTCAGCGAGGCTCTTGCTCTCACTGACATAAGCGTGGCTGTATGGGACGGCGAGAAATTCGTTACCAACACTCTGACAAACGATGGAGTATATGACTTCGGCGCAAAGATAAAGGAATATAACGGCAAGGCGGTTGCCGCATGGCTCAGCAACTCTGAGAATGACTGCACCTCATTAACCGGTACCACCTCAGTATGCTACAGCATCTATGACGGAGACTGGTCTGAGGTTAAGAGGCTTGACAATGTCAGCGGTGTTACCAATGTCAATGTGCTCTATGATGAAAAGGGAGCATATGTAATATACAAGGATGCTTCTCTCGGTCTGCAGAGGATAAATGCAGAGACCGGCGAGGCTGATGTGTATGTTGATAATGTGGGCAGATATGCAGCTGCTGATATTGAAAGCGGCACTCTGCTGGCAGATATTGATTCCGACTGCACATTGAACATATATCAAGACGGTCAGCTTGTAAAATCCGTTCAGACAGATTACAACGGCTCTGCAAACCCTGTAATAGGTGTAAACGGACAGTATGCAAATATTTTCTGGACAGAAAATGACGGTATCTATTATGTGACAAATACTGACGGCGAGTGGATCGATAAGCTCTGCTTCAAGGAGGATATGGCTTCTGTAAGTGATGTTGACTGTATTGTCGGTGCTGACGGCGAATTTATCCTTACATATATGCACACTGTCAATGACCGCACAGACCTTGTAACAGTAAATGCTGCTCCCGGAGCTGACCTGATTGTTGATGAAATCAGCTATGACAGCGATAGCTATATCAGCGAAAACATCTTTGATTACAGCATAACTATGCGCAATAATGGAGATAAAGCTGTAAGCGGCTGCAGTGTATATCTGTATGACGGTGATTCGCAGATATCTGTTATTGATTTCAATGACGAGGTTATACTTCCCGGCGAGAGCACCACTCTTTACGGCAGCTGCGCCCTGGATGAAAATGCAAAGTCATTAAAGCATACCTACAGGCTTGAAGCAACCTGTGACGGTGATTTTGACACATCAAATAACTATCTTGACATTGATGTGGGAACAGTTGATGCCGAGCTTGCCGATGCAACCTTTGAGGTTAACGATGTTGGTGAGGAAAGTCTTAAAATCAGAGTCAGAAACAACGGCAATGTGAACATAGAAGGCACAACAGTAAATGTGTATAAGAATTCTCAGGACTCAGAGCCTGTATATACATTTGCTACCGGAGCAATCAACGCCGGCGAAACCGGAGAATTTTCCATTCCCGAGACTCAGGACAAGGATGCTGTTTACTATGTAACTGTATTTGCAGCAGGTGACGAAGACAGCGGTAATGATATGGATTGTATCGCTTATGAGCGAATTGTTCAGGATTCGCCCATAACCTATGAGCTTGGAACAGGAAAGGTAACTGCCGTGACGGACAGTGCTTCAATAGGAGAGTCCGGCAAGGTTATAGCAGCTTTGTATGGCAGCGACGGCATACTTAAAAAGCTTGCTGCTGAAGATGTTGTATCCGGTCAGGAGGAATACAGCTTTGACATGCCCGGTATGGCTGTAGGCGATATAATTAAAATTATGGTTTGGGATGATTTGACTGTCATCAGACCAAAAATTCCGGTTGTGTATCGGATAGTTGAATAATCTAAATAAGAGTCGCAGAATGACGGTTCTGTGCTGTCACTGCGGCTTCTTTGCTTAATGAATTCATCGGAGGTAAATTCAGCTAAATTCGCCTTGAGGCAAGCTAAATTGACTTGGTCAGCTAAATTTGCTAACGCAATTAACCGAACTGGATATATTGATGATGAACAGTATAAGTCGATAATAAATAATTGTGGGCAAATTCGCAGTATGTTGATTTCATCAATTAATACTGTAAAAGAAAAATTCCAAAAATAAGCAGCATCTAAATCTTATATCCCTTATACAATATTCCAAGCTAAGCTTGAAATCGTCGATATAAATCTCTTGCGAGATTTTCGATATGTTCCTTGCGGAACTCGAATATGCCTGACGACTCGATATGTCGCTGACGCGACGAGATTTAATGCGAGTATGCGAGTTGAAATACAGAAATCTTTGATTTCGTTCAGCTATTCATATAATAGTACAACACAAGGAGGAAGCATATTATGAAAAAGTTTCTTTGTATAATAAGTATAATACTTTCTGTTATTGCAATTGTCGGTGCGGTATATGCACTAACAAGCCGTAAGGAAGTTATTTATCTCAATGAGGTTGAGTAGGTGATCACTTGGTAAATATTATCAATGTATTATTTGTGTTTCTGTTTTCGGCAGTGCTTGTTGTATTCGCATTTGCAAGAATAGCAGCCGAAAGATACGGAAAGAACGTCACTGTTGATGCACTTGTTGTTGATAAGCAAAGATATACCAAGACCGTATACGCACATTCGTCAGGTGCAGTGAAAAAAACAGAGTGCAATGTAACCTTTCTTTGCAGCGGAAAAAGAAAAAGCTTTTGTGTGTCTGAATTTTCCTACAGCGGCTATCGCATAAACGAAAAAGGCAAGCTCACATACAAGGGCTCGCGTCTGATTGATTTTAAATAGAGGTGAAGCTTGTATGCTTTTTAAAAGAGAAATTTTTATAACAAGGGATTTAAAGCTTATGCACCGGATTCGTGATATTCTCGGTACAAAGGGTATCCGCACAACTGTTAAAATTGGCAGCACCTTTAATCAGGGCAAATATCACGGTACACCCGGAATAGATAGTGAAAGCTCGTATGAATACCGCATCTTCGTGAAGCGGAAGGACTATGAAAAGGCTGTTTTCTTTTTGAAATAATAAAAATTTTTATGCTTGTTTTGATTGAAATTATTGAATGATATACCAAAAATCACGGGAGTGTTGACTATGAAAAGAATAGCATTGATATTAATATTAACCCTGTCGCTTACTTCTGTATATGCCGGCTCGTCCATGCCCGGTGATATTGCCGGAGAGCATTATATAACCGATATCAGCGCCATTCTCAACGGCGCTGTGATTTCCAGCCGCAATATAGGCGGTTATACTGTTATCAGTGCAGAGGCTATGCGATTTTACGGCTTTGACGTTGTGTGGAGCGAGGCGGAGAGAACTCTCAATATAACCTTTTCACCGGACAGCGACAACGGCGAGCCGCCTACCATAAAAAGTTCCAATATCTTTTCCGGCAATTTCGGCGGGTATTATTACTATACGGATATTGTTACTTATCTTGACGGTATGCCTGTGACTGCATATAATATCGGCGGAGAAACATATATACTTGCAGAGGAAATGAGCAGGTTCGGTTACAATGTCCAATGGATAGACTCTGACCGCTGGCTCGTTATTGACAAACCCGGCTACTCCGACTTTTTGGCTGAGTATTATGCTGGGGAGTAGTGTGGCAGCATATAAATTAATGCTTCGTTGCTGAACGTCAAATATAATCTGTTGATGAATAATTATTCACTTATTGACTGTATTGTTCAGCTGAGTAATAAAAATCGAAAAAATTTTCAAAAAACCATTGATATTTATAAAAATATGTAGTATAATATTATAGGTCGTTGGGCGACAGGTAAATTTTTGCTGTTGCCAACCCGAATTAAGGTTGATCGTTTCAGGCTGCGGTGTTGACTGTCGGGCCTTGCGCAATGCGAACTCCCGAACCTGGTCAGGTGAGGAATCAAGCAGCCATAAGGGATGCTTTGCGTGTGCCGCAAGCTCACCCGGCACGAGCCGTGGTCTGAAGCTTTCAATATATATTTTGGGTAAACGGCTTTTTTTGTTATTTGTATAAAAGGAGTGAAGTGTTCATGGCATATCAGGCGCTTTACCGTAAGTGGCGTCCTCTTACCTTTGATGATGTTATAGGGCAGAGCCACATTACCGATACGCTGAAAAACGAAATTACAGAAAACAGACTTGCACATGCATATCTGTTTACGGGAACCAGAGGCACCGGAAAGACTTCTACGGCAAAAATCCTCAGCCGTGCTGTCAACTGTCCCCATTCCGTAAACGGCAATCCCTGCAATGAATGTGAGATATGCACGGGTATTCTCTCAGGTGCTGTGCTTGATATCATTGAGATTGACGCCGCATCTAATACAGGTGTAGACAATATCCGTGAAATCATAGAGCAATGCCAGTATGCTTCTGCTTCTACAAAATACAAGGTGTATATCATAGACGAGGTACATATGCTGTCCTCAGGTGCCTTCAATGCTCTGCTCAAGACCCTTGAAGAGCCTCCCGCTCATGTTATATTTATCCTTGCAACAACAGAAATTCACGCAGTGCCCGCCACTATTCTTTCAAGGTGCCAGCGCTTTGATTTTTCTACCATATCAACAGCCGACCTTGTGTCTGCCATGAGCCGTATCCTGGAAAATGAAGGTATATCCGCAGAAACAGACGCACTGGAATATGTAGCATATCTCGGTAATGGGTCCATGAGAGACTCTCTCAGTATTTTGGACCGATGCATCGCTTTTAAAAGTACAGGCATTACCTATGATGATGTAGTAGGCATTGTAGGAGCTCTTGACGACACATATCTTTACCAATTTGCCCGGTATATAGCAGCGAATGACACAGCTGCCCTGCTTTCTTCCTTTGACCAATGTGTTGCAGCGGGAAAATCTCTGGATAATTTTTCTTCGGATATGCTTAATTGCTATCGTGAACTCCTTAAATTTATGATAATAGGCAAGGAATATAAAACCAGTGCCCGAAGGTATAAGCTGATTTGCGAGACGGTTACCATGTACACTCAGGAAAAGCTTGTAAGATGTATATATCTGCTTACTGACCTTGTGCGTGACCTTAAATTTGTGAGCAATCCCAGGGTGCTTATTGAATGTACTCTTATCAAAATGGCAAACCCGGCTTTTGAGGTGAGCGAAGCGTCTATTCTTGACAGGATAGCAGCTATAGAGAAGAAGCTCGCATCCGGAGCCTTTGTCCAGCAGTCACAGCCCGCAGAGCAGCCAAAAGCTCCCGCCATGACTGCCGAAGAAGAGTATGCTATGTTCGGTGATGTTCCTCCTGAAGAACCTAGCTACGATGTACCGCCGATTCCCGGCGATATGCCTGCTCAGCAGGAAAGCTCGTCTGAGCCCGCCGGCGGTCAGCAGCCGGCTTCCGGTGACCCTGCAATAATCAATATTATAAACAACTGGAGCGACATAATCACCGAGGTGCAAAAATCCAACCAGCTTGTGATGTATCTTCACATAAGTCTTGCTGTGCCCAGAGCACAGGGAAATTCACTTGTACTGATGTTTGAGGACCAGGATAACAAAAACAGCTTTGATAAAACAGCTGAAAAAGCCAAGCTCGCCGATATTATAGAGAGCGTAACGGGAAAACATCCGGAGATAATATGTATTCTCAAGGATGAAGCTGATTTTAAGGAAGCTGAACAGAGCAAGGCTGACGATATTTTTGCAAATCTTGCTGCTCAGTCAGATGCTTTTCCGGAAAATATTAAAATTGATTGATAATTAAGTGACAATAATTGACAATAGACATTATTATGTGTTATAATATATGCAAATTTTTTTTGACAACAAATGAACGGGGGTAAAAATATAATGATAAAAATTGCTATTCTCGGCTTCGGAACAGTCGGCTCCGGAGTGTATGAGCTTATAAAGGATAACAAGGAGCTTGTTACGCAAAAGGCAGGTACTGAGATTGAGACAAAATACATTCTCGATGTAAGGGATTTTTCCGACCGTGAGGATGCGCACCTTTTTGTAAATGACTATGATGTAATTCTCAATGATGACGAGGTATCGGTTGTTGTGGAGACAATCGGCGGTCTTGAGCCCGCATGTACCTTTACAAAGAAAGCACTTTCAAAGGGCAAGAGCGTTGTTACTTCAAACAAAGAGCTTGTGGCAACATGTGGAAATGAACTGATTTCCCTTGCGGTTGAAAATAACGCAAAATATATGTTTGAAGCCAGTGTTGGCGGCGGTATTCCCATAATCAGACCTCTCTTCCATTGCTACGTAAGCAGCGATATAAAGAGAGTCTGCGGTATTCTTAACGGTACCACAAACTACATTCTGACTGAGATGTTCAAAAACGGTCAGACTTTCGAAAAGGCTCTTCTTGCAGTACAGCAGAACGGCTATGCAGAGCGTGACCCATCTGCTGATGTTGACGGTCACGATACCTGCAAAAAAATATGTATACTTTCGTCAATCATCTCCGGTCAGAGTGTTGATTTTCATAATGTATACACAGAGGGTATCACTAAGATTTCTCTTGAGGATACCAAGTATGCCGCAAGTCTTGATTCGTCCATCAAGCTTATAGGCGAATCAAAGGTTCTTCCCGATGGAAAAATGGAGGTGCATGTTGCACCCATGATGATAAGCAAGGACAAAATCCTTGCTTCAATTGAGGATGTGTACAACGGTGTTGTTGTAGACGGCGGTGAAACCGGCGATACTCTCCATTACGGAAGAGGCGCAGGCAAGCTGCCCACAGCAAGTGCTGTTGTAGCAGATGTGGTTGAGCTGGCGAAGAATGCTGCTGTACCTTATATAAGACCATGGGCTGAGGCAAAAGAAAATCTCGTGGTAAGCCATGACGAATATGTAAGAAACTATTTTGTAAGAATAAAGACAGATAATGCTGATAAATGCGCTATTGGCAAGGTAGTTGCCGTAAAGACAT
Source organism: Clostridia bacterium (assembly GCA_017481205.1). Taxonomy (GTDB): domain Bacteria; phylum Bacillota; class Clostridia; order UMGS1810; family UMGS1810; genus RGIG4708. The sequence goes on along the minus strand of JAFUPN010000043.1, from coordinate 13,431 downwards.
TCAAAGAGATTTTTGACGGTGAAATTGGTCTCGTTACAGAAAAGATTTCATACAAAAGCCTTACTGACAGTCTTAAAAATATGCCCGGTGAAATGCTTGGTGTAATTGAAGTAATGGAATAATCTGAAGTGATGAGTAACAGTAAATCGTGGTAGATATGTATCGCCTTATAAAGACGACAAGCCAAAAGCTGCCGAAAATTCAAGCTTTGAGTTGGCTTGAGTATTGGTTTCTTCAGCTATACTCCGATGCGCTGTTACTTATTACCTGTTTTTAAATAATCCCCCTGAGACTCCAGGGGAGAAAGGCTATGGTGGACAAAAAATGATTTCAGTCAGGGTTCCTGCGTCTACAGCAAATCTGGGTTCCGGATTTGACTGTATGGGTATTGCTTTAAAGCTGTACACCGAAGCAAAATTTGAGGAGACAGATTCCGGTCTTGAAATAAATATTCTTGATTCCAGCAGGGATTTTTTGCCCTGCGATGATACCAATTATGTTTACCGTGCCATGAAAAGAGTTTTTGATAAAGCGGGAAAATATCCCAAGGGTATCAGGATAACCTCACATACTGATATTCCCATCACCAGGGGGCTTGGCAGCTCGTCAGCAAGTCTTGCTCTCGGTCTTTGCGGAGCAAATGAGCTTATAGGCACTCCATTCAGTCATGAAGAGCTTTTGCAGATAGCATATGACATAGAGGGGCATCCGGACAATGTTACCCCTGCTTTTTTCGGTGGGTTTACCGTTGCTGTTAACCACCACAACAGGGTGATATATACCAAAACCGAGGTGCCTGAAAATATCCGCTTTGCCGCCATGATACCGGAGTTTTATCTTGCTACAAAGAGAGCAAGAGGTATTCTTCCTAAGACCGTGCTTCACAAAAATGCCGCCTTCAATATAGCCCACGCAGCGTATTTTGCATCTGCTGCCGCAAAGGGCGATTTTTCTGCTTTTGATGTGGGCGTTAAGGACAAAATTCATCAGAAATACCGTTTTGAGCTAATCGGCAGTGCTGAGTTTATTATACGCTCGGCAAAACGCTACGGCGCAATGTGCGGTTATTTAAGCGGCGCCGGTCCTACAATAATTTCTGTTGTAGACAAAAATCACGATGAATTTACGAAGAAAATGAAGGGTCTCATAGCAACCAATCTGAAAAACTGGAAGCTGGTTATGCTTGAGCCGGATAATACAGGTGTTGTTATTACGCACCATGACTGATGTAATTAATATGCAGAGGATTTAATATGGCTGATAATTATAAAAAAAGGTATAAAAAAGAAAAGAATAACGTAAGCGAAGATTTTTCCGTTCCGTCCGACAGGCTTGAGGGCAGAAATCCTGTTATGGAGGCTCTTAACTCCGGTAGAACAATAGACAAAATCTATGTGCAGGCTGGAGAAAGAAGCGGCTCAGTGCTGAAGATTGTTTCCATATGCAGAGACAAAAAAATCCCTGTTATAGAAACTGAAAAGGCAAAGCTTGACAAAATGAGCTCAACAGGGGCGCACCAGGGTGTCATTGCCGCTGTCGCAGCAAAGGAGTATGTAGAGGTTGAGGATATACTTGCCATAGCTGAAGAAAAGGGCGAAAAGCCCTTTATTGTTATCTGCGACGAAATCAACGACCCTCACAATCTGGGCTCTATTCTCCGTACCTCAAATGCAGCCGGAGTTCACGGTGTTATTATACCGAAGAGGAATTCTGTGGGTCTTACCGCCACTGTAGCAAAATCCAGTGCGGGAGCGGTAGAGTTTACCCCGGTTGCAAAGGTTACAAACCTTGCACGCACCATTGATATGCTCAAGGAGCGCAATATATGGGTGGCAGGAGCAGATATGAGCGGAGAAAACGACATATACAGTCAGGATTTTTCCGGCGGAATTGCAATTGTCATCGGCAGCGAGGGCTTCGGCATTTCCAGACTTATTCTGGAAAAATGCGACTTTCTCGTAAAAATCCCCATGCTCGGCGAAATTACCTCACTAAATGCTTCTGTAGCGGGAGCACTGATGATTTATGAGGTTGTGCGTACAAGAAACAAACATATATAGAAAGGAATTTAAATATGAAAAAAGCTATTATTACAGTCCTCGGTAAGGACAGGGTGGGTATTATACACGGTGTTGCCCATGTCCTTGCCGAAAAAAACGTGAATATCCTTGATATTTCTCAGACAATTCTGTCCGACGTTTTCACCATGATGATGCTTGTTGACGTTGAGAACAGCACAGTAGATTTTACTGTTCTGTCAGCACAGCTGGACGAAGTGGGCAAAGAGCTTGGCCTTGAAATACGTATTCAGCTTGAAGAGATTTTTCAGGCTATGCACAGAATTTAACAGGAGAAAATCACTATGATAAATCAGTTTGAAGCAAATGAAACCATACATATGATAGAAAGCGAAAACCTTGATATCAGAACAATAACTATGGGTATCTCTCTCTTTGACTGTGCTGATTCGGACAGTGACAGAGCCTGTGAAAAAATATATGACAAAATCACCAAAAAGGCTGAAAACCTTGTTAAAACCGGTCAGGATATCGAAAATGAGTTTGGTATACCTATTATAAACAAGCGTATCTCTGTTACTCCTATATCCATGATAGCAGCACCGGGCAATTGTGACAACTATGTTAAGTATGCAAAGGCTCTCGACCGCGCGGCAAAGGCTGTGGGTGTAAACTTTATCGGCGGTTTTTCTGCACTGGTTCAGAAAGGCTTTACCGAGGCTGACAGTAAGCTTATAAACTCAATTCCTCAGGCACTTTCCGAGACGGATATTGTATGCTCTTCGGTAAATGTCGGTTGTACAAAAGCCGGTATCAGCATGGATGCTGTAAAGCTTATGGGTGAAAAAATAAAGGAAACGGCTCAGCTCACGGCTTCATCCGATGGCTTTGGCTGTGCAAAGCTTGTTGTTTTCTGCAATGCAGTAGAGGACAATCCCTTTATGGCAGGAGCTTTTCTCGGTGCCGGTGAGCCTGAATGTGTCATAAATGTCGGTGTCAGCGGACCCGGTGTAGTTAAGCACGCCTTAGAGAAAGTTCGCGGCTGCGACTTTGGTACTGTGTCCGAAACAATAAAGAAAACTGCCTTCAAGGTAACCCGTATGGGTCAGCTTGTTGCTCAGGAGGCTTCCCGCAGATTGGGAGTTCCCTTTGGCATAGTAGACCTTTCTTTAGCTCCGACTCCGGCAGTGGGCGATAGTGTTGCATATATATTAGAAGAAATGGGTATAGAAAAATGCGGAGCCCACGGCACAACTGCTGCTCTTGCCCTGCTTAACGATGCAGTAAAGAAGGGCGGCGTTTTCGCTTCATCATATGTAGGCGGTCTCAGCGGTGCTTTTATCCCCGTAAGTGAGGATGCCGGCATGATAAGTGCTGCCTCCTGCGGTGCTCTCAGCCTCGATAAGCTTGAGGCAATGACTTGTGTATGCTCTGTCGGTCTCGACATGATTGTAATTCCCGGCGAAACCCCTGCATCCACAATTTCTGCGATAATTGCCGATGAAATGGCAATCGGTATGATAAACAACAAGACTACTGCAGTCAGAGTCATTCCCGCTCCAGGAAAAAAGGTTGGCGATGTTGTAGAGTTTGGCGGACTTCTCGGCACAGGACCGGTTATGAATGTAAGCCCATACAGCAGCGAAGCCTTTATTGCCCGCGGTGGCAGAATTCCTGCGCCTATTCACAGTCTCAGAAATTGACGATGACAAAGGTACTTTTTTATGATAAAGATAAAGGAAGCAATAATTGTCGAAGGAAATTATGATAAAATTAAATTATCCGGGATTTTTGATGCTACTATCATTGTGCTCGACGGTTATATGATATACAAGGATAAAGCACGTCAGAATATGATTAAAATGCTGGCAGACAAATGCGGGGTAATTATTTTTACCGATTCTGATATGGCAGGCTTTCGTATCAGAACATTTCTTAAAAATATTCTAGCAGGAAAAAACGTCAGACATGCTTATATCCCCGATATTCCCGGCAAAGAAAAACGCAAGCAAAAACCGTCAAAGGAAGGTATGCTTGGTGTTGAGGGAATGTCTGATGATATTATAATAGAAGCAATTAATGATGCTCTGAGGTCCGGCGGCTCTCAAGCGGCAGGCAATGCTGCTTCCGAAAATAAAACAGAGCGGCTTGTTACCAAAACAGACCTTTTTACCGACGGACTCAGCGGTGGAGCAAACAGCTCAGAATACAGGCTTAAGCTTACAAAGCTCCTCGGACTGCCAGCACGTATTTCGCCGAATATGCTTCTTGACGTTATAAACCGTCTTTATACATATGAGGAATATAAAAAGATTGTTGCAGCAGTTAAGAATGAATAGCCGAAACAATCAACACTATAGTGCTTTTTAAATATAATTTTATCTTTATGCATTATAAAAACACTCATAAATCTAATAAATACAACCGAAGCGGTGTAATTCCAACTATAATGTAGGTGGATTATTCTGCTTCGGCTGTTTTGTATTTTGTATGAATATATTTGAACTACCGACATTGGCTGAGGCTCTTGTATTAAAATTGTAATATTATAATTTTTTTATTGCTTTAAAATTTCTCAAAAAAATACCCCAAAGTGGTGATTTGATTTCGATTTTTAATATTTTTATGCTTTTTAATGCAGAGTTTTTATATTAAATGAAGCTTTTGTAACTAATTTTTAATATTTTTATAATTGAAATATTCTTTTAAATTTGTTGTAAACTCTATATTCCGGGCTTTTTTTGACTTTCCGAACTGTATATTGAGCTATTTTCACCATTTGAACCCAATATATTGTAAAAACACAGAAAATATTTTTGTTAAAAATGCACAAAAATATTTTTGGTGTAACATTTTTGTAATTTTTGGTTAATATATGAATAAGATGTATTAAAGTCGATGGTAAGGGCATTTCCAATGAGTTTTTACAAAAATTACCAAATGTTTTTATGGGAATAAAAATCCTGAAAAATTTGTGTGATTTGCACACTAAAAAATGCCAAATTTTACCAGTAGATTTGACAAATCAAAAACTTTGACTTAAAATAGCTATTGCAAGCAAAGAGAAAGCAAGCAAAAACTAACAGGAGGCATTTATGCATAATAAAATTATGTCAGCTAAAGGTCGTAAAAGAAGTGCATCACGTAAGTTCAGCATTTACGACATTTATGACAAACTTAATCATGCACGTTGCAAAACTTCCGCTGTCCTTGCGGGAATGTTTATATTTGCAAATACAGTAACCTTTGCAGCACCTTACACAGTGGATGTCAAGCTCTATGATAACGGTAATATGACAGAAGCTGTTTCAGTACCTTCCACTGTCGGTGAGTTTCTTGACTCAAAAGATATCACTCTCGGTCAGTACGATATTGTACACCCTGCAGTTGATACTTATTTTACCGATTCTCAGGTTATTGTAATTGAACGTGTGAAAAAAGTCATCTTGAATGATGCCGGTGTTACAAGTGAGTATTTCACAACAAAAAACACAGTTGGCGAGTTCCTTGAGGATAATGGTATAGAGCTTGGTTTCTATGATTCGATTGACGTATCAATTGATACAGTCCTCAGCGAGACAAACAGCATTGCTATTAACCGTGTTGTAAAAACCACTGTTTCTGTTGACACACCTATACCCTTCAGAACCGTTACCAAAGAGAGCAGCGGATGGGAGGAAGGTTCATCACTTGTTGTAAAAGAAGGAAAAACCGGAGTTCTTACAAAGAAATATGAGGTTTATCTTACAAACGGCGTTGAGACAAACCGAGTTGAGATTTCATCTGAGGTTACCAGCGAGCCTGTAGATAAGCAGGTGCTTATAGGAACCGGCAAAAAAGCTGCTGATGTAGTAGCAACAGCCGGAGCACCCACAAATTATTCTGCGGTACTTACATGTACTGCAACCGCCTACGACCTGTCATTCCAGAGCTGTGGCAAGCGCCCCGGCGACAGAGGATACGGCATTACAGCCACAGGTACACAGGCAGCCTACGGAACAGTTGCTGTTGACCCCCGTGTTATTCCCCTTGGTTCAAAGCTCTATATTGAGACAACCGACGGAAGCTTTGTTTACGGTTATGCAACAGCTGCAGATACCGGCGGAGCAATTAAGGGAAACAAGGTTGACCTTTTCTTCCCTTCATACAATGACTGTATGAGCTTCGGTAGACGCTCAGTAAGAGTGTATATTTTAAATTAATATGACTTTTTAAACAACCGCGTATCCTTTCAGGATTCACGGTTGTTTTTTTTATACCGGTTGACTAGCTTTTTTGATGCAATAATATAATATGTAAATAAAATATAGCACAAACCGATAAAAATGACTTGTATAGCTTCTGGTCTGAAATCAGATATAGCTGAAAAGTCAATATCTGACGCTAAAATAAATATTTTGCACAGACAGAATGATACAAATGCGTTAAAGAGCTTGTATAATACATATTTTTTCAGACAAAGCATGTTTCCGGTAACCAGTGCTGTCTGCATCAGTACAGCAAGACCGGAAAATCCGCACCCGAAAGAAATTATACACATTGCCGTATGTATATCAAAATTACCTGCTGCAAGTGAAATACCGTTTGTTACCTCAATCAGACACATAAGCATGGTCAATATTTTGCTGTCAGTAGAAATACCTGCTTTACCGGCACACATAAGCAGCATATCCGTAATTATAGCAAAAAATATCACAAAGCCCATAATCTTTATTGCTTGAATGAAGCCGCGTTCTATAGACTCCGCTGGATTAAAGCGGATTGCGGCCGACGGCAGGGCAGTTTTTTCTTTTGCAGCTCTTTTTACGGTAATTCCGCAGATTATACCTGTTATAACACTGCTTGTGATATGTACTGCATACATAATAATTCCCGCCTTGAGGCTGCCGAGCATACCGCAGCCTGCCGCACATATTATAAACAAAGGCCCGGAGTTGTTTGCAAAGCATATCAGTCTTTCTGCCTCCTCCTTTGATACAGACTTTTGCTCATAAAGGGAATATGCGGCAGAAGCACCGACAGGATAACCGCTTATTATTCCGCATACAAAAGCACCGAATGCCTCCTCGGGCATGTTGAATAAAGCAGAAAAAATTCTTGTGAAAATTCCTTTATGACTGCTTATAAGCTTTGTAAGCAAATCTGAGATGACGAAAAAAGGAAACAGAGACGGAAGCAAAATATTTATCCCTGTGTCAATACCTCTTTCAACACTTTTTGCCGTAATCTCGAAGCATGTGCACAGGTATACACAGAAGGCTGTACACATCAATAAAACGGTCGGTTTAATCAATTTTTTCATTTTATCACCCGATAAATGTTTATTCATATATAAATGGAAATAAACATAAATTTTAACTAAAGGGTGTGATAAATATTAATATAGTAGACAGACTTGTACAATCCATGGAGGTTCCCGAGGCAGTCAGCACGGTTTCAAAGGTGACGGTGATATCAGATTTTTCCGTGCTGATTGAAAACCATAACGGCGTAACAGAATATACTACCGAGGAAATACGCGTAAGACTCAAAAAAAAGCAGCTTGAGGTAAGCGGAGCCGGGCTGACTATTGAATATCTCACAGGAGACGGTCTGAGCATTAAGGGAAAGATACATTCAGTCAGATTTATGTGAGGTGGTTTTGTGGGCGGGTTCTTAAGATATATAACCGGCACAAGGCGGGTGCGCATAGTGTGCGGCGATGGCGGCAAGCTTTTAAGCGAGTGTGTGCGCCGCCATGTACATATATGGAATATAATACGCAAGGATGTCATAACCTACGAATTCAGCCTGTACACAAGCAGCTTTGGTGAGCTTGAGGATATTGCAAAGCGGATTAAATGTGAGCTCACTGTCATCCGGGAGCAAAGTCTTATAAAGCAGCTCTTCCGTTACCGGCACAGAAAGGTGTTTGCTGCAGGCTTTATTATGTTTTTGGGCATAATAGCTTTTGTATCGGCTTTTATAAGCGATATAACCGTTGAAGGCAATAAGGATATACCAACTGAGGAAATAATCGCCGAGCTGTCGGAGGCAGGCTTTAAGGAAGGCATGTTCCGATACGGCATTAACGTCAGAAAAATTCAACAAAGCATGATGCTAAGGTACAGCAAGCTTACATGGATATGGATAGATATTCACGGTACCCATGCCACGGTATCTGTCCAGGAGCGGATTGCCAAGCCTGATATTGAGGACAAAACCGACTATTGCAACCTTGTGGCGTCAAGAGATGCCCTGATAACCGAGCTTATGCCCCGAGGCGGCAGACCGGCGGTGAAAATAGGTGATGTAGTGCGAAAGGGAGATGTGCTTATCAGCGGCATTGCGGATACAAAAACGGGCGGGATACGTTATATGCACGCAGACGGTATAGCAAAGGGTAGAACCTGGTATGAGCTGGACGGAGTGTACAGCCATACAAGGTGTGACAGATATCTGACCGGAAACGAGGAAAAACGCCTTTCGCTCACAGTGGGCACCCATGTTTTTCCCGTTTTTTCAAAAAATACTACCACATTCAAACTGTATGAACATAGCAAAAACGAACAAAAATTTAAATTTTTTAAAAAAACTTTGCCAATATCATTTACAATTGACGCATATTGTGAGATAATAGAAGAGCATACGGAAATATCCGACAGTGATGTTGTTTCAACTGCAGTATCTGTCCTCAGCGAAAATCTCAGTAAATCACTTGAAGGGAAAAAAGAACTCACTGTAATAAGCAAGACTCATACAAGCAATAAGCTTGACAGCGGAAATATATATGTAAAGGTATGCTTTGAATGCTCTGAGGATATAGGCGAATACAAGCCCATAGAGCATCCGCAGTATGTAGAAATTAACGAACAAGAGGAGCAGTAATGGAAAGAATAGTACAGTTAGACAGCATTGACACAGTAATTGCGGTTTTCGGTCAGTTTGACAAAAACATCAATATGATTGCAAAGCAACTGGATGTCAGAATAGTAAACAGAGATTCGGATATAAAAATCAGCGGTGACGAAAGCAACGTTATTATCGCGGAAAATACGGTCAGAAAGCTTGCTGATATAGTAAACACCGGAGCAGAGCTCACCGACCAGAATGTGCAGTATTCAATCAGCATGTCCATGGAGGGGATTGACGAGACCTCACTTTACGGCAAGGACTGCATATGCATCAATTCAAAGGGTAAGCCTATCAAAGCAAAGACTCTCGGTCAGAAGGAGTATATTCAGGCTATAGGCAAAAATACAATTACATTCGGCATAGGACCTGCCGGAACCGGTAAGACCTATCTTGCGGTATCTATGGCGGAAAAGGCTTTTAAAAACAAGGAAATCTCAAGGATTATCCTCACCAGACCTGCAATTGAAGCAGGGGAAAAGCTTGGTTTTCTCCCGGGAGACCTTCAGAGCAAGGTTGACCCGTATTTAAGACCGCTGTATGACGCACTTTATGAAATGTTCGGTGCAGAGAATTATACCCGCCTGGTGGAAAAAGGCGCTATAGAGGTTGCACCTCTTGCCTATATGCGAGGCAGAACCCTTGACGACAGCTTTATTATCCTTGATGAAGCTCAGAACACCACTCCTGAGCAGATGAAAATGTTTCTTACCCGTATAGGCTTCAATTCAAAGGCTATAGTTACAGGTGATATAACCCAGATGGATTTGCCCGACGGCAAAAAATCCGGACTTAAGGATGTTATCGGAGTACTCAAAAACCTCGATGACATAGCTTTTTGCTACCTGACCGACCGTGACGTGGTTCGTCACAGACTGGTTCAGCAGATTATAAGGGCATATGAGCGCAGAGATTCAAGACGCAGCGAAGCAGCCAAGAGCGACAAACCAAAATTCACAAAATAGGGGATGCATACCAATGACAACAGAAATTATAATAGAAAACGAACAGGACATTATAAATTTTACACCTGAGCATGAAGCTTTGATTACAAAAGTGATAAACGGAGCTCTCGATGAGCAGAGTGTGGACTTTGATTGCTTTGTCAGTGTTACTGTAGTTGACAATGAAGCTATAAGAGAGATAAACAATGAGCATAGAAATATAGACTCTGCTACCGATGTGCTCTCTTTTCCTGTTCTTGAGTTTGACGAAAACGGCGATATCATCCCCGACAGCGGAGATGTTTATGAGGGAAAAACCATTCTCGGCGACATTGTGCTTAGCTTCCAACGTGCTTTGGAGCAGAGTGAGGATTTCGGTCATTCCTTTGAGCGCGAAGTTGGCTTTCTTGTGTGCCATTCTGTTCTTCACCTTTTGGGATATGACCATGAGGATGACTCAGAGAGAGCCGTAATGCGTGAGCATGAGGAAACAATCCTCGACTCACTTGGACTCACAAGATAATAAGACAGGAGAGAAACCATGGCTTTTTTCAGGAGCTTTAAATATGCTTTTTTCGGCGTCATGCACTGTATAAAAACACAGCGCAATTTCCGCTTTCATACCTTCGCCGCACTGTCGGCAATGATTCTCGCATATGAATACAATCTCAGTCAGACAGAAAAGCTTGTGCTGATGTTTACCATTGTTTTTGTGCTTATATCCGAGATGTTCAACACTGCTATCGAGAGCGTTGTTGATATGAAAACACAGGATTACAATCCTTTGGCAAAGATTGCCAAGGATGTTGCAGCAGGCAGTGTTCTTGTTTCGGCTTTTGCGGCGGCAACCACAGGACTTGTGCTGTTTTATAACGACGGTGTCATATGGCAGATTGTTTTTGACTATATAAAAAATCCCCTGTTCTGGCTTTATGCAGCTGCGGGACTTGTGTATATAAGCGGAATTTTATTCAGAGAAAAGGAAGTAAATACAAATGGAAAATAATTTTAAATCAGGCTTTGTGGGCATTGTTGGAAAACCGAATGTAGGCAAATCAACCTTGCTTAATAAGCTAATCGGTCAGAAGATAGCTGTTATTTCACCCAAGCCACAGACTACCAGAGGCAAAATCCTTGCAATAATGACAGAAGAGGATGCTCAGGTTGTGTTTCTTGACACTCCCGGCTTTCATAAGCCAAAGAACAAGCTTGGCGAAACCATGATAAAGGCTGTTAATGATACGATAGCTGATGTGGATATGCTTATTATGGTTGTGGAGCCCGACACTGACTGTAACGGTGCAGAACGTGCCATAATAGAAAAAATAGGGGATATACCTTGTATTCTCGTAATCAACAAGGCAGATACCGTCAGATTCGATGAGCTTCTGCCGGTAATGGATTTTTACAGCAAGCAGCATGAATTTGCCGAAATTGTACCGGTAAGTGCAAAAACAGGACTCGGCATTGATGAGCTTAAAAAGGTTATAAAAGACTATTTGGAGGATGGTCCCATGTTCTATCCCGAGGACATGGTAACAGACCAGCAGGAAAAACAGATTGTAGCGGAAATCATCCGCGAAAAAATGCTGTATCTTCTCGATAAGGAGGTACCTCACGGCACTGCGGTTGAAATTGTAAAAATGAAATATAACGACAATGCTTCAAAGCCGGTTTACAATATCTGTGCAAATATTTATTGTGAAAAAGCCTCCCACAAGGGTATAATAATTGGAAGCGGCGGAGCTATGCTCAAGAAAATCGGCTCTATGGCAAGAAGTGACTGTGAGGATATGCTTGAAGCCAAGGTATACCTTGAGCTTTGGGTAAAGGTTAAGCAGGACTGGCGTAATTCAAACAATCTTATGAAGGAATTTGGTTTGATAGAAAACGAAAAGACAGATTTTTCCGATATATAATAGCCAAAAACGGGAAAAATTAATATCGGGTGATAAGAAAAAATAAGAGGTAAGGGTTAAGATACAAAAAAACAAAAGCGCAGCTTTTGCACCTGACTTCTTTGCTAACCTTTTACTTATTGCTTAAATATTCACATTCCCGGAGGTATTGCAATGAACGTCAATGATTATTGGAACAATTTCTGTAAATCCGGAAGCATAAAGAGCTATCTTGAATATGCTACATTCAGAGACAAGGCAGGTAAAGGTATTGGAACAGATGAAAAACCAGGGATTGATACTCAAGACAGTCAATCTCAATGATAATGACAGAATTTTCACTGTGCTCACCAGAGACAGCGGTAAAATAACGGTTATGGCAAAAGGCATACGCAGTCAGAAGCACAAGTGTTTTTCGGCAATGCAGCAGTTTTGCTACAGCGATTTTGTGCTTGAGCGGCGCACCGGTATGTATTTTCCGGTTGAGGCAAGAGTGATTGAAAATTTTTATAATCTGCGCAATTCTGTAGAAAAGCTTGCCCTTGCCGCCTATATAACGGATATTGTCAGTGCAATACCGGAGGAATTTCCCGTTGAGGACGAATACTTCAGCTTTATTCTCAACACTCTGTTTCTTACAGCCAAGGCTGATGCGGAAAAACAGGGTATTCCCGAGCTGCTCAGACTTAAAGCGATTTTTGAGCTTAAGACCGTGTGCGAAAACGGCTATATGCCTGAGGTGACAAAGTGCGAATGCTGCGGTAGTGCCAAGAATATAGAATATTTTGACATAACCAACGGCAGGGTAATCTGCAAAGACTGCAAGGACAAGCCCGTTAATGCCGATGTTATAAAAATCACTCCCGAGGTGCACAAAAGTCTGTATTCCATATGTGAGTCCGATATGCGTGCCGCGCTGTCTGTCAGACCAACAGAACAGACAGTACGCCTTCTGTCGGAAGCAGGGGAGGAATACCTCAAAAATCAGATGGATATTTATCTGACTTCTTTGGATTATTTTAAAAATCTTATTGTAAAAGACGTATAAGAAATGTACATAAATATGTAAAAATATCGTCATTTTTTGTAAATACTATAAAAAAACACAAATTTTTCATTTTTTTTATAAAAAACACTGGATTTTTATGTGTATTTGTTATAAAATTAACATTAGGCAATAACGGCAAATAATATAAGTATGTTGTTTGCCCGCAAAATAGAAAATTTTATGGAGGTAGTATTAATGGCTAAAAAGTTTGTTTACCTTTTCAGCGAAGGCGACGCTTCTATGCGTGAGCTCCTCGGCGGTAAAGGTGCTAACCTGGCTGAAATGACCAAAATCGGTCTTCCTGTTCCCCAGGGCTTCACAGTTACAACAGAGGCTTGTACTCAGTACTATGAAGACGGCCGCAAGATCAATCCCGAAATCCAGGCTGAAATCATGGAGTATATCGACAAGATGGAAGGCATCACCGGTATGAAATTCGGTGATAAGGAAAATCCTCTCCTGGTTTCTGTTCGTTCCGGTGCAAGAGCTTCTATGCCCGGTATGATGGACACAATTCTTAACCTCGGTCTTAACGAAGAGGTTGTAGAGGTTATGGCTACAAAGAGCGGTAACGCACGTTGGGCTTGGGACTGCTACAGAAGATTTATACAGATGTATTCCGACGTTGTTAT
>JAFUPN010000042.1 GCA_017481205.1 Clostridia bacterium | reverse complement strand
TGGTATGAATCATCTTTATTGTAGTCATCAGCTGTGAGAACTGTTGATTCAATTATGATGTCATCCAAACTTATTTCTTCCGGAATCATGATATATGATGCAACAGTCTCAACTGTAACTGTTCCGGTTGTATCTGCTGTATAAACAAAATAGAGCGGTAATGTAAATGTACTTCCTGCTTCAACCTCTGTTGCTGAAGGAACAAGCTTCATTTCATAATCATACTCTGAAGCCGGAGGCTGGGGAGTAACATTTTCCTCAACGATAAGCGTTGTAGGTACTTCTCCAACACCCTGATACTTAACTTCTTTACCAGCTGTATCTTTATAGTATGCAGCTGAATCATACATCTCAAATTTATATTCGCCAGTTTCTGCAGGTGCTTTTACTGTCATTGTAATGATAGGTGTGGTGTTGTTAAGCTCACCAGCAACTGTACCTATTACTACAACTTCATGGAATGAATCATCTTTATTGTAGTCATCAGCTGTGAGAACTGTTGATTCAATTGTGATGTCATCCAAACTTATTTCTTCCGGAATCATGATATATGATGCAACAGTCTCAACTGTAACTGCTGTAGCCGGATCTGCTGTAGCATTAAAATATAATGGTATTTTAATTTCCTCGCCGGGTGCAACTGTATATGTTGTTTCCCCGAAATTCATTTCGTAGACACTCTCAGCAAATACCGTTGGTACAAGGGTAAACAACATTGCAAAAATAAGAATACTTGATATGATTTTTTTCATTGTTTAATCTCCTATTAACAATCAACTACATATAATCACTGCTGTGAATCAGCAACTATAGTAAATATGGTTGCCTTTCTCAATGCAACGTTCTTAACTTCAATATAGTCATCAGAGTTTACAGTACTATCACCATTTACATCCGCAACTACATTCTCTTTCATTTCATATGTAAGTTTTCTAAGTGCCGCATTTTTTACAGAAATATAGTCATCCGAATTTACTCTACCAGTTCCATCAACATCGCCATACTTAGCAATAATCATATCTTCTGAAGGAGCAACATTTTCCCATGTGATTTCTGCAAGAGCTGCAGTAGCATCTGCTGCTGTAGACTTGATAAGACCATCATAACCTGTACGCTCTGTTGAATAATAAATAGCAGAATCAGCATCACTGTGAGTAGGTGTCCAAGCGCCATTCTCACCTTCAGCAAGTTTAATAAAGATTCTCTGATAACCAGAAAGTCTAAAAGGCTTATCTTTAACAATTTCAGCACTAACAACTTCAGGACCTTCAGGATCAACAACAGCAGCTTCATAAATATCGCTGAGAGCACCTGCAGCTACGTCCATGGTTGTGTAACCGGAGTAGATGTCGATTTCTTCTGTGTCTGATGTGAATGTGAATGTTGCTGTGCCATCTGCAGCTGTAACCTGGTCGATATAAAGAATATCATCAGATGTAACACTTGCAAGTTCTGTGCCGTGAGGTACTACAAGGATAGTAACCTCGTCTGTTTCGCCGATACCTGTAACAGTAGCTGTTACAGTACCGTCTGTGTAGATACCTTCAACTGCTGCTGCAGAAGCAACACATGTCATAGCAAAGAGAGCTACGAGAGCGAGTGAAAGTACCTTGAAAAGATTCTTTTTCATGATTTTTTCCTCCATCCTTTTCATAAAAAGTTTTTAATGAAGAGCGAAACGAGACGCACAGACAAGACATATCCGGGCAGACTGTTACCCACTCTCATTATATTTATGATACAATTATAAACTGTAAATCAAATAAAATCAATGGTTTTTAGTAATTTTTTTTTATTTTGTTATTGTGCACAAATACAAAAAGTTTTTTTGTTTAAAAGTTATTTCTGACAATCACGACAAACAGCATAGCTGAAATGCAAAACATTACAGTAATAAAAATCAACACTTGTCATGCGCAGGCTGCAAGCTTACGTCCTCCGCTCCGGCTGTCAAGCCCAAAGCAGTTGACAGAGCCTTTGCAAACCGCATGACAAGTGCTGATTTAATTTGTAAGAATACTTAAAATTTGTTGAGCCCCGAAAAAATCCGATAGCTTCTTATAAAGTACCGATAAATCTATGCAGAATCGCCGCTATTTCGGCTCTTGATGCAAAATCAAGGGGATTGAGCGTACTTTCGGTTTTGCCTTTTATCAAGCCGCTGCCAACCGCCCATTGCACAGAGCCTGCTGCGTACTCCGAAATACTGTCAAAATCGCTGTAAGACAAAATATTTATATTTTCGCCAACAACGCTTATATCATATCCCTTATACTGAGCATATCTGTGAATAATAGCTGCAATCTGCTCGCGAGTGATATTATCATCGGGCGCAAACTCTGTTTCGGTCACACCGTTTACAATACCGTTCTGCTTTGCCCAGGATACAGCACCGGCATAATATGCTCCCATATCAACATCGGCAAAGGGAATACTTCTGTTCGCCGCCAGCTCGCCCTCTGCACGGTAAAGAACGTTTACCAGCATTGCTCTGGTAACATTGGCATCCGGTGAAAATGCGGTTTCTGTTGTACCATTCATCAGACCGTTTGCCAAAGCATATTCAACATCTGCATAATACCAGTCGGACTCGGCTACATCCTCAAAAGCGGCGGTATCGGCACCTGAGCCAATCACTATACGTCCGCTTCCGTTTACTGTGCTGTAGTCAATCATAAAGCCGGGGTATTTACTGATAAGGGGAGAATTGTCTGCTCCCACAATGCCGTCTTCAAAGCTCTGAACATAATTAGCAAGCACCATATAATCTTCCATTACATAGTCAACAACATTTACAGCGCCGTCAAACATGGCATATCCGTCGCCAAAATCACGCAGTGTATAGTTATAGCCTGCCATATTATAGGAAGCATTCAGGTCAAGAGCCTCCCATGAAGCTGTTTCTTTATTATAAACCTCGACATCGTAAACACGGTAGCTGTCAGGACCCGCCTGCCAGGTTCCCATTTCATCTTCCTTTACGGTATTGGGCACAGATGTATCTACCTTATATTTAACACCCGAGGTGTGCAAGAATCCGCCGTTTTCTCCAACTCCTATATTTCTTGCACCCCATTCCAGAGCGTCCAGCACCTGCTGACCGGTAACAGTCTGTAGGCAAGCCACATTGCCGAAGGTATGCATATCCTTGCAGGTTTTATAGGAAATATCGCCTGTAATTGCGTGGTTGCGGATGCCTCCGCCGTTCATTGCAGCCACATCAACATCAAGCTCCATATTGTCAAAGAGATAGTAGAGTGCATCTGCCGCAAAATCACCGGAATTGGTTTCCTGTATGCGGACAAGACGGTTTCCCTCCGGGTCATAATTATCAAAGGTCAGTTCGGTGGAACCAATCTTCTGTCCTAACTTTTCATCAATCTCGGTAATCCATGCAGCTTTAATTTCATTCACAGTCTCATCAGAAACAAGGTCTGTACCGCTGTACAGGTCCGAAGCGAGCTTGCCTCCGGAAACAGTTTTGCCGTCATCGGCAATTATCTCCTCATACTCTATAAAATCAGATGTAATCTCATCGGTCTCAGAATCAATAACCATCATACCGATACGGTTAAAGTATTCGCCGGTCTGTGTCAGCAAAACATCATGTCCGTCTTTGTCCTTAACAATTTCTTTTTCTACAATGCTGTGAGAATGACCATCGATAAAGGCATCAAGACCGCAGACTCCGCCTACGGTCTCCCTGCTGGTCCATGGCTGAGATGAGGGGTCGATACCAAGATGTCCGAGAGCGACAATCTTGGTTGCGCCGGCTTCCTTAGCTTGGTCTACAGCCTTTTGCACATCCTGCCGGAGCTCGGAGCCGTCTTCACCTGCGGAAATTCCGTAGATAAAATTGCCGCTCTCATCCTGGAAATATGCGGTAGTGGATTTTTCAAAGGTCTCCGGGGTGGTAATACCGACAATGGCAAGCTTCTCATCGCCGCAATCGAACATTACATAGCTGTCAAGCACATTCTCACCGCGCACGCCGTTTTTCTCATGATAAAAATTAGCAGACACATAAGGAAATTCTGCAAGGTCGATAACCTTCAGGCATCCCTCCATGCCATAATCGAACTCATGGTTGCCGAGAGTTGCAACATCATAATCCGCAACATTCATCATTTTGATAATGCTCTCGCCCTTATCCATAGAGCCGTATGCCGTGCCCTGAATATGGTCGCCGGCATCTGCCAGAATAACATATTTGTACTGCTTTTCCAAATTCTCCTTGAAAGCAGCAATCACATCATAGCTCAGGGCTCCGTCAATATAGGTATGTACATCATTGGTATAAAGAATTACAATGTCATCTGAAATTGCTTCTGTCGTTGCCGAAACCGGAGCAATAGCAGAAACTATAATTGAGAGTGATATAATTAAAGCAAAAATTTTTTTCATTTCTGATTTCTCCTTTTCTATTATTTAAATACTGCCTTACTAACTTAATTTTGCAAATCTTTCAAGAATTACCGCCGCTTCTGCTCTTGTGGTATTGCCCATCGGATTGAGCAAGCCTTCTGAGTCGCCTTTCATCAGGCCGCTGCCCACTGCATACTGCATCGCTGTGATTAAATAATCTGAAATTTGCTCAGCATCGGCATAAGTGCTGATATCAGCATTTTTTTCTGTATCCAATTCTTTAAACTGTGCGTAAAGATAAAGAACCGACGCAAGCTGCTCTCTTGTCATGGGAGAGTCTGCAGCAAAGTCTGCATCATTTTCGTAAACCAGCTTTGTATCCGCAGCCCATTGTACAGCGGCATCATACCAATTTCCGCCATTATCGGTAGCTTCGGCTGTATTCTCCTCGCCGAGCTTTCCCTCCATATTCCTCAGTATCTGCAAAAGCTCCGCCCATGTAATATTTTCATCCGGATTAAAATATCTGTTTTCATCACCCTGCATCAGATTATTCTTCAGGCAGAAGGCAACACCGTCATGATACCACTCATATTCAGGCAAGCCGGAATTTTCGGCTGTCCAATAGGGAACAAGAGCAACCGTAAGGTCATCAAGCCATGTATTACCGTTTGCGCGCTTTATCTCCAGCGTGTTCACAACAATACTACGTATCCGCTGACGGACAGAAGAATCTTCCGGACACATAATGGTACTTATAGAGCTGATTACATAATATTTTCCGTTTTCTTTCCCCAGATACATCATCTCATGCCCGTTAAAGTACAAAACTGAGCCAAAGGGCAGAGCGTCTAATATTATTTCCCGTTCCTCACGGCACATATATTGCATATGGGTCTTTGCCATGGGCATGGCGGTTTGCCATGTGGTATTCCGGGCGAGCTCAAGACCAAAGCACTTATAAATGTTTCTTATATAACCGGAGCAATCGTCTGAAAGCAGGCTTCCGCCCCAGCCGTAGGTATTGCCCAATGCCGAAAAAGCAACCATTGCAATATTTTCTTTTGTCAGTGGAAGGTAACCGTCGCTCACCTTGTTATGCTCTGAAATCAATGTCATTTTTTTAGCATAGGTACCATCGTCATTTCTTACAGGCATCCATACAACATAATTCTGATACAAAGCGCGGTTATCAACAAGCATATTGACATCTTTCGGTTCTGCCTGTTCAAGCACGGTTCCCATTGTAAGCATCAAATCCGAGGTTATGGCAGCCGAAACCGAATTTTCTGTATAAACCTTATCACCATACACGACCAATGCTTTTTCGGGGGCTATATCCCATGCCGAGAGCCATTCTGCCTTATCCTTGCATATTGCAACAGTCTCTGCCGGTACCCAGCCGGAGCAGCAGATATTTTTTGCAAGATAGTATTTTCCGTCGGCAGAAACCGATGTGATAACCAACGGCTCATTAATACGGATACTTGACAGGTACTGATAGTCAAAATCTGCGTCCTTAGGGTCATCCCATATCGCCTTATGAGAGGGGAAGGTCCTGAGCTCCGTGCGGCGTACCGCTATGCCGTAGAGAACCTTTTGTTCCTTTGAGGGATTTTGATTCTGAGTGTTTTTTATAAACTCTTCAAAATCCTGTTCTGCCGCGAGAGCTTCGCTTTCTATATATGTCCAGCCAAGGTAGTAACCCGCGTCAGCCCGGCTCGATTTAAGCAATGCCTCATTCAGCGAAACACCGTCAACTGTTTCAGGCTGATTTTTTAAATCATACATATATGTATCCGCTCCGGAAATTGTCAGAGTATTAAGGCTCTGTATCTCATCATAGGTCATGAGCACCTTGTTCTCATCGGTCCAATACGATGCATCAGACATATTCTTTGTAACATCCGGAAGATATGTAATCCCTGCCGCAGCAGCATTTGTACCGATACCTGCAATCAGTATCACCGCGGCTATGGCAGAGCATATTCTTTTCTTTACCATAAATAAACACCCTCCTGAATAATTTAAATGTATTTTCATGCTTGTATAGGGGTAGCCGAAGCAACCAATACTAAAGGTGTTGATTGGTTCGGCTATTGTTAATCTTCTTTTTCAAACACCCACAGGGTATCAGTGGTATCAGAGTCCTTAGAGCTCACAAGATGAACGCTGAGCTTGTACCTGCCGCCATCTATCTTGGTATATGTCATTACCGGAACATAACCGCTGAGAAGCTGATTTTTCAACACATCGTACTCCAAAAAGCTAAGAAGCTGTCTCTGATAGTCATGGTCTACCAATTCATGTACATAACGGGCATATACCTTGCTGAATCTTTTTTCACCATTATAAAGCTCCTTAAGATATTCAGGAATCAGTATTTGCCGTGAATTATCATTTTCAAGAGATACACTGTACACACCCACATAATGCTGACCCATAACCGAAAGCAAACCGTCCAGGTCGGAAATACCGGTTGAAACATGCTCCACCTGATTTTTCTGAGGCTTAAAGGCATTGCTCTTTTCTTTTTTCTGATAAAAGTCAGCTTTTGCTCCGTACATCATTTTTTCTGCCTTGGCAACCGCTTCCTGTATATCTTCATTAGCTGTACAGAAGTGCATACCCACAGACACATAATAATTCATAGCCTCTACTTTCTGAATGAAAAGCTCTACTGCTCTTTTTATTCTATCCTCGGAAAGGTTCTCGGTGAATACAAGGAATTCGTCGCCTCCCATTCTGTAGAGCCTGTTGCCGGCAAATACCTCCTTTAAGGCATTCGCCACATATATAAGCATAGTATCTCCTGCTGAATGACCGTATTTGTTGTTTACAATATGTAATTCGTTTACATCTATATAAATACAGGAAAGCTGTTTTGATGCATCTGTACTCAGACAGGAAATATCCTTATTGTATACCATTCTGTTAGACAGGCCGGTAAGAGAATCGGTAGAAGCAATTGTTTCTGTTTTATCCAGATAATTCTTGTTATGTATTGCCATACAGAAGCATACCGCTATTTCCTCAAGCAGTCTTTTTATCGCCATACCTGCACCGGCATTTATTGCACCTATAATACATATATGACCTCTTTCATTGGCAACGGATGAAAAAACTATCTTTTTTATTTTCTTGATTTTCAAAAATTCATAAAATTCCGGATTTCGGTCTTCAAGCTTTTTGTTTACATTGATTTTAAATGAATTGACAGCAGTGCTTTCCTTGCTGCTAAGGTATATATAATCAAACAGCTCTGCAATAAAATACTTTCTGTCCTTACCGCCAAGAAGCCTGTCCTTGAACTGCGGATTTATATAATTGTAATCCTCAAAATCAGTGTCCACAAAAAATGCAGATCTTGCCTTTGCAAAGTCCACAATGTTTTTTAATGCGTCATTAATAACCGAGCTTTGCTGATTTATAGTTAAAAGAATCTTCCTTATTTTTGATGCAACCAAATTTAGATTTGAGTTTCTTCTCTCAGAAGTAAACATCAGCATTAGATATATCATCATAATAACTATTATCATAAAAAACATGAGCAAAAGATTCTTGTTAGTTATCTTTGCCTCAGCAAAAACCTTTCTCTCCGGTTCAGCCAGCATTATCTGCCAGTCGCTAACCTCAAGGGGAGCATAATGAACATATAAAACCTCTCCGGTAAACTTTGATACAAATGACGAATATCCGGATTTGCCTTCCATCACACCATTGTACAGGTCATTATAGTTAAAATTGTTTTTGTATTCTCTCAATTCCAGTGACGAAACATTACCAATCTGTTTATGACGGGTATCTATTATAAAATTACCGTTACCGCGCTCCAACACAAACAGCTGAGCTTCTTTTTCGGCGGCTTCTGCCACATATCGCTCCTCAATTGCATCAAGCTCTATAACTCCGTAAAGAATGGCAACTGTACGTGAATCCACTACAACCGGGGCAGCACTGCGCACTACATCCCTGCCGGGATTAGTAATATCCGGCACTCTGCCGCTTATATATGTGCCTTTTGCAACTTCCTCTTCAAATGAAATCACATCTGCTGCCGGCAGACTGCCCACTCTTGTCATAAAGGTATCGTCAGGCATAAGGATACCTATATTCTCTATCAGACCTATAGCCTTAAACGAATTCAAAAGCAATTCAAAGCTCTCGCCGTCAGAATACAGCTTGGCAGCAAAATTGGCAATTGTCTGAAGATTTTCACGGTCTGAAATCAGCTGAAGGTCTATATCATACTTAATCTCCTTCGTCTGCACATGAAGATTTTCAAAGCCGTCTCTCTCCGCTTCGCTGTATATATAGTTTATCATCAAAAGTAAAATAGTGCACAGCAAAACGGCAACAAGTATTGTATATGCAATCATATTGCCTCTGTGTTTGAAATATTTGTTCAGTTTCATAAAGACACTTCTTTTCTATAATGTTAAATATTTATGATTATGTTAAATAACTGATTCGGGCTTGCAGGACATCAGACAGCCGAATTATTATCATTTTCACTCTATAGGGACGGGGCGCTTTTTGCACAGAAAATCAGGATTTTCCATGCAAAAAGGATGCAAAGCATCTGACTGCCACCGTCAGACTGTCGAATAATTAGTGATTTTGTTCGCCCGGATGTGAGGACGTACATGCCGTGGCACTTAAAAGCGTTGTGCCACGGGGCGTTCAGCCTTTCATGTACGTCCCCCAGCGGACTCTTTTGTGCGACAATTGAATTATCCGACAGTCTGCCGTCCCTGAATGGCTCTTTTGCAGTCTGCCGTCCTCCTGTGTTCTGTTCCTTCTCTGTGTTCCTCTTACGGATTATAATTATCAATAAATTCCTCGCTGCCCTCAACAGGAATAGCCTTGGCATAGTACCAACCCTGCAGATAATCACAATCTGTTCCTGTGACAAACTCATTGTGCTCAAGGGTCTCCACACCCTCACATACCACCTTCAGGTTAAGACTGTGAGCAAGTGCAATCATACCTCTGAAAAGCTTCCTGCCCTTGGGCTCGATGGTTTTCAGAAGAATATCCCGGTCAATTTTGACAATATCTATAGGATAATCACACAAATTTTCAAGAGAGGTATAGCCGCTTCCCAAATCATCCAATGCTATACAGAAGCCGAGCTTTTTGCACTCTGATATATTATTCATAGCCTTTTTATGATTTTTCTCTATGGCATCCTCGGTGATTTCAATTATAAGCCGTGATTTATCAAAGGTATATTTATCACATATATTCACAAGCTTATCAATAAAGTCATCCTCAGAAATTGTAATTCTGGTAAAATTGCAGGACAGCGATATGCTGTTGTATTCCGTCCTACTCCATTTTTCCAGCTGCTTACATACCATTTCAAACATATAGTAATCCAGTTCACTGATTAAGCCGCACTTTGAGAGTACGCCTATATATTTAACAGGAGGCAGCAAGCCCTGTTCGGGGTGAATCCATCTGGAAAGCGCCTCGGCTGATACGATTTTTTTAGTCTTATTATCCACCGAAAACTGCAGATACAGCTTGAACTCATTATTCTCAAGACCGCTGATAACACTGTCTATAGTCTTCTTTTCCTCAAGCACACTGTGTATACTGTGTGAATCGCAAAACAAGACCTGATTTTCCGTGCCGAATATTCTGCTGCAATTTCTGCGCAGATTAAACAGCAGGAGCTCGCAGTTATCATCCTGTGCATCAAGATTATATACCACGGTATAGAAAACGGATTTATTATTCTCATCAGAAACTATCAGGCCGCTCAATTCTTCCATAAGTTCATTAATACGCTTCTTAGCGTCGGAAACATCCATTTCTCTGAAAGCAAAAGCAAATCCGGTTTCGCTGATACGGGCAACAAATTCATTGTGCTTCACTGATTTTGACAATATTGCCGCGGCATTGTTTACAACGTCAGTAAAGGTGGAATCCGACTGGTACAACTGCAGATAATTACTGTTAATAACTATATACGCAACATAATAAAAATTGCGCGAATAATCAGAAATACTATGTGAAAAATTATGCTTAAAATAATTCAGATTTCCGATACCGGTCTCATAATCCATCATTTCTTTAATCTTACTTTTTATCTCAATGTTCTTGAGCTTTTTTCCAAGAAACGCACACACAACTATCAATACAACACATAACAGTACAGCTGAGATCAGCGCCGACTTATAAAAACTCTCCATACCGATAAAATCTTTTAACATATCTATTCACCTGAAAATTCCCTTCTAAAATTTATGAGTGGGATGAAGATTAAATAAAGCATGACGCCATCACCCAATTTTTAACAACAATATTATAAAAATATTTTTTTGCGCAACACGTAACACATAGGGACGACAGACTGTCGAATTATCATCATTTTGTTCGCCATTCTGTAGGGACGGCGCGCTTTTTGCACAAAAAATCCTGATTTTTCATGCAAAAAGAATGCAAAGCATCTGACTGCCACCGTCCCTGAATGGCTCTTTTGCAGTCTGCCATCCCCCTGAAATGTGCCATTTGGGGACGGCAGGTGACAAGCGAAGCTCTTTGGCATGGAAAACTTGGTTTTCTGTGCCAAAGCAGCTCCGTCCCCACAAAATGGAACATTCGCGGATTCTCCCCGTGTTCCTACTAAAAAAGATACGGGGACAAATTAGCATGAGAGTTCTTTGCGCTTATCATTTTTGCAGGAACGCCTCCCCAGGTGGTGCCGGGCTCTGTTATTGATTTTGTTACAACGGTATTGGGAGCCAACGCCACATCATCCGCAATGGTAACATCTCCCACAATCTTAACACCGGGGCCTATGAAAACATTGTTTCCTATTTTTGCAGCATCCATACTTCCGTTGGCGCCGCCTATAGTCACGCCCTCATGAATACGGCAATTCTTACCAATTCGTGCATGGTTGCTTACCACAATTGTTCCTCTGTGTGCAATAGCCATGCCCTCGTCAAAAACACCAAAGGTTATACAAAAGCCATACTTTATTGACAACCTCTCAAATTTAATCCGGTTATAGATTACAGAGGGTGCGTGCAGAAGCTTCATACTCTTTGAAAGTGAGTTATGATACTCGCACTTTCTCAGGCACCTCTGAAACTTCCATATAGTATCGCCGTACAAGCGGGGGCGCTTGCGGTCAACCTTTCTCAATGCCAAGGCATCCTGCTTTAAATATCTTTTATAATCTGCTTTTGATTTAATCATATAATTTCACCCTTATCCGAATTAAAATCATCATATATTGCCCATTCTATCTCGCCCAGCCTCATGTCATGACCACGCTGTTCTTCAGGCGGAGGAGGAGTCATGTAATCGCCGAACATCTCTGTCAGGTAGCGGTGATAATCCGAGGGCGCCGGGTACTCTCCCGCTTCAAAGGGAAGCATGGCAGCCTCACCCTCAATTACCGCTTTCTCCATAACTCTGCCGCCCTTGCAGGTGAGATACACATATTGAGTATCCCGGGCTCTGTGCAGGGCAAAAATCCCCTGACTGACATCTACAGCCAGATGCCTGATGCAGTATGGGATTTTTTCAAACAGTCTTGTGACAATATTGTGATTTTCTTCGTATTTTGTCATTTCTGCAATAAGCATTTTCCGCGCAAGCTTAAAGAAAAATATCTCAAGCTTACGGACAAATTTGTTATCGCTCACCGGATATATGGGGAACAAATCTATACATATGCCCCAATGAACAGGTATGTCCCTGTACTGAACGGGTCGGGACAGGGTACGGTCTGCTCTTATTTTGGTCCAGGTAAGGGGATAGTGCTTTTCTGTAGTGTGATTGTTAATCCTGAAGTCCAGCTGCTTTTCTGAGTCAAAAACCTCCATAAGGCGGCTGAGCTCATCAAAAGGGATGATAACATCAATATCATCATCCCAGGGTATGTAGCCCTTATGCCGTACTGCACCGAGAAGCGTTCCCTGTGCCATGTAATATCTGATATTATGTTTTTTACATATACGGTCAAATTCACAAAAAATCTGATACTGCTTTTTTTGAATATCCCTGAGATTACATTCCATACAACAGACTCCTAATCAAGATTACGGGCGATTTCGCCCATAAATTTAACAAGCTTTTCATCAAAGCCGCCGCAAGCGGAATTTTCTATAAGCTCCATGCTCTTTTCTGCAGAAAAACCGTCTCTGTAAATTCTGTCAGAATACAGAGAATCAAATGCATCGCATATAGCCACTATATTTACATACATGGGCAAATCAGTCATGCCGGTATATCCGCTGCCGTCACAGCGCTCGTGATGATATCTGCAGATATCGGTAACTATTTTGAGTTCGCTTTGCTCCAGCTCGTTTTTAACTATATTATAGCCGTACTCAACATGCTCCTG
Organism: Clostridia bacterium; assembly: GCA_017481205.1. GTDB lineage: Bacteria > Bacillota > Clostridia > UMGS1810 > UMGS1810 > RGIG4708. The sequence goes on along the minus strand of JAFUPN010000042.1, from coordinate 116,289 downwards.
TACCTGTTCCTTTTCTTCGGGAGTAAGATAGGTCTCCTTGGTGAGTATAAAGTTATCAACCTGGAGCTTGCCTATATCATGAAGCAGGGCACCCTTGCATATACAATCAATTTCTTCACTGCTGTAATCGGTAAGCCCGTGGGAATTGGTTTTTTCTATCATTTCCAATACAAGTTTTTTTGTTCTTAAAGAATGAAAAAATGTTTCTGCATTAGTGTTTTTTAACTCCTGCATCATCAAATCCAATCTTCTGCTCATTTTAATCATCCTTGTGTCCTCCATCTGATCATAAAAATTTTCTTTACTAAAAATGTTGGCATAAGTAACAAAATAAAAGTAATCAATTTATCCTTGGCAAGCGACGGATTCCTTCCTATTTCCTTAAAGCTTTTCCATGCATCGCGCCGTCTGCCGTCTATTGCATAATGTCTTGCTCTGCGCATTGTAAACCACTGCATCACGCTTATAAGATGCTGCTTAGTTTCATCGGACACCTCACGGTCATTTAATATGTCATTAACCTCTTCAAAAAAGAACCAATCCGGGTCAAAGGATACATCCTTTGTTGCCGTGCTGTTACCCCTCTCATAAATAGTAGTAATATCTCTCGACAGCACCGTGGGATAATACACTCCCGCTGTCAGAAAGAAAGCTAAATCCTCGCCGATTTTACAGCCTGTTCTGAAGCCGCCTGCTTTTTCGGCTGCTGCCCGTGATATGCAGGAGCAGGAGGGATATGTTTTTACCATTTTGTCCCTATCATACTCAGCAATAAAGTTCTCTATATATACTATGCTGTCATCAGTCTTATCGGGACGGTTTTCAAAATATGAGGCATTGGTAATACAATCGCCGTTAGGCAGCTGTATATTTGCAAGAGTTGAATATGTGCCGGCAGCAGGATATCTGTCTATCATTTTTTTCAGTATTTCCAGATGATTTGGAAACCAAAAATCATCACAATCCAAAAATGCAAAATAATCAAACCGGGCATTTTTCATTGCGGTATTTCTTGCAGCAGATACACCGCCGTTGGGCTGAGTGATAACCTTGATTTTAGGATTATCGGCATATTTTTCAAGCACCTTCAGGGTATTATCCTTGGAGCCGTCATTTACTATAACAAGTTCCCACTCAGCAAAGGTCTGGGAAATAACACATTCCACAGCGGTTGAAACAAATTTTTCACCGTTATATACCGGCATAATAACCGAAAACATCAGTCAGCTCACTCCCTGTTAAATAAAGTAAAATATCATCAAAGGCCAGTCTACAAAAAAGTCAACCGTTGCACCGAACACTATAAATGCAAAGGAAAACAGCATTTGCATAATCTTAACATCTTCATTTTCATATCCGCTCTCAGTGGAAAAATGTCTGCACAGTCTGAAGAAAAACACTGCAAAAAGCGGCAGATAAATAAGCGCGGTTCCTATAATGCCAAAATTCAGCAGGCTCTGTAAATATGAGTTATGTACAGCCGCCGGAAATACCGAATAGTCAACAGCAACTATGGTGACAACAGTACCGCCTATAAGTTGACCCCAGATGCTTTTGTTTGCAAAAGCCTCCAACGCTTCGCCCCAAAGAGCAGTTCTGGAGGTAGTAAGCAAATCCCACCTGCCTCTGGGTATGTAGGAAAGCTTTTCTTCAATTCTGATTATAAGACCGGCTATCATATCCAACTGACGGAATTGAGGTATGGCAAGCAACAATGTCAAAATCACACTTCCTGCCAAAAACACACCCGACAGTATAAATACCGACTTTAGGCGATATTTCAGAATTATATAAAAGCAGGACAGCAAAAACAGCACAAGCAATGCTGACAGAGAAGCTGTCTGGAGAATCAGAACCAAAAATACCAGTACAAGACCTACTTTTAACAATTTGGGTATTCCTTTTAATGCAACGGCGCCCATAACACACAAGCCATAGTAAATACCCGCGAAATTGGAGTCGCTCAATGCTCCGAAATTTCTGTTTACTGTATGGACTCCGGCACCGCTGATATTTATATCTACCGAAACATCCGGATTAAACCAGCCGTATATTCCGGAAGCTATACCTCCCATAAGAAACACATACAGGAATTTTCTGAACAAATCTGCACTTTCCAATACCTTATGGAGTATCAGATAACCCAATCCAATATCTACAATAACATTCAGACCCACTCTGAAACCTCTGGCAACAGTATCGTTGTAAAATTCACTTGCAACAGGCGGAAGGGCAAAGAGGCTATGAAGAATAATTACAAATATTGCAGGGAAATATGCAAGTCTGAATTTAAGTCTGAATATCTCTCCGATAAACTTTAATACCGCAAGATAAGAATAAATTCTGTATACCGGTGTATCACCGATAAGCATTATGTATCTCATATACATAAACAGAGGTACATAAAGATAAAAATTGTCATTTTTATAGTTTATCAGGATACATAAAAGCATCAATACCGAAGCAAAGACCGTAAGTGCAGGAAAGGTACCGGGAATAAGACAACACAAAAAGCTTATGATAAATGTTATATCATAGAATTTTTTCTTACTGTCATATGGCTTAAAAGCGCTGACTATAGAATTTCCCGATATTGAATTATTCATTTCCATACCGCTCGTATCCTCCTCACAATAATTTATCAATAAGCTCATCAAAGCGTATTATTTCATTTTCATTACCGTAATCGGTATTGTCAACTGTTTTCTTTAATTCCTTCAGCACTTCCGGATTCTGCAGAAGATTTTTGAGGCCTTCATACAAGGCTTCCTCGTTATTATCAAACACCAGTCCGTCAACACCGTCTCTTATCTGCTCGTCTGCAGAGGTATATTTTGTAACCACAGGCACCAGACCCATTATAAAGCCCTCGGTAACAACCATAGGCTTGCCCTCATAGCGCGACGGAAGCAGAAGCGCGTCAAACTTTTTCATATATGGTATGGGATTGGTCCTTTCGCCTATGGCATATATACAATCCTGAAGCTCATATTCCGCTATCATTTTCTTAAGGGCAGGCAAATCGCTGCCGTTTCCTATTATCAGCCATTTTACATTGTCAAGCAGCCCGTCAGACTTTAACCTTGCAAATGCCCTTACAGCACGGTCAAAGCCCTTGTGGTCAAATTTTATTCTGGCAACAGACAAGAATTTAATATCATCATCTGTATATTCAAAGGGTAGCAAAGCATCCTCATGGCCCTTTGCTCTCACATATCCGGATGACAGTATATTAGGTATAAAATATGTTTTTTGACTGTGCTCCGGATGATTTTTGTTATATGAGCTCCTGCAATCCTCGCTTACAAAAACAAGCGCGTCTGCATCATCCATAGCTTTTTTATCCACATTGAAATCCAGACCGGATTTTTCAAACTCCAGATGATGCCACAGTATCTTCTTCTTTGCATTTACCGAGTTCATAACATAATTCATGGGCCAGGCAAATTCATATGCTACTGCAACATCATACTCCTTGGTGCTAACCGGAGAAAATTTATAGCCCTGTTTGGACATAATCTGAACAGCTTTTTTCTTGTTTTTTACAATTTTTTTATAATATATATCCTGACATTTTGCAGCCACATATGAAGGAGAGAAGATTTTCCTTAAAATATTCTTCAGCTCATATTTTTCATGAGCCTTTCCCTGAGGCAATATATTAATTTCGTCTTTGATACCGCATCTGTCTCCGTCGTTTTTATAAAAAATAACATCAACCTCATATTTATCAGTATCAAGAGAATTAAGAAAATTCACAAGCGAGGTCATAGCACCGCCTGTGTGAACATGTATAAACGCAACCAATATTTTAATTTTGGATTTCAAGGCTATTCATCCCCTTTATTTTCTAAGACCCAGAAGCTTTCCCGGGAGCACTGCACTGTAGGGCATGATATAAAACATCATATACATTAATCTGCGTTTGAGAGAAATACCTTTTCTTCCCCGCATAAGCTTATAGTGCTCTCTGTATATACGGATATACTCACCGTTTACAAGTGCCTCATCCCTGTCATTCTTTTTCAGATACATCTGCTCGCAGTATCTTAAAATAACATCTGTACATATCTTCTCGTGGGTACGCATTATCTGCTGAGGCTTGCTCTCCTGCTCAAAAAAACGTATCCTCTCTTTATAGGCATCAAGCCAGTCAAAAAGATGGGGATTGTTTTTCAGTCTTTTGGCGATATCATCCATTATACTGCCGGGATGCTGATAGTAATAGTAAAATTTTTTATTTATCAATGCGACCCTCTCAGCCTTATATACGGCACGGTATGTGGTAAACTCATCTTCATTAAGAACCTTCAGAGGAAAGAGCACATTATCAAAGGTGTGCAGTTTATATATTTTTGCCCAGCTCTGAGATTTAAGCCTCTGGTCAAGGAGCATATCCTCGCCGGATTTAAATACAATACTGCTTTTTATTACCGTATCAGAAAAGCTCTCGCCGCTGCCCTTTTCATAATCGCATTGTGCCAGATCACAGCCGTTTTCCTCACAGAGAGTAATCAGTGTCTTCGAAAAATCCTTGCTAACATAATCATCGGAATCCAAAAAAGTAATATAATCATCTGCAGCTGCAATTTGCCGGACATATTCTATACCGACATTTCTGGCGTCGGACAAACCTCCGTTTTGCTTGTGTATCACCTTGATATTGTCATACCTCCGGGCATAATCATCGCATATGCCGGGGCAATTATCCGGCGAACCATCGTCCACTAGGATAATTGCCGTGTTATCATAGGTTTGTGATATTACAGAATCTACACAGCGGTGCAGGTATTTTTCAACCTTATATACCGGAATTACAAAAAAGATTTTTTTCATATTCTCTATTCTCCTTCAAGGGTTACCAAAACAACCTCAGGGGGATTGAAATATCTCTTCTTTTTGGGATTTTTATCACAGCCGCCGCTTACAATCATGGTTGCAGAGTCGCCCTCCTTTACCACGCCGTATTCATAAGCCGGAAGCAAAGAATTTTTCCCGTTTTTGCCAATAATGCCGCCCACAAACGGCAATCTTATGATTCCGCCGTGGAGATGCCCCGACAGTATCAAATCCACTTTTGTATCCTTTATTTCCGGATACATATCCGCCCGATGGCTGAGTAATACAGAAAAGCAAGGCCCGATGGGAAATTCACTTTCTATGCGATTCCGTATTTTTTCATATTGTTCAGCCGAGACGGCATCATGCCGCGGGTCCTTAATACCCAGCAGCAAAATACTTTCTTCCCCTTTTTCAATACATACACTGTCGTTTTCAAGAGGAATTATACCCTCATCGACAAGAGCATTCATAACCTCGTAATAAGCTCCGCACTGAGTATCATGATTTCCCGATACTGCATATATGGGGATATCCTTAACCGCTCTGCCGATTTTTAGAGTTTCATCAACTGTGCAGCCAGGTAGCTGAACCATATCGCCTGTAATGGCAATTATATCAGGCTTTTGGTCATATATATGCTCTATAATCTGCTCAGCAAAGGGAGCTTCATGCAAATCTGAAATCAGCATTATTTTGTAGCCTTCAAAAGACTCCGGTACCTCCTCGTGGCTGAAGGTATACTCAGTCAGCACAACCCGCTCATTTAACCTTTCATTGACCGACAGCACAACGAGGATAATCACAATTATTATGCACAACATGACAGATATCCTTTTGAATATTTTCATGTATTAACGCTCCATCTCTTAGTATGTAATTTTCTGAGGCTTTCCGTAATAGTAACCCTGCTTGTAGTCAAGATCAATCATAGAAACTATTTTGTCCTGACTCTTATCCTCTACACCGCACAAGCATACTTTGATTTTCTTATCATGGCACTTTCTGATAACCTCAGACAAATAGGTTATCATATCAAATGCAGAGCTGATGATATCATCCTTTGATGTAGCATACATATCATAATTGAGAATATCCATGCTCATCTTTACATATTCGGGCTCAATTACACTGATAATCTCATCGTTTTCATCAGAGTTATCAAATCTGTCGATACATACCGATATACCCATCTTTTTAACAAACAGTATTTCTTCAAGAGAAGCAGATATTTCTTCGCCGTTCAGCTCAAGGCAAATACTGCTTGCAGGAACATTAGTCTCTTTAAGACAGTTGATGATGATATCATTGATTTTGAAGCCGCCAAGCTCTGAGTGAGGGCAGTTAATATGAATTACGGGATACTCATCTGTCTTTTTGTGAATTTTCTTTATATCCTTGCACACATTCATTATAATCCACTTATTGAGATCGTCAAATATATTGAGCTGTGAAACACATTCAATAATTCTGCCGGGTGAAACCATACCGAGCTTGGGATTGTTCCATCTGATAAAGGTTTCCATATGTGCTTTTCCATCGTTCTTGCAGCTGAGCATATCCTGATATACAAGATAGAACTCATTAAAGCCCTTTCTGCACTGTTCAAATACCAGGCGGTGCAGGTCGTCCATATCGTCAGAAGAATCATCGGCTTTTTCACCGCCGACTGTATTAGTGATGCTTATATCCACACCATCATTTGTCTGAGCAAATGACTTGGCAAACTCTACAAATATATTGAACATGAGCAGCAGCCCAAATGCCAGAACGATTGCAAATAATGTTATAAAGTTTACAGGAATATCCGTAACAACCTCCGGAGCTATAAGATACTGCAGGTCTGTAGTAACCTTTGTGTCAAAAAGCTCTTGTATGCTTTCGTTGGCTATACCGCTGTACTTAGCGGAAAGAGCACGGATTTCTTCAAATACCTGTTCATTTATTTTAAGAAGTCTTTCTTTTATTGCACTGTCTACCGTATCATTTTTATATGAGTTTATAATATTGGTATAGTAGTTGATATCGTGTCCGGCTTTTGAAGAGTTTACCGCATTGTCTACATAGCTGGTAACTATGCCGTCATATGTGTTTATGTACTCCTCTACATCATAATGGTCGATAATTTCTCTGTCACGGTTATTTGAGGAATCAACATTTTCCTGAACATTCTCAGCCTGTTTATACAAGCCTGCAGCCTTATATGAATCATAGAAGGTAATAATTGATGACTTGTATTTTTCGGATATATCCCAGCTAATGCGCTGCTGCTCGCCGAGCTCCTTGCATTTTGTCTGGTAGCTCTTTATTACCATTTCAGAATCCTTGGCAAGGTTTCCGGCACGGATATTTCCGTAAAACTTAGCGTGCTGTACGTTTCGTATATTCTGATATATGGAAGCCAGTTCACCGAAGGTATAACCTGTATTCTTGGAGCGGAAATCCGGATACCACTCTGACATAGAGTTGAGATATTCTATAATACTGTCTATTTCAGAAGCCATTATATCAGCAATATTAATATAGTCAGCACTGGAGTTATCTACTATCTTTGCAAAATCCGATACAGTCTTTCTGTTGTAATACTTATCAAGTAAAAACTCGTCATACTCATTTATGATTGAAGTAAATATTTTGGGACCGAATTTGTCGCCAAGGTCAGCATTATAGGTAAGCTTCATTCTGTATTCCGTAGCAGGCGCCTCGTATTTTTCACCAAGGAGAGCCGCTGATTCGGAAACCTCACTGTCCAATTCTGTAACAACCTTTGAAATTGAGATGTTTTGTCTAATACCATTTATATCAGCCTTTTTGTCAACAATTCCAATACCCTTTAAAGCCGCCTGTATTACAACAGGGTTTTGAATTTCATAGGGGTCAAGCTTGCTCTTGCCGTCAGGTGCCAGACCATCTGCCGCACCCTCATGGTTGTACTTAAATCCAAGTGAGCAGGTATAGGACTGCAGACTACTTGCAACAATAAATGTTACAATACCTATTACAAGAGCCAAAGCCAGTATTCTTAAAAAAGATTTGCGAACAATATCAACAATGTCATAAATATTTAAAGCTTTCATATTGTCACGCTCCCTTCTCTTCAGATATTTTCTTTAATAATTTATTCTTACGTCTGAGCTCTGCACTGTCTGCAAGAATAGAGAAAACCATGCAAAGAACAAACATCAGGACAGCTCCGGCAAAGAACATAGCCAGAAGCTTTGTGGCAAGCGATGCATTGAATATATTGTCTCTCGTAATATCCGCAGTCATATACTTTTCGTTGGTTATATTGAGGCAATCATCCACAACATAACATGCAATCTTGGTAAGCTCACCGTATTCCTTATCCAGATCAGCAAACAGAGTATCACATTTTTCGGCAAGTCTGTTTTTATCCTCATGGCTGATTCCCTGAGCAGGAGCGGGAGCAGCATTCTCAGCAGGCGCCGCCTGTTCTGCCCCTTCGGCTGCAGCAGCCTCGGCTTCGGCTGCTTCATCAACCACATCTATAACACTGCCTTTGAATATCACAAGCTCCTGATTAAGGTTATTTATTGATTCTCTGTATTCAGAAACAAACTCTTCTGCTGTGTTGTTTTTTGTTACTACCTTATCAAATGCGGTCTTGGGTCTTGCCTGATACAAGCCCTGTGCCTCATCTCTTACTACATTAATAAGGTTTTCCGTAAATGTCTGGTCATAATTCTGCATTGCATATCTGGTGATTTCCGCTTCGCTGCGATACTTGTTATACTTCAAGGTACTGTTTTCCAGATTAACATTAAGCTTATTTACCGCAACCTCTGTATTCCTGGAAATTCCTGAAGATTCAATAAAATCAGCTATACCGTCCAGCTTGTTTGCAAGCAGAAGCTCATATTTTCCTGCCACATCCTTAAGAGACATTTTGTATTCTTCGGAAATAAAATTCGGAGCCGTGCTTTCCAAGGTCTTAAGATATGAAACAATGGCATTTATCTTGGTCTTATATACCTCTGTTTTTTCATCATAATCATAACCATACATATCTCCCAGCTCTGTAATAATATCAAAGCCGGCTTTACCGCTTTTCGTCTCAGCAATATACTTTTTATTTATATCCACAAGAACCTTGAGGAATTCGTCGCTGTAGTTAGGGGAAACAATCTTCTTTAATATATTGTCATTTCCATAGTCATGCGGCTGTGTAAAGCTGATTTTATACTCATTTGCCACATAGCTGAAATCATTTCCGTCAAGACGTGCAAGTGCAACATCATTGCTTGCTGATGCATCAAGGTAGCTTCGCACATAAAAGCTGTCCTTTATATCATCAACCGTATAGCTCTCGTACTTTCCGTTGGACTGCATTACATCAAGAGCTTCCTCGAGGCGTTCAAGGTTTACAAAATCATAATATGTAAATCTGCTGCCATCGGGATACTGGGACTCTGCAATCTCAGGGTACGTCAGCACTACGTGTGCTGTGGACGATGCGTAATCGCTGTATGCTGTCATCACGAAATATCCTGCAGAAGCAAGAATACCTCCGATAACCATCAACGCGATAAATCGTCTGAATTTTTGAATACGCCCCTGATAAATTACTTTTTTAACATTTTTTATAGGCTTTTTCATAATTTTCATAGATTAACTTCCTCCTTTATTTTTGTTGATTTATTTATATTTTCCACGGATGTATTTTCTTTAAAATCATCCTCACCCTCCGCAGAAGATTTAATAAACATTGTCTTTGTCGTAAGAAGTATTATTTTCAAATCCATAAGGAAGGAATAGTTTGTTATATAAAATATATCGTAATATGTTCTGTCGTGAATATATGTAGAATACCTGCCGTATACATGAGACAAGCTTGTAAGACCCGCTTTCACAGCAAAACGGTAATCATAATTCTCTATTTCTTTTTCAAAATGCTCTACAAAGACAGGGCGCTCGGGTCTGGGACCGACAATGCTCATATCAGATTTCAGGATGTTGAAAATCTGCGGCAACTCATCCAGTCTGCAGGACCTGAGGATTTTTCCGATTTTGGTTATTCTCGGGTCATCCTTCTCTGCAAATTTGGGACCGGTGAGCTTCTCTGCATCCGGAATCATCGTACGGAATTTATATATCATAAACCGTTTTTTGTCTTTAGTCATTCTCTCCTGCTTATAGAGCACCGGACCTGGCGAAGTCAGCTTAATTGCAATAGCTATAATCAGCATGGGAACAGCTGCAACTATCAGAGCAAATGTGCCGATCACAAGATCCATAATTCTTTTCAGCAAAAACTCCGCTCTGGATATGTAATGCTTAGGCATATATAATGTAAGAACATCGTCAAAACGTACCTGCTTTGCATTGGTTTTTCCTACGTCTATCATATTGGGTACTATGAAGAGATCCTTCTGAAGGTTTATGGCTGTTTTCACCGCTATGTTGTATTCATTCTCTCCGAGACCGTCCAGAATACATATTGCATCAAATTCCGAAAAACGTTTTTTGGCAAATTCCTTAAACTCTCCAAAATCAATACCATCCAGGTTTTCATACCAGGAATCGTATGAACTCAAGGCTCCGTATTTTATTCTCTTCATTCTCAAAAATGTCTTTTCGCGAGAGCTTATGATAAGAAGTCTTGGCTTTCTATACCTCTTCGGATTGGCAAAAATTATTTTCATTATGTAATCCGATGCAGTCAATAAGGCCACTGCCAACAAAGCATAAATGACATCGGATATGTATTTTTCCCTGACGTTAAAAAATATCAGATTGACTATGCACATACATACAAATGTGTACAGTGCCGAAAGCACATTTATAACAACCTTCTCCTGCATACCTGCAATGGTTACCGAGTATTTTTCCAATGCAGCCATAAAACACATAATACCGAATGCATACAACAGATTAAGAACTATTTCATTTTTGTCTCCTACAATAAAGTATGCCGGCATAACTAACCACAGACCCATTGCTATAACCAGAAGCAAAAACAAATCAAGAATCATGGAACAGATATTTTCCGATTTCAGATTTCTTACCTTCAGAGTACTGTTCACTGCTTATTCCCCCTTTTTTAATTTATTTAGTGAGCAATTTTTCTCTGGCAATCCGTATCACCTTTGAAACAACTATTATATACGGTCTCATCAAGGCAAGAGCCTTGTAAAACATATTATCCACTCCCCAGTGAGGCAGCATCTCAACCATAACACGGGAAACACGGCGATTGGCATTTAATCTTGTCTTAAACGGCATTCCCCTTCCCGTGAGAGAGCTTTCCCATCTGCAGTAGTGATACATTACCGCTGAAGAAAAATAGTAGCTTCTTGCAGTTTTAAATGCTCTTACACAAAAATCCAGGTCTTCGGCTGTAGGCAGTGTAGTATCAAATCTCAGTTCTTTTATAAGAGATGTGCGTATCAGCTTCATACAGACATGATTCATATTAATGCCGGTCATCATTTTCATATAAACCCTTCTCAGAGCTTTGCCTTCAAGAAAAACATCCCTGTCAAAGGCTCCTGCTGGAAGAAATCTTCTGCCTCCCGGAAAATCATATATAAACCTGCACTGTACAATATCACATGAATGTTCTTCTGCCTTGGATACCAAGGTCTCAAGCATATCCGCTTCCCAGTAATCATCAGAATCCAGAAATGCCGTATACTCAGCATCAAGCAATTCCATAGCAAGGTTACGGGCTGCCGATGAACCGCCGTTTTTCTCTGCCGAAACAACTACAAATCTGCTATCCGCCTTGGCATATGTATTTAATATATCCGGGCTGTTATCAGATGACTTATCATCAACAAGTATGGCCTGCCAGAGCTTGTAGCTCTGAGCCTGAATACTGTCCAGACATTTCTTAAGTGTTTTACTTGAATTATAGACAGGTACAATAATCTGAGCCTTATAATCCGGCATTACAATCACCTCTTTAATTAACAAAAGCTGCAATCAAAACAAACCTAATACAGTTTGTTTTAAATTGCAGCCTGACCAGCATAGCATATCGCTTTAGCCTCTTAGCTTTGCGTCACCAATTTTCATTGACTTTGCCAAAATATTCAAAAAACATAGTTTACAGGTGCCATTATACTACAAATAATCCCTTTTGTCAACAGGATATATCACACAAAATTCAGTTTTGTTTATTGATAAACTTAACTAAATAATCTTTTGCTGTCTTAATACAATATCTGTAATTTTCGGTTCTGCCGAAAATTACGGTTATGATACCAAAATCTGCAACCAGGCATATTGCAATTCTCAATATCACACCCAACAAGCCTTTCTCCGGCAAAAGCAAGGATATATACTGACTTACTGCGCAAACAATGCATGTAACAGCCGTATACCCCAGCAAGGTCAACAGATATCCCATCACAGACCTTTTGAATTTGGTTTTATATACCACATACGGCTCCCACCATACATTTGTAAACAGTGTACTTATAGTTGTGCCAAGTAATACTCCGTATATGCCCATTTCAAACCTTATAAGAAGCACCATGCTTGCCACTATATTGATAACAGCCTCAATAAGCGATTTGTACTTTATCTGCCAGAATAATCCGTATGTATTTATATATGTTATAGAAGTATTTCTCATTCCAGTAATATAGAAATTTAAGACAATAATACCAACAACCGGCATTGAAAACAGGTATTCCTCACCAATCCACACTTTTATAAAAGGATTAAACACCACGAACAGGCATGACGTACATGTGCATATAATAACAAAATTCACAAAAAACAATTTTTGAAATGCATTATAGGAATGCTTCGTATCCTCTGTTGCATTAAGATTACCCACACTGGCCGTGACAGCGCTGTACACCTGATTTATCACTCCGTAAATCATGGTATTTATCATAACATAATTTGAATACAGTGCCACCTGCTGCACACCGACAAATGCAGAAATCAGAAGATTGTCCGTACCGGCTACCATTACCGCTCCGAATTTGCTGCACATCATTGCAACAACATTTTTAACAATAGATTTTAATGTCTTTTTTTCGATATGCTCCTCTTTATATTCTTTAAGATAGGGGAACAACACATCTGCTTTTTTGCTTATAGCAATATTTGACATCAGAGTGGTAAATATCCTTACCGTTAAGAACAGTATATAACTGTGTGTTATAATCAGAATCACTATCTGCAAAACATTCTGAAGCAAAGTAAACACAGTATTATTGAGCGAATTAAGATATGAATTCTGACTTGCAATTATTATTGACCTCTTGTAGGTAAAGAAATAGCTCACAACCGTATCTGCAAGTATAAGTATATAAAACAGCTCCAGATACTGTATATCCGGCTTGTCTTTTATTAACACTCCCAGAAACGGAGCAAGACAAAGCCCCGCAACAGTTATAAAAATTCCTATAAAGCTGTATGCCTTTTTATAAAAGTTCATCAATGCGGCTACTTCGCGCTTATTATCCTCGGCAAGAGGTTTATAAAGTGCATAGATAATCGCCGTACCTATACCCATCTCTGCAAATGACAGCAAAGAAAGAATATTGGTAAACAATCCGTTTATTCCCAGATAATCCTTGCCCAAGAGATATATAAATATAGTCCTGGTAACAAAGCCTATCAGCAAAGTAGCAAAATAGCACAGAGTACCTACAAATGTATTTCTGAATATTTTTCCTTTTCTGTCCATAAGCCTTAATCTCCGATTATTTCAAGCAAATTATCCAAATAATTGTTCTTATCATACATATGTACTCTTTTACTTCCGTGGTCTCCCATAGCCTTAATTAATTCCCTGTCAGATGCAAGCTTATCCATAGCTTTGTACAAATCATCAACAAAAGACGGACCTCTCTCTACAGATATGGCACACTGTGAATCCACATGCTCCGGAATACCGCCGGAATCGCTTACTATAAGCGCCTTGGAAGATGCCATCGCCTCAAGAACAACCATCCCGGCTGCTTCTTCAATAATTGAAGGTACAACTACCACATCTGCGCAGGCATACTGATTTTGAATGACATCATAATCCACATATCCGGTAAATATAATACTGTCTGCAAAATCTACGGAGATTTCCTTGATTTCCCTTATATAGTCGCTCTCGATGTTCTTGCCGAACCACTCTGCACCAACCATAATCAAGCGGGCATTGGGATGTTTTTTTCTGAGTCTTTCAAATGCCGTTACAAGTTCTTTTGTACCCTTGCCGGGTATCATTCTGCCGAAAAAGGCAAACACAATTTCATCATCGCTGATTTTATATCTGTTTCTTACATCCCTGCGAGTCTTGTCGCATACCTGCGAAAACTTCTGTATATTTACTACGTTTCTCAAAATGCTCACCTTTGATGAGCTTTCATCTATCGTCAAAACACAGCGCTTTATGTAATCACTAACCGCTATAACCTTGTCAACACCCGCAAGTATCTCCTTTGACAGATAAGAGGATTTATTAAAATAATCATTGTGCATATGCAGCAGCACCGGTACCCCACACTTCTTTATAAGTGCAGGTGCATAATCCGGCCAGTTTTCAAGGAGTATATAATCAAAGCTGTCTTTTTTTAATTCTTTTATCACATTAATAATGAAAGGATAAATCTGAATCTTGGAGCCTTTGAAAAGCTTTCTGATAATATGGTTAATAAAAACTGCAGCTTTTCTGTGTTTGTCATTTTGCTTAACATAAATAAACTTTGTATTTTTGTATTTCAAGGATTCACGCACAGCGTTTTCATCACAGCATGAAATCACAGTAAAATCCACAGATTTTTTTAGCTCATTGCTTTCAATAAAAAGCTGAACCAGATTTTCCACGGCACCACCCTTTACAGGTGGCATGGGCAAACCGCCGGGAGTTATAATTGCAATTTTTTTCATAGTAGTCCTCCAATATTAAGATTTGCCGATTGTCACACCGTCACTGATAATCCTGATTTTTCCTTTTCTTGGTATCATAAAAAACCGCATCGGCTTTTATACCCGTTCTACCTTTTCCTGAAATATTACATCCATTCCGTATCTGTTAGGCAGCTTGGTCAGACTGTCACTTAATATTATGAATATTAACCCTTAAACATTGTACATCTCTTTTCAAAAAAAATCAATGTTTTTATTAACTTATTTATCACATTCTTTACAATGCAAAAAAAATTCTTGACAAATCAAAAAAATTCATTTATAATAGTATAGCATATGTTTGTATGCAGTTCCTTGCTTCGGGACAGACACCCGAGGCCAGAGTCCAAAAGGGAGGTGACATTATAATGGAAAAAGTATTGAACAAGTACGAAACAGATATTGTTATTGACGCTTCTTTAACAGACGATGAAATCAACGCTGTAGTTGAGAAGTTCAAGGCGCTCATCGCTGCTAACGGTACTGTTGATTCTGTTGATGTTTGGGGAAAGAGAAAGCTTGCTTATCCTATCGACTTCAAGACAGAAGGTTACTATGTGCTGATTAATTTCACAAGCAATCCTGAGTTCATCAAGGAGCTTGACAGAAATTACAACATCACAGACGGTATACTCAGAACACTTACAGTTAGAAAGTAATGAGGTGATTCCATGAACAAGGTACAATTAGTCGGTCGTCTTACAAGAGATCCTGAGTTGCGTACCACCGCAAACGGAGTGAGCGTATGTTCATTCACAGTGGCGGTAAACAGACGTTTCCGTAATCCTCAGGGCGAGTATGAAGCTGATTTCATCAACTGTGTTGCCTGGAGACAGTCGGCAGAGCTTCTTGCAAAATATTTCACAAAGGGCCGCATGGTCGGTATTGTGGGAAGTATCCAGACAAGAAACTATGATAACAAAGAGGGTCAGAGAGTGTATGTGACAGAGGTTTCTGTTGAAGAAGTACACTTTGTAGAAAGCAGAAATGCTTCCGCTCAGGGCGCTGCGCCCGGTGCATCGGCTTCTCAGAGTGCTCCCGATGTTTCTTTTGACACAGACAGCGGCTTTATGCCCATGCCATCGGCAGACGATGACTTACCTTTCTAAAATTATTAAAGGAGGTTAATTACAATGGCTGAAGAAAGACAGTTCCACAGAAAGCCTAAGAGAAAAGTTTGTGCATTCTGTGTAGATAAAGTTACTGATATTGATTACAAGGATATCGCTAAGCTGAGAAGATATGTTTCCGAAAGAGGAAAGATTCTCCCCAGAAGAATCAGCGGTAACTGTGCTCTTCATCAGAGACAGCTTACAATTGCTATTAAGAGAGCGAGACATATAGCTCTTCTCCCTTACACAGCAGAATAAGTTTGAGAGAGAAAAAGGCTTGCACCGCAAAGTGCAGGTCTTTCTTTTTGTTTTAATATGTATTATGTTTTTTAAAGGTTGTTTTCAAAAAAACTTGCAATTGCACTTTGCTTACTTCGTTGCTGCTCCTTGCCGTACCTTCGTACTGCCTGCGTCGCTGCGCCTTGTCTGCAAGCTTTTTTCTCTCTCAAACCAGCTGTTTTTTATATTTTCCTTGAATTTTCTCACCGCAAAGTGCAGGTCTTTCTTTTTGTTTTGATATGTATTATAGGTATTACACGAGTTATTCGCTTTAAAATATTTTTTGGCGAATATTTTTTGTTTAAAGCGAATAACAATCAACATTATAGCAAATAAATTATTTTTTAAAACGAATAACTCATGCTACGCACATAAAAAAGAGTCTGCATTTAACAAATGTTTTGAAGAACACTTTATAAACACAAACTCTTATCTATCATAGCTTAATTACGCCTTATTAACAGAACCGAAGAGCTCCATCTTTTCTTTAACAGTAGCCTTGATAGCTTCTGCACCCGGTGCCAAGAGCTTTCTGGGGTCGAAGCCCTTGCCTTCAAGGTCTTTTCCTGCTTCGATATATTTCCTTGTAGCATCAGCAAAGGAGAGCTGACATTCGGTATTAACATTGATTTTGGAAACACCGAGAGAGATTGCCTTCTGAATCATATCAGCAGGAATACCTGTGCCGCCATGAAGAACAAGAGGCATAGGATTGGTTGCCTCGGCAATCTTTTCGAGAACATCAAAACGGAGACCTGCCCAGTTTGCGGGATATTTGCCGTGAATATTACCGATACCAGCAGCAAGCATATCAACGCCCAGCTCTGCAATCAGCTTACACTCATTAACATCCGCAACCTCACCGTTACCGATAACACCGTCTTCTTCGCCGCCGATTGAGCCAACCTCTGCTTCAACAGAAAGCCCCTTTTCATTTGCAAGCTTAATAATTTCTTTTGTTTTTTCAATATTTTCGTTTATATCATAATGTGAGCCGTCAAACATTACAGATGAAAAACCTGCTTCGATAACCTTGAGAGCGTGCTCATAGCTGCCGTGGTCAAGGTGGAGAGCAACAGGAACTGTAATATTAAGCTCCTCAAGCATACCCTTAACCATACCAACTACAGTCTTGTAGCCGGTCATATACTTTCCTGCACCTTCGGATACACCGAGGATAACAGGAGAGTTGAGCTCCTGAGCCGTCTGAAGTATTGCTTTTGTCCACTCAAGGTTGTTGATATTGAACTGACCAACAGCGTACTTTCCTTCTTTTGCTTTTTTAAGCATTTCTTTTGCCGATACTAACATTTAGACATTCCTCCTAAATTTGCATATGATTATTATGCGGAACAAGGGGGAAAATATACCGATACGGCGCATCTCACCTTGCTGTCCGTCATAAACATACATTAACAGTCTATATTATACAATTTTTTACAGTTTATGTCAATAGACGAATAATCAAAAACACTCACTTTGCAATGAGTGTTTTTGGATATCTTGATATCAATAAAATGTAGCAACCTCCTGCTCAGGTTTCTCGGCAGGCTCAACTTTAAACGCATGAAGAACAGGGCCTTCTTTTTTATACAGGTCGTTGTATTCAAAGCATATTTCGGCAGTTATTACCGCCCAATCCTTATTGGCAAGATTTGTACCGGGAGGGCAGATGCACACAATGCCCTTAAAGGCAATGTCATCTACGCAGCAGGTCATTACATGTCTGCCGGCAACAACGGAATCCTTGGGCAGCTTTTTGTTTACCGCCACAATAACCTTAGTGCGAATGGTTTTGCCGATATATTTCTGAGTTTCCTCGGCAAAATCGCGGAACCAAAGAGCATAATCCCTGTCTTCAATCTCAATAACAGGTGCATTGATATCAAAGGGTAGGGGATCTTCTATTTCATCATACTCCATCGTGCCGTCGGGCATTTCATAGCCGATATTTGCCTGGCGTGTTATGCCGCGGACGATTTTGTGAAATTTAAGTCTGTCGGTATTCAGCAGGGGACGGTTGAACACAATAAGCTCACAGGTGGTAAGCTTGTCTACCATGAGCGAACGCATATTCGCATTATAGTTCTCAAAGGTCTTGCAGTCTGCCATGAATATTTCCTGATAAATCAGCCAGCCTCTCGGCATGGAGGAAAACAAAGTATCCAGCATCCACATGCCATTGTATTCAACAATAACCCTGTCGGGAGAGTATTTTTTGTTAAGTGCGGAAAGCTTTTTCTCCGTAAGCTCCTCCTCGGCTTCAACAATCTCAATAAAGGTATTGCCGCCGGGGATTGCATCAAGGTCATATTCCTCAATGCCCTCTTCGCAAAGGAGAATCAAGGTCTTCTCACCGTCGCTGAACCGGGGGTCTTCAAGAGTTTCCTGTATTGCTTTGGTTTTGCCGGCTTCAAGAAAGCCGGTAAAAAGATAAATCGGTACTTCTTTCATAGCTGTTTACCTCATTCTATGCCAAAAAGATTTTTAATTTCTGCTTCATTCATCTTGGAGCCGATAACACAAAGTCTGCCCATTACTGCGGCAGTGCCAAGACGGACATCGGGCTCCCCAGGTACATAGTCAAAGTGAATCCAGCTTCCGTCACCGGATGCCACAATACCCTTTGCTCTGAGAACGATGCCATATTTGCTTTCATCCATAAGATTTTCCAGAATATTTTCGATTTCTTCCTTTGTATATGTCTTTGCGGTTTCTGCTCCGATGCTTGAGAACACTTCGTCTGCGTGATGATGGTGATGATCGTGGTCATGGCAGCCGCAGTCACAGTGCTCATCATGGTCGTGGTGGTGATGCTCTTCATGATGGTGCTCATGCTCGTGGTCGTGACAGCCACAATCGCAGTGCTCATCATGGTCGTGGTGATGGTGTTCTTCGTGATGGTGCTCATGCTCGTGGTCGTGACAGCCACAATCGCAGTGCTCATCATGGTCGTGATGATGGTGTTCTTCGTGATGGTGCTCATGCTCGTGGTCGTGACAGCCACAATCGCAGTGCTCATCATGGTCGTGATGATGGTGTTCTTCGTGATGGTGCTCATGAATTTCGTGCTCAAGCTTTTCCAGTTCAGCCTCAAGAGTGCTTTTCTTTTCCATAGCCTCAAGAATCTGAGCTCCATCCAGTTCAGACCATGGAGTTGTAACCAAAGCAGCATCGCTGTTGT
Source organism: Clostridia bacterium (assembly GCA_017481205.1). Classification (GTDB taxonomy): domain Bacteria; phylum Bacillota; class Clostridia; order UMGS1810; family UMGS1810; genus RGIG4708. The sequence continues at coordinate 96,993 of JAFUPN010000042.1, read as the reverse complement.
GCTCGCGGACAAGCTTTACACAGAGCTCAAGCTTGTCCGGCTTTATACTATCTGTATGGCTGAGAATTATCGTTCCGGCATTCTCTATCTGGTCGTTAAAAAATTCACCGAAGTTTTTCATATACATTTTGCATTTATTGGCATCAACAACAGTTGTGAAGGCATTAAGCACAGCATCCTCTGCCTCTATGTCCTGCACAGCACGGATAACATCGGAAAGCTTGCCCACACCCGAGGGTTCAATAAGTATACGGTCGGGCGCAAACTCATCCAGAACCTTTTTGAGTGCTTCGCCAAAATCGCCCACAAGGCTACAGCAAATACAGCCGGAATTCATCTCGGTAATCTCTATACCGGCATCCTGCAAAAATCCACCGTCGATACCGATTTCACCAAACTCGTTTTCAATAAGCACAAGCTTTTCACCCTTGTACGCTTCCTGTATAAGCTTTTTAATCAGGGTAGTTTTACCCGCTCCCAGAAATCCTGAGAAAATATCAATTTTTGTCATATCTGTATCCTTCTTTCAAGTTGATGATAATTATAATAATATATTATAGAACAAAAGTGCCATAATGTCAAACAAATAAATTTCAGTTTGGCGGACTGTCTTGTCAGACCACGTACCCGCTTCATGCGTACACCAAATCGAGCAAATGTGCCATTTGGGGACGGCAGGTGACAGGTGAAGCCCTTTGGCATGGAAAATCCTGATTTTATGTGCAAAAAGCGCCCCGTCCCTACAGAATGGCGAACAAAATCACGAATTATTCGACAGTCTGACGTCCCCACAAATGGAATATTTGCGGATTTTTTCTCATTGGTTTAGTGAATTGTAAGTGCTAAATAGTGCAACAAATTGAAATTTCTTTGTATGCAACTTATTCGCATATAAATGCAAAGCGGGACAGCGAAGCGCCATCCCGCACAAAATCAAAAATGCGTAAGCATTTTTACTTTAACTTTTGCCAGGAGGACAAGAATTTAATCCGACGAAGTCGGATTTCACATTGCAAAGCAATATTTCACCGACCGAAGGTCGATTTCACTGCATAGATTTATCGCAGATAAATCTATGCCCCCGCCATATCCAGCGCAGTCACCATAAGAGGCAGGTTTGCGGCATATATTTCGTCAAACTGAGTAATGGGCAGAGGATTCTGACCGGTACCCGCCTCCACAGTATAGCCCGGTCTGTTGTAGTTAAGGATAAACCAGTCCTTATAGCCTGCATAGCCGGATGCCGACGGAGTAAGCTCAAGGGCATATCCGCTTACACGGCTCATTTCTTCGCCGATAGCTCTGGAATTTTCAGGCTCATAATCAAGGTATTTCCAGTAAATTACATTCCCCTGAGTGTGATATGATATAGTCAGCGCAAAGTCATTGTCCAGGGTAAAATTGTGAACAGCTCGGCTCTCAGGGGCAGATAGCGGTGCAGTTCCCACAAAATCCCTGGGTGCAGGGGATACAAAGCCCTGAGCAAATTTTATTTCCCTTGCATTCATCCAACCGGCAGGGTAGTTAAGATTAAGGTCGGTACCCAGGATATTTGCTTTCCACCCGTCAGGGAAGGGAATAGTAGGATAATCACTGGCAATCCTTGCAGCGATATCAAGATAATACAAATCTGTCATACCCTTTGTAACCAGGTCAAGGCCGTCCGGATTAACTACCGGCATAATAAACAGTGTTTTTTCCTGAAATAATTTTCGGGCCGACACATCACCTATATTGGTATCAAAAGCATTTGCCTTTGCATAATCCTCAGCAAATTTGAACACTACGGGAGTGGTTATCCATTCATTGGCATGATGAGTTGCATTGTAAAACACCTGGGTATTTCCGTCTCCCATTGCAAGGCAAGTAAGATTTTTCCCCATGACGCTGAGCCCTATGGAAAAGCTTTTTACAAAAGGATATCGGGCAACAAGACCGCGGGTAAGTATTTCTGTAAGATAATAAGTATAGTGCACATCTGTGGGCACCAGATCAAAATCATACGGTACTGTGATAATAATATTCTGAGGTGTCTGCCAGTCTACATAAGGATTGGCAGTCGTAAGCACACCCTCGGCAATACCATACTGCTGTGCAATACTTGAAAGAGTGTCACTTTCGGTAATCTGCACCATGCGGAAGCCCTCAAGATACGGCAAAAGCGCCGCATAAGTCTGATCTCCCACTATGCCGTCGGCAGCAAGACCATTCGCCTGCTGAAAGCTTATCACAGCATTTCTCACAGTTTCGTCGTAGCTCTGGCTTATTTCAGACAGATAACCGCTTCGTTTAAGGGCAAGTGTTATATATTCCACATAAACACTTGTTGTTCCAAGTTCCAATGGTATCATAAAAACATCCCTCCGATACCATAATATGCAGCCGGGCACCGGAGGGATTTATATTAAAATGTCGTATTATGACGATTAAAAATGCTCTTCGCTTCTGAGCTTTCTCATACGTCTGCGTTTCAGAGCCGCCTGATATTTTCGGCGTTCCTCTTCTGTCTCAATAATCAGCTCCGGAACAGGGGCAGGATTTCCGTCATCATCTATAGCAACCATGACCAGATATGCTTTGTTTATATCGGTACGGCTTCCGTCAAGAGCTTCAACACAGGTTTCCACACAAATCTCCATAGAGGTTTTTCCGGCATAGGTAATATATCCCTCCAGCACAACCGTGTCATTTGCAAAAGCGGGCTTCTTAAATATAAGCTTATCAACCGCAGCGGTAGTAACATTCATATTGCAATGCCTGCGGGCAGTAACCGCCGCAACAATATCAATCCACTCCATAAGCCTGCCGCCGAACAGTCTTTTATATCCGTTCAGAGTGCTCTGAGATAGTATCTGTACCTGTTGTGTGCGTGAATCTGAAACACGTTTTGCATTCATGGGTATACCTCCTGAAATTTGATGTAAACATTATATATCACATATTATTTCGTGTCAACACAAAGCTGACAGTTAATAGCTAGATGTAGCTAATGTACACTCACATTTTTTCCGTGGATTACATAGAATATGTATATATCAAAAAATGGAGGAAACCGATTTGACTAATGCGAGTCCCATAATACTAAAGCCAAAGCCCCATGCTTCCGCCTCGGTAAAAGGCAGTACCAACTACCCCAACATCAGCGGAAATGTATATTTTTATCAGACAAAAGCCGGAGTAATTGTTGTGGCAGATATCACAGGACTTCCTTACAAAACAGGCGGATGCGGAGGCGCAGTTCTCGGATTTCACATACACAGCGGAAGCAGCTGCACCGGAAACGGCGAGGATCCATTTGCCGGTGCCATGACCCATTACAATCCCAAAGACTGCTCCCATCCATTCCACGCCGGGGATATGCCGCCGTTGTTTGTATGCCACGGGTCGGCATTTATGGCTTTTCTCACAGACAGATTTTCCGTTGACGAAATCCGCGGCAAAACGGTGATTATTCATTCAGAACCGGATGATTTTACCACCCAGCCATCAGGGAACTCCGGCAACAAAATAGCCTGTGGAGTAATAGTATAGCCGAAGCAGCTAATAGCATAGATTGCTTTGGCTAGATTCTCAGATGTCCGTCTATCATTTCAGCTGACGGGCATTTGTTATTTAACTCCGGATATATTTTTGCTATAATCAAGCCGGAGGTGAAATGAATTGAAAAATTCAAATTATTACAGCCGGTACACATACCCGGCAACAGACCGGCGCAAGCAGGATTATCAGTTGGTGCAGAATATCCTGCAAGGCGCGGAAGGGCTGTGGGATTCTCTATATGCAGCTTCCTACTCAACTGTAATCAACTGCGCCAGAGATGAGGATTATCTAAAAATGCTCGGACCGGCAGATTACCATGAGATTGCCGACGAAGCCTTTGCCAGATGCTACACACAGCTGGAACGCTACCGGGGTCTAAGCCGCTTTTGTTATTGGGTGGGCGGATACGCCCGGAACATAACCAAAAACCGCTATTCCAAGGAACAAACAAAACAGCGGAACCACATTCTGCTTGTAAATGCAGCAAAACGGCACATGAAGAATTATGACCCATTGCCCATAATAGTACGTCTTGAAAGAGACCAGTGCCTGTGGAAAGCATTCAATGACCTTGATGAAATCGACCGCAAAATTGTTTCAGGAAAGCTTTTCGACGAAATGTCTCCGAGGAGTATTGCGTGCAAGCTCGGACTGACACGTAAGGAAGTGTTAAAAAGATACGATGATGCCACAGTAGTTATAAAATGTCACTTTATACACTATTACAGCTATCCCAAAAACAACAGTATATACAGGAGGACTTATGATAAATCTATATGACACACCGCCGGAAAAATACTATGAAGCATGTATTACATTTAATCTGATACAGTATTTCAGCACAAATTACGGCAAAAAGGTATATCCCTTTAGCATTACGCAGCTTCGCGAAAAGTAGCTGGGCTTTGACTTTGGCTATGAGCTCAGCAAAGGACACATTTTCCTGACCCAGTACAAAAGACCCATTGTCACCGGAAGCAGAGAATTTGCATGGAAAATTGAACGTAATCAGCTCGATGATCTCTTAAAAAACAAGCTTAAATCCTTTTATGTATTACCGGCTTTTTCAGATGGTTACCAATGGTATGACGCCCTTGACAAAACCCATTTTATCCCTACGCATATGATATATGCTCTACTTAACAACCGTAGCAGCTCAATTATCAAAGAAAGTGAGCACATATTTTCTGCCGCGCCCAAAAGACCTTATGACCCTTTTGGAAAAGATTTCGGAAGTGCGCTAAAAGCCGAAAAACGAACAACAGAAAATGATATTATGCAATGTGTTTCGGAAATGACAGACGAAAATACATGGGCATATCTGATTGGAGGATGAACAAAATGACAACTATATTAGGCTCATACAACAGCTGCGAGGGAGGAAGAATATATCTGAACCTTGCAGATAATTTAGAGACACAGTCAATGGCAGGCACATTTCTGCATGAGCAGGGACATGCTGCACTCAGCACAAGCACTACTCTCGGCTGCCTGGAAAGCTTTTTCCTTGCAGAAGCAATGCTGGCGGAGGAGCAGGGCTACAGCACAAGCTGTACTGACAGAGCAAGACTTATTCACGAGCATACCAGGCAGATACAGGAAATTTTTGCAAATAACATTGAGCTGCTCACTCTTGAAGAACACATGGGCAGAGAACATTTGCTCCGCAGCCTTGCCAGCCGCCCAGAGGAATATCAGATGTTTTATACGGCAATGATGCCCGTACACAGGGCAAATCTGACCTACCGCGAGAAGAAAGCCCACATCTTTATGCTATGCTCCTATGCCATGAATATACTTATGCCGGCATCTGCCCTTACTGAAACCAAGCTTATGGCAGAATATCTGCAGGGTGCATATTCGCCGGATACAAGGCTGACATCCGCACTCAATGCATACATTGAAAACGGAGTACCGAGTCAGGACAATTTATCCTTTGAGAATTTTATCGAAGTTGCAGAAAATGCCTTCATATATATCAAGCCCTACATAAAAGATGCCCGGGATACCGGCATAAAGCTCACATCTGATTTCATTGAAAATGAGATGACACAGCGAATGCTTAAATCCGTAAGCCTGTTTGAGCCGACCATGCTGCAACCAAAGCGTATTATCGGGCAAAAGCAAACAGAAGCAGATGTGTTTCTTGTATTAAAACAGGTGCAAAACCTGCTGAATGAAAAAAATTTCTATCTGATAGCTCACGAAAAAACATATATCAGCGAAGAAACAGATGCTGACAGGCTGAACTCAAGGATTGAAAAATGCATTTCTGTATGCATAACCATGCCGGAATACGGGAAAGACAAAAAGACTCCACGGTATTTTGATACTCAGGGAAAGCTGCTTACAGTTATTATACGCACAGCCGAAGAATGTTATCAATGGCTTAGACGAGCGCAGAAGCATGGTACCGTGTATACAGGTGAGCTCAGAGCATTGTGCAGACAAGCGGATGTAAGTATGCTGTTTTTCTGTATCCGCGGTGAGCCTGAAAGAATTTTTGTGTTTCCGACCCTTAGTATCATAAAGGATGAGTTAATAAAAAACTTTTCTCTTGGCAGCCAATTTTATCAGGCGGATAACCGAGAATTTCTGAAGCTCTTTTCCCATCTTGACGGCGAGCTCGAAATGATCAGCTATTTCAAAGGGATATCTGTGTTGCTGCTTAACCGGACCTGGGAAGAAATCATGAAAAATGATTCACTTTTTCAACTGTTTGCCCCGGCAGGAAAAATCCTCGGGGACAGCGCACTGTGCATAAAACCCCGGGAATATTACAAAATACTTGCCGCTCTGCCTCAAAAGAGCACACTGCAAGCTCCACTGTTTGTGCTGATGCGCTTTAAAGGAGACGAGAACACCGGCGATACTTATGCCGAGCCGAATACCAAGGCACCCCTGCTGTTTCCAACCAAGGCTGCCGCTGACAGATTTGCCGCTCAAAACTCACCGGAATTTACAGGAGTTGGTCTGGATAAAATTTACTGGCATTATTTTAAGCGCATGATAAACAAAATCGGCGGTAAAGTCATACTTGTGACAGACGGGAACAGGCTTATCGGTAAGCTAGCTGATGTAAATGAGGTCGGGGAGGTGTGGTATAGACAAGGATAATTTCATACTGTATAAAGCAAAAAATCCCGCTATCCGGGATTTTTTGCTTTGTGATTATAAATATTTCCGTATATCAACAGCCAATCTTTCCTCAAGCTTTATAAGTCGTTTTGTTATATCCTTAGATTTTTCGTCAGCCGCCTTATACTGATTCAGATATCTGTTCAGGCTTTTTATGCCCATATTGCATCCGTCGGTTATCAGGTCAGCAATGGTTTTGTCAGATTCATCAAAGGTCAGCTTGGTATTAGTTTTCATCCATGACATACCCTTGGCTATGGGGTTGGCGGATTTTCCGTCATCATTATAGCTGTTCAGCAGAGATTCTATTTCCTCGCCCAATTTTTCGTGCTGATTTTTGCAATTGCCGAGATACTTTTCAAAATCCTTATCACTTACAAATTCCATAACATCATTGATTGAAGCTACGCCCATTTCTATACCTGCATCACATTCTCTCAAAAGCTTTACTGTATCCTGTTCTATCATAAGAAATACTCCTTTTTGTTTGATATAGCCGAAGCAAGCAATACTTAAGACGCCTCAAAGGTTGAAATTTCGGCAACTTTTGGCTTGTTGTCTTTATAAAGCGACAGCCTTACTGCACCCTCCGCACCAAAATTTGCTCAGAAATTCTCGCCTTTGAGGTCTAACAGAGTTTTAGAATAATAAATTTGGGTTTATACAAGGCAAAAACGCAGGGAATATGATAACAATATTTCCGAGTATTTTAACAATGTATAAACCAAAATTTATATTATAAAACCGCCTTTAGTGTTGGTTGCTTCGGCTAAAATAGCATTTCCATTTTCACAGGATTTTATTACTGTATTGTTCCACCGCCTACGATAATATCACCGTCATATAATACAACCGCCTGTCCTTTTGTAATGGCTCTTTGCGGCTCATCAAATTCCACCGTGATTGAATCATCGCCCGTTTGTATTACAGTCGCCGGTTGTTCTGTCTGGCGATAACGTACTTTTGCTTTCACACGGATAGGCCTTTCGATTTTTTCCACCGAAATCAAATTAACTTTATTTGCGGTAATTGTTTTAGAATACAAATCTCTGTCTGTACCAAGAATAACTGTGTTATCAGCCGTATTTATTTCAGTTACATACAGAGGCTCTTCATATGCTATTCCAAGTCCCTTGCGCTGCCCGACTGTATAGTTAATAATACCTTTATGCCTACCCAAAACAGTACCGTTTTTCAAAACAAAATTGCCTGAGGGATAATGTTTTCCGGTATATTGTTTTATAAATTCTCCATACGTTCCGCTCTGTACAAAGCAAATATCCTGACTGTCATGTTTTTTTGCATTAACAAAACCGTTTTGTTCTGCAATTTTCCGCACCTCCGTTTTTCTCAAAGAGCCCAGAGGAAAAAGAGTATGAGCGAGCTGATCCTGAGTCATGGAATAAAGGACATAGCTTTGATCCTTTGTTTCGTCAATCGCTTTCTTTAGAAGATATCTCCCTGAATTTTCATTATATTCAATCCGTGCATAATGTCCGGTTACAACATAATCATAATTCAGTTCCTGTGCTCTTAAAAACAGCTTATCAAATTTCAGATATCTGTTGCAGTCAATGCAAGGATTTGGTGTAGCACCCGTTTCATAAGCATTCACAAAACGATCAATGACATCCTCACGAAATCTATCTGTGAAGTTAAAAACATAGTAGGGGATACCAAGAGAATGTGCAACATTGCGGGCGTCCTCTACGTCTTCTAAAGAACAGCAGGACTTTTCACGAGGAATGCAAATCTCTTCATTATGAAAAAGCTTCATTGTTGCACCTATACAATCATAGCCCTGATTCTTAGTAAGAAATGCAGCAACGCTCGAATCCACTCCGCCGCTCATCGCTATAACAGCTTTAGTATTCACTGTGTTATCACTCCTTTTTCACATTACCTATTGTTATCTCAATATTATAACCTGCCAACTTTACACTATGCTCAAAACCTCCACGGCATTCGCAGCATCTTCACTGCCTTCGTTTATTATTGGCAATAAACAATATATTTCTTTCAAGGGCAGACAGCAAAAATATATAATGCCTATATATTTAATAAGAATTATATGCCTAAAATCTAATTTTGTCAATACAGTGAATTGAAAACAAAAGTAATTTTAATAGAAATTTACAAAAAAAGGTATTGACAAATTGGAATAGTGGTGGTATAATATAGCCTATAAAATAGGTAGGCATTGTAGGAAATGTGGAGGTGTATTTTATGTGCATCATACGTAATAAAGAGCGATGTTGTCGCTGAGATCTATTCGAAAGAGCATAAACCGAGCCCGCCTTAAACAGCGCAATCCCGGCATCTTTCGGCTAATATAAAAACAGTCCATTATTTATATTAAACCAAAAAGGAGCGATTCTCTATGAAAATATATGAAAGCATTACAGATTTAGTGGGCGGTACACCGCTGTTAGAACTTAAAAACTACGAAAAAAACAAGGAGCTTTCCGCTACAATTCTTGCAAAATTGGAATATTTTAATCCAGCAGGAAGTGTAAAGGACAGAATTGCCAAAGCTATGATTGATGATGCGGAAGCAAAGGGACTTTTAAAGCCTGATTCCGTTATTATCGAGCCTACCAGTGGTAATACAGGTATCGGTCTTGCGGCAATAGCGGCTGCAAGAGGCTATAAAATCATACTTACCATGCCGGAGACAATGAGTGTTGAACGAAGAAATCTGCTGAAAGCATACGGTGCAGAGCTTGTTCTGACAGAAGGAGCAAACGGCATGAAGGGTGCCATTGCAAAGGCTCAGGAACTGGCAGAAGAAACTCCAAACAGCTTTATTCCAAGCCAGTTTACCAACGAGGCAAATCCAACGGCGCATAGAAATACAACAGGTCCGGAAATCTGGGCGGATACAGACGGAAAGGTAGATATTTTTGTTGCAGGCGTTGGTACCGGCGGCACAGTAACCGGTGTAGGAGAATATTTAAAATCACAAAATCCCAATGTTAAGATTGTTGCAGTTGAGCCGGCGGGTTCACCTGTACTTTCTAAAGGAACAGCCGGTCCTCATAAGATTCAGGGTATTGGTGCAGGCTTTGTACCAGATACACTCAATACCCAGATTTATGATGAGATCTTAACAATTGAAAATGAGGATGCCTTTGAAGCTGGCAGAATCCTTGCAAAAAAAGAAGGCTTACTTGTAGGTATCTCATCTGGTGCTGCCATTTCTGCGGCTACAGAGCTTGCAAGACGTCCTGAAAACAAAGGAAAAATTATTGTAGCCCTGCTTCCGGATACAGGTGACAGATATTTATCCACACCAATGTTTTCAGAATAATTAATGTTAGTAATCAGTAATTTATGAATACAAAAAGTAACAGACAGAGGCTTTTACGGTCTCTGTCTGTTTTCGTGTTAAATCATATAATCATTGGAATAGAGTTCTTTTTGCCGGTCTAATATATCCTGCAATGTAATATTATCAAGATAATCGTTTATTACTTTATTTAATCCCTGCCAGATTGGAAGAGTTACACATCCACTGTTGCGTTCACACTGGATTGGATTTTGGTCAAGACAGGCAACAGGCGCAAGACTGCCTTCCGTCAGGCGCAAAATAGTTCCTATTGTATATTTACTCGGAGATTGAGCCAGCTTATACCCTCCCTGAAAACCACGGTTAGTTTGCAGAATATCGGATCTATTTAAAATGGGGACTATCTGTTCAAGATATTTCTTTGAAACGCCTTGTCTCTCTGCAATATCCTTCAAAGCAATAAAACCATCGTTATTATGCTCTGCAAGATCTATCAGCATACGCAAAGCATATCTCCCTTTTGTAGATATTTTCATAAAACACACCTCGTTATTGCAGTATCATTTGCTATTTTATATTACTATAATAACATATGTTTAGTAGGTTTTCAAGAGGTAATTTTAAAATAATTATTAAATTTAACACCTGGGAATCAATTATACTAATCGCTTTTTCTCTGTCTGACTATCCTTCACCTCATAAAAAAACTTCCTTTCAAAATACAATATAATATTTTAGAAATCATGTCTGCCGCCGCAGTCTATATTATAATCTTCTAAAATGCATACTATCTTCTCAACTACGTCAAAATCAGATAATTCATCATTTCCTATAACCATTTTTATTTCGCTTAAAGCCATTGTAGCAGCAGTGTCTGCAAGCTTGCTCGTATCGGGAGCATGAGTTTCAAATAAGTTTCTCATATAGTCATATATGTGGTTTTGTAACAATTCAAGTTTTATGTCCATTTTATCACCTTTCACTCATGAGCTTTGGTACTATATAGTACCAAAAATGTAATAAAATAATACCATATGGTAACATTGAAGTCAAGAGGTGATTTCAATGTTTTTCAAGAGAATACATGATTTGAGAATCGATAATGATTTAACGCAACAACAAGTTGCAGATTATCTTATGTGTAATCGTCAGGTATATGCGAGATACGAACGCGGTATTCGTGAAATCCCTGTTTCAATGCTTATTAAGCTTGCCAAACTTTATAATGTTTCTATTGATTATATATTGGATTTAAACATAAAAGAAAAGTAATCAGAATGTCGACTCGGAGAATCATCAAGCCTATCTCAGCTTAATATAAGTTGCGACCCATAGCATTCCGCTCTGCTTCATGCTCTCGGCACCCACAACTTATCTTTGCACGGAAAACAGTCCACCGGACTGTTTTTCTTTGTGCAAACCTTTCGAAGTTCGATTCTCTTTTATCAGCACGCACCAAAAAACACGCCATGACGTTTTGCCATGACGTGTTACTGAGTGGTGGAGATGAAATCCACTTTCAGACTTTCACTAATGTATTAATCAATAATTATTATAAATCTGACCTCTGCCGCCAGCATCAATCACTGTTATTGTAACTATATCATGGTTGACAGTATATATAACTCTTACATTATCAATACGTAATCTGAAAACATCTTTATGACCTTTCAGCATTTTTGTATCTCCGTTGGACAGATTGTATACCGCTTTTAATATTTTTTTCTGCATTTTAGGAGTTTGTTTTTCAATAAACTTTCTTGCACGTTTTAATATAATTATTTTGTTATTTCACAGTGTAATTCCCAGACTTTCTGCAAACTGTTCGATAGGCATACCCTCATCTTTTTGGGTATCGTTATCTTCAATATAATCAGCATACAGATGTTCGCAAAATGTATCATCAGCAGCTTCGTCTAAAGCAGCTTTGAAATTTTGTAGCATATTCAATACATAACATACCTGTGAATCAGGAATTGAATCAATTATACTAATCGCTTTTTCTCTGTCTGACATATCTTTCACTCCTTAAAAAACTCCCGTTTAAAATATTATATCATTAAATTATTAAAAATACAACATAATATTTTAGAAATCATGTCTGCCGCCGCAGTTTATATTATAATCTTCTAAAATGCATACTATTTTCTCAACTACGTCAAAATCAGATAATTCATCATTTCCTATAACCATTTTTATTTCGCTTAAAGCCATTGTAGCAGCAGTGTCTGCAAGCTTGCTCGTATCGGGAGTATGAGTTTCAAATAAGTTTCTGATATAGTCATATATGTCGTTTTGTAACAATTCAAGTTTTATGTCCATTTTATCACCAGTTCTATTTTTTGTCTCATTTTTACAACCGATTATAACACAATTATGCAGTAAAATCAACACATAAAGTGTTAAAAATGAGACAAATTACAGTGTGGTGATTTTCATGAAACAGAGAACTAACGCAAATGGAAAAAATCTTATAGGTGAAAGATTGAAACAATTACGTAATCAAAAGAATATGTCGCAACGGGATTTGGCAAGGGAACTGCAACTTATTGGGATTGATATGGATAAAAATGTCATAACACGAATTGAAACAAATAAAAGATATGTCACCGATTTTGAACTTCAGGCATTAAAACAAATCTTTAATGTCAGTTACGATTATTTGATAGATGGAAAATAATGTATTTAGTACCATAATCTTATAAAATCCGATTTTCTATGAGTCGACACACATAAAAACACGCCACGGCTTTGCCGTAGCGTGTTTTTATGTGGTGGAGACGAGGAGAATCGAACTCCTGTCCGAAAATTCATTCCTAAAAAGCTCTCCGAGTGCAGTCTGTGATCAACATTCCCTCAATATAAAGCTCACAGACAAGCTTTATAAATCGGTAGCTTCATTGTTCATGGCAGCCTCAAAGCTTTGACTGCTCACGTTCACCGCAGAATGACGCTCTATTCCCGGCCGCGGTCTGCCCGGATAGAACGGCTGCCTTTAATTAGGCAGCGTATGCTAAATTATCGTTAGCTTTTATATTTAAGTTTAGGCTTTTTAAGTGGTGCCCGCCACTACTCGCTCTTCTTAGTTCAAAATCCCCGTCGAAACCTTTACGCCCCCCGAGAATATATAGCATATTATATACTTTCAACAGATATTATATACCATAAGGCCCGACTTGTCAACAGAGAAGATTTCTCTTCATTCCCAAAAAAATCAATCCGGTTGACAAAAAAATACAATAGTGATAAAATATTATATAGTTATTAATAGAATAAGAGTGAATTATCATGAAAATAAAAAATTTGTTAAAAACTCCACAAAACAGTTTAAAATCCTCCATAATCGGAATTATAATATGGTCCTTAATAATCACCGGGCTTAGCCTTTACGCTACCGCAATAACGGTTTACGGTCATATCGGAGTGTTTTTGTCGTATTTCCAGAATCCGGTCATCGTACTCATCAATCTTATACCAATACTGCTCCTGACACTGTTTTTTGGTTTTATTACCAACAGGATATGGCTGGCATATTTGCTGTCCGCTCTTATAACAATGCTTATGACGACTGTTAATTATCTCAAGATAATGATTCGAAACGACCCCTTTACGGCAACGGATTTCAGTCTTATAAACGAAGCTATGAACATAGGGCAAAGATACGTTTTTTCGTTGCATCCCTTTTTTTTATTTGCTATAGTGCTGATAATTGCGGGCGTTATTAAGGCGAGGTCGCTGTTGACTTACCGTATTAAAAAACCTTTGGTGCGGCTGATAGGCATAGTAGCTTCAGCCGGTATAATGGTCTCCATTCTAAGTCCTATATATCTTAGCGGGACTGTATATTCAAAAACAGAAAACATTATCCGTAATCAGTTTATGAATGCACTTGAATTTAACGACCAATTTACATCAAGAGGCTTTGTATATTCTTTTCTCCACAGCATTAACAGTATATTCGAGCCCACCCCTGCCGGTTACACTAAAGAGGAGGCACAAAAAGCTCTTGCAACATACTCCTACGATAATATCCCGGAGGGCAAAAAAATAAATGTTATATCAATAATGCTTGAATCATTTAATGATTTCTCCAAATTTGACACCATTGAATTTACCAACAACCCTTACAGATACCTTTACGAGCTGAGATCAAAATGCTTGTACGGACAAGTCTTCACCAATGTGTTCGGCGGAGGGACAATAAAATCCGAGCATTCTTTTTTGACAGGTTTTTCCTACCAGTCAGACTATCGCCGTCCTACAAATTCATATGTTCACTATATGAAACAGCAAGGCTATACCGTTGAAGGCGGTCATCCGGGTAACAAATGGTTCTACAAACGCGACCTGGTAAACAAATTTCTTGGATTTGATAGCTACAAATTTCACGAAACAGGATATTCGGAGCTTTACAACAATAATCCTAACAACGGAGACACTATACTGGAGGATAAATATTTCTTTGAAGACATACTGAAAAGCTTTGATGAAAATAAAACCACCGGAAAGCCGTATTTTAATTTCTCTGTAAGTTATCAGAACCACGGGCCGTACAATTCAGAATTTCTGGAAAACGGAATTGAATATGTAAAACAAACCGAAAGCCTGTCCGATGGAGGCTACTATATTATAAACAATTATCTTGCGGGTATTGAAAAGACACTTACCGCTCTGAAAACCATGATTGATAAAATAGAAGCTATAGATGAACCTGTTATGCTGGTGCTCTTCGGCGACCACAACCCCTGGCTCGGCGACGAATCCTATGTGTACAGAGAGCTGGGAATTAATTTGGAATACAGCAATGACGATGGTATATACAATTATTTTTTCACTCCGTATATAATCTATACCAATAAGGCTGCCAAAGAAATCAGCGGCAATCCTGCAATCGGTCACGGCGGAGACTTCAGTATAATGTATCTTATGAATAAGGTGTTTGAAACAAACGGATGGGAAGGCAATGAATTTATTAAAGCTACCAACGAATTGCGCGAAAAAATTGATATACTTACCGGCATAGGTCTTTATAGAGAAAATGGGGTCTTTACCCAGTATCCCTCCGAAGCAGCTCTGGAAAAATTAAATAAATTTCGATATGTGCAATATTATTGGAGAAATGAGATAGCACCGAAAACTCCTGAAGAAATTGCATCAGAGTCGGCTGACTGAGTGTATGATTTACATAAAAGGAGAATTTTTTAAATAATTAAGAAAGGCAGGAAAGCAATGAAACGGTCAAGCGGTGTGCTTATGCATATTTCATCTCTTTTCGGAGATTATTCAACAGGAAGCTTCGGCAAAAATGCAAAGTATTTTATAGATTTTCTCGCAGAATGCAGATTCAGCTATTGGCAGGTTTTGCCCTTCTGCATGATTGACGAATGCAATTCCCCCTATAAGTCATACTCAGCTTTTGGAGGCAATCCGTATTTTATAGACCTTGAAGTGCTGCATGAAAAAGAACTTGTTACCCAATCAGAGCTTGAAGAATACAAGCAGAAAACACCCTATGTCTGTGAATACGAAAGACTGGCACAGACCAGATTAAAGCTACTTTTTGCCGCATCAAAAAGAGCAAAAAACAAAGATGAAATAGAAAAATTCATAGAAAATAACGAATATCTCAATCAGGTCTGCACATTTATGAGCCTTAAAGCTGCAAACGGCGATAAGAAATGGACACAGTGGACCGTGAATAAGGTTGATAGCGACATCCTGTTTATGTGGAAATTCATACAGTTTGAATTTTTCGCACAATGGAAGGAAATAACCGATTATGCCCACTCAAAGGGGATTAAGATAATAGGGGACATCCCCATATATGTTTCCTTCGACAGCTGCGATGTCTGGGGTAACAAAGAAAATTTCCTGCTTGATAGTGAAAACAAATGCTCTGCAGTAGCAGGAGTACCTCCGGATTATTTCTGCGAGGACGGTCAGCTTTGGGGAAATCCTCTCTACAATTGGAAACGAATGGAGAAAAACGGCTTCAAGTGGTGGGAGGACAGAATGAAGCATATGTTCACCCTGTTTGATGCAGTAAGGATAGACCATTTCCGCGGTATAGAATCCTACTGGAGTATCCCCGGAAATGCCAAAACTGCCAGAGAGGGCAAATGGATGCCCGGCCCCGGAAAAGCCTTTGTGGACAAAATGAATGAAATCAAGGGCGACAAGCTGATTATTGCCGAAGACCTGGGCGACATCACCCGAGAGGTGGAAGAGTTGGTGGAATACAGCGGCTTCCCCGGCATGAGAGTGCTGCAATTCGGTTTTCTCGGCAACGATGATACACCGCATCTGCCTCACAACTACCCAAACAACTGCATCGCCTATACCGGCACTCATGATAACAACACTCTTCTGGGATATGTGTGGGAGCTAAACGATGCTCAGAGAAAATATCTGCTGGAATACTGCGGCTATAAGGATGAAAACTGGGATAAATGCTACGATTCTATAATCCGCACCATGTTTGCCGGCAATGCTGGCGTGGTTATCATGCCCATACAGGATCTGCTGTGCTACGGCTCCGACACGCGGCTTAATGTACCCGGCAGAGCAGAAGGAAACTGGCAGTACAGAATAACAAAGGAACAGCTTGATTCTATAGACAGAAAAAAATATGCAAGGCTCAATAGCCTGTACAAAAGGGGCTGATTTTGACATTTTTTATAAATCAACCGACAATTATATGCAAAACTCAGCTAAAAACAAGTGAATTTCCACAAAAGTTGTAAATTGACTTGATTTTTACTCAATAAAAAGTTATAATATTTTGGTATTGACAAATGCAAAAAAATGTTATATAATGTTTAATGGTTTTTAGCCTATCAAAACAATTAAGTGATGTCCGCTTGCGGGCAGTGCACTTTTGATATGACAAAGTGCTATTTAAGGAGGTGTTATTTGTGAAAAGAACATATCAGCCAAACGTAAGACACAGAAGTAAGGTTCACGGCTTCAGAAAGAGAATGAGCGATGCTAACGGCAGAAAGGTACTGGCTCGTAGAAGATTAAAGGGTAGAAAAGTATTGTCAGCTTAATCTGACTGAGAAGACCACACCTCGCATGTGGTCTTTTTCTTAATTTTTCAAACCTGAAGAATTGATTGGATTGCCGGAGGGTATTGTGAAAGGTACTGTTAAAGAAAACCGGGAGTTCAGGTATGCTTACAAGAGGGGTAAAAAAATAGTTTCATCATATCTGGTGCTCCATTATGTAAAAAATCGTACCCCCGTAAACAAGCTCGGCATTAATGTGTCCAAGCTGAGAAAAGCTGTGGACAGAAACCATGCCAAGCGCCTTATAAGGGTTTGCTGGCAGAAATATCAACCCGGGCTGAAAAATGGCTACAATATTATTTTTGTTGCCCGTTCCGCCATGGAGAACGCAGAATTGCAGGATGTTGAAAAATCCATGGAATATTGCTTCAGAAAGTCTGATTTAACATGAAAAAGATACTTATTTGGATGATTACCTTTTACAGGAAGTGTATATCGCCTTATAAAAAACCGTGTTGCAGATTTGCTCCAACCTGTTCCCAATATGCCCTTGAGGCTGTGGAAAAGTACGGGGCGTTTAAGGGAAGTTATCTGGCTTTAAGACGATTACTGAAATGCCATCCTTTTCATGAGGGCGGCTACGATCCACTTAAATAGGAGGTAAACACACTTGTTTAAAACACTGATTACTATCCCGCTGGGATATATACTCGGCTTCATCTACAGTTTTGTACAAAACTACGGATGGTCACTGATTATATTTACATTGCTTATTAAAGCACTACTTCTGCCGCTTGGTCTC
The DNA here is from genome assembly GCA_017481205.1 of Clostridia bacterium. GTDB lineage: Bacteria > Bacillota > Clostridia > UMGS1810 > UMGS1810 > RGIG4708. The sequence goes on along the minus strand of JAFUPN010000042.1, from coordinate 79,217 downwards.
AAGCAGCAAAAATCCACTACAAAAATGCAGCAGGTTCAGCCAAAGCTTGCTGAAATCCAGGCAAAATATGCCAGCGACCAGCAAAAGCTAAGTGAGGAAACCATGAAGCTTTACAAGGAATACGGGGTAAATCCCATGGGCGGATGTCTCCCTCTCCTTATTCAGCTTCCTATACTCTTTGGTCTGTACAGAGTTATATATAGCCCTCTGACTTATATGCTCCATATGTCGGAAGACCAGGTTACTGCTCTTACAACACAGTATGTTGAAAAATTCGGTGAAATATCAGGAAAGGCAGCTGCACAGGCTCAGATTCTTATTGCAAAAGCAAATGACTTGATTAACTTTGATTTCCTGGGTCTTGATATTTCTGCAACACCTTCCATTTCAGATCCCTCGCTTATCTGGATTATTCCTATACTTGCGGGTGTTACTACATACCTCACCAGCAAGGTTACAACCATGATGAGCGGTAATAAGAAAAAAGAGCAAAAAACTGACGAAAACGGAGTTGTCAAGAAAGAAAGAGTCCTTTCTCCCGACCAGAAGTCAAACGCAGGTTCAGCAAATTCCGCAGAAAGCATGACAAAGACCATGTCAATCATGATGCCTCTTATGACACTGTGGATTACCTTTACTCTCCCTGCAACACTGGGTGTATACTGGACAATATCAAACATAGTATCCATTCTACAGACAGTCGTTCTCAACGGATATTTTAAGAAAAAGCTTGAAAGTGAAATTGCAGCCCAGGATGCTGTCATAGCAGAAAAAAAAGCTGAAAAAGATGCAAGATACAATAAAAAGAAGAAGAAAAAGAGAGGTTAACATAAAATGCTTAGCGTAGAAAAAAGTGCAAAAACAAAAGACGAAGCAATTGCAGCAGCTCTTGCAGAACTCAACGCCACAGCAGATGAAGTGGAGATTGAAATTATCGAAGAGGGTTCAAAAGGATTTTTAGGAATAGGTAACAAAAACGCTGTTGTAAAGGTTACACTGCTCCCCAATCCCGCAAGAAGAGCAGAAGAGTTTTTAAACGGTCTTTTCGCCATTACAAATGAAGAAGTCAATGTTGATGTAAAAAAGACAGAAGATGGTCTTGATATCGAACTGTCCGGTCCCGACATGGGCATCGTTATCGGCAAAAGAGGGGAAACCCTCGATGCACTCCAGCATCTTACAAGCCTTGTGGTAAACAGAGGCGATGATGAGTTTATGAAGGTTTCTCTGGACACCGAGAACTACAGATCAAAGAGAAATGCAGCCCTCGAAAGCCTTGCTTACAAGCTGGCAAGCAAAGTTGTAAGAACCGGCAGAAACACCACACTGGAGCCCATGAATGCTTATGAAAGAAGAATCATTCATGCAACACTCCAGAATGATGAAAAGGTTACAACCTACAGTGTAGGTCAGGGTGTGAACCGTAAGGTTGTTATTGCCCTCAAAAAATAATTTTAAATATTCTTAAGCTGTGAAAGGGCTTGCAATGTATTTATATAATATTGCGTGCCCTTTTTATTTTTACAAAACAGAAAGAGTGATAATATGCTGCTTGACGAAACAATTGCCGCAATATCAACCCCACAGGGTGAGGGCGGTATATCCATTATCCGCATAAGCGGAAGCAATGCTATGGAAATTGCAGATAAAATCTATGTGAGCCCCAAAGGCAAAAAGCTCACAGCTGTAAAATCCCACACAATAAACTACGGACATATAACAGCCGCAGACGGAACTATACTGGACGAGGTGCTTGTATCAGTAATGAAAGCACCTCATACCTATACCGGGGAAAACGTTGTTGAAATCAACTGTCACGGAGGAATAATAAGCACAAAGCTCATACTTGCCCGCACACTGGAAGCAGGGGCTGTAATGGCATCCCCCGGCGAATTTACCAAGCGCGCATTCCTGAACGGGCGTATGGATTTAAGTCAGGCAGAGTCAGTAATGGATATCATTGGCTCAAAAACAAGCCTTACTCATACAATAGCGGTAAATCAGCTTGAGGGAAGGCTTTCCAAGGAGATAAACTCCATCAGGGATAAGCTCCTTTCTCTCCTTGCGCATATTCAGGTACTAATCGACTATGCCGACGAGGACCTTGAGCCCTTAAGTGACGGCGAATTTCTTGCGCTTCTTGATGAAAGCTGCAGCTCTATGAAAAAGCTTCTTGACACAGCCGACAGAGGCAGGCTTATACAGAGCGGCATCATGACCGCCATTGTGGGCAAGCCTAATGTGGGCAAATCCAGCCTGCTCAACCTGCTGAGCGGAGAGGACAGAGCCATTGTTACCGATATAGAGGGAACCACCCGTGATGCTATAGAGGAATATATCAATCTGGGAGACATAGCACTTCGCATAATAGACACAGCAGGCATACGTGATACCGATGATATTATCGAAAATATCGGAGTAGACAAATCAAAAAAATATATGTCTGAGGCAGACCTTGTACTATTTATGCTTGACGGACAGAAGGAACTGGATGAAAACGACAGATTTATTATGGATAACCTTGATGACAGAAAAGTAATAGCGATCGTCAACAAAACTGAGAACGGATGTGCATTTGATCCGCAGCTCATAGCAGATAAATTCACAAACACGGTTATGTTCTCTGTTCACCATTCAAGAGGTATTGAAGAGCTGGAAAAAACAGTAAAAGCTCTTTTTGATATGGGCTCAATCGGCACAGACAACAGCAACATAATCACCAGCATCCGCCACAAGGACGCTCTTATCAATGCTCTGGGCTATGCCAAAGCTGCCAAAGACGCATTTGAAAACAACATCCCTCAGGATATGATATCAATAGATATAGAAAATGCAATTTCTTCCCTGGGAGAAATTGTGGGACTTACAGTAAACGAAGAGGTTGTGGATAAAATTTTCCACAATTTCTGTCTCGGAAAGTAGGAGGTGTGTATTTTGAACACTTATGAAGCAGGAGCATATGACGTAGCAGTTATCGGCGGAGGTCACGCCGGCTGTGAAGCGGCATTGGCATCGTCAAGACTGGGGGCAAAAACAATTATGTTTGCCATAAATCTGGATTCAATTGCAAATATGTTCTGCAATCCCTGCATAGGCGGAACTGCAAAAGGACATCTTGTCCGCGAAATAGATGCTCTTGGCGGTGAGATGGGCAAGGTTGCCGACAAAACCTTTATACAGTCACGTATACTGAATAAGGGAAAGGGACCCGCAGTATACTCACTGCGAGTACAGTCAGACCGCAGAAAATACCAGGAAGAAATGAAGCATGTTCTTGAAAACCAGCCCAATCTTGATATAAAACAAGCCGAAATTACTGACATAGAATTCGACAAAAACAATTGTGTACAGGCTGTAGTAACCCATCTCGGCGCAAGATTTGAGGTAAAAGCGGCAATTGTGGCAACCGGAACATTTCTTAAGGGCAAGGTTATAATTGGTGATTACGCCTACGACAGCGGTCCCGATGGTATATTTCCTTCAAACGGTCTGTCCGACTGTCTTAAAAAGGCAGGTATTCCGCTTTTCCGTTTTAAAACCGGAACCCCTGCACGTGTAAACCGCAACAGTATTGATTTTTCAAAAATGCAGGTTCAGGAAGGCGATGAGGATATCACACCCTTTTCTTTTGAAACTGAGAAAATAGGGGAGAACAAGGTTCTTTGCTACCTTACCTATACCAATCCAACAACCCACAAAATAATAATGGATAATCTGGAACGTTCTCCCATATACAGCGGCGTAATAGAAGGCATAGGACCCAGATACTGTCCTTCTATAGAAACAAAAATCGAAAGATTCAAGGATAAAGAAAGACACCAGCTTTTTATAGAGCCTATGGGGCTCAATACCGAGGAAATGTATATTCAGGGCTTTTCTTCAAGTATGCCTGAGGATATACAGCTGCAGATGCTTCACTCTGTGGCAGGGCTTGAAAATGCCAAGATGATGCGAACCGCATATGCAATAGAATACGATTGCTGTGATTCGACCATGCTCAACGCTTCTCTTGAATTCAAGGACTACAGCGGTCTGTATGGAGCAGGACAGTTTAACGGCAGCTCAGGCTATGAAGAAGCTGCCGCCCAGGGACTGATAGCCGGAATAAATGCTGCGCGCAAAATTCTCGGCAAAAAGCCTTTTGTCCTTGACAGAAGCGAGAGTTATATCGGAACACTTATAGACGACCTGACCATAAAGGGTACCAACGAGCCCTACAGAATGATGACCTCCCGCAGTGAATACAGGCTCTTGCTCCGCCAGGACAATGCAGACCTGCGCCTAACCCCCCATGGACACGAAATCGGACTTATATCTGATAAAAGATACGAGGCTTTTCTGGACAAAAAGGCTAAAATTGAGAAAGAAATAGAAAGGGTAGAACACACCAATATCGGACCAACAAAAAAAGTTCTCTCGCTTCTTGAGCAATACGACAGCACTCCGATTAAATCCGGAATAAAGCTCGGTGAGCTGGTTCGCCGTCCCGAGCTCAGCTACGAAGCACTTGCACCCATAGACGAGCTTCGACCAAAGCTTAACAAATTCATACAGGAAGAAGTAAATATACAGATAAAGTACGATGGATATATCAAAAAACAGGTAGAGCAGGTGGAAAAATTCAAAAAGCTTGAAAGCAGACTGATTCCCGCAGATATTGACTATGCAACAATCAGCGGTCTCCGCCTTGAAGCACGCCAAAAGCTTGACAAAATCCGCCCCGCATCAGTGGGACAGGCATCAAGAATATCAGGAGTTTCTCCTTCTGACATGAATGTACTGCTCATTTATCTTCAAGCAAACAAATGAGGTGTTTATATATGGATAAAATAATCGAGATCCTTACCGACAACGGTATTGATAAAGCGAAAAGCAAAACATTTGGTAAATATTACCAAATGTTAATTGAATGGAATGAAAAGATTAACCTGACTGCAATTACAGAAGAATCCGAGGTTGCTTTCAAGCATTTTTTGGACTGTATTTCTGTATTTACAAGCGGTGTAATAGCTCCCGGGAGCAGTATTATAGATGTCGGTACCGGTGCCGGCTTTCCCGGTATCCCCATGAAGCTTTATGACAGCAGTCTTAATATTACCTTGCTGGACTCACTCAACAAAAGAATAAATTTTTTAAATGAAGTGATTTCCGTTCTGAATCTTTCCGGGATGACAACTCTTCATGGCAGAGCTGAGGATTACGGCGTGAACAAGGAACACAGAGAAAAATATGATATTTGCGTAAGCAGAGCTGTTGCAAATCTGGCAACCCTGTCAGAGCTATGTCTCCCTTTTGTAAAGGTCGGCGGATACTTTATAGCTATGAAGGGACCTAAAGCATCTGAGGAACTGGAAGCTGCTCAGAAAGCAATTAAGTTGCTTGGCGGCAGGGTAGAAAAAATTATCAACTATGATATTTCCGATACCGATTATGACCACAACATGATTATGATAAAAAAAATATCAGCTACTTCAACCAAATATCCGAGAAAAGCTCCAAAACCGTCAAAAGAACCGCTCATTTAGAGCGGTTTTTATTTTTTTATGTAAATTTACCCCGACGAATAATTCTTTTCTTTTTTTGTCAACTGTGATAAGATGGAATTGTAAACAAACGGATAAATGCAGATTTGTCAATTTGTAAATAGCACAGAGGTGAATTTATATGGAAATACTAACCACTTTAAAGAAAAAAACTCAACGCAGCAACACACAACGTAGATTTAACACTGGAACAAGCGCTGTCGTTCAATTACCAATCAAATCTATTCGACCCAATCCCCATCAACCACGAAAGCTTTTTTCTCCTGATGACCTGAAAGAACTATCAGAGTCCATCCGCTTATACGGAGTAATCCAGCCCATTACGGTACGTCGGCTCGGCGGAGACCTATATGAGCTGATATCCGGTGAAAGGAGATTGAGGGCAGCTATTCTTGCAGGCTTGCTGCGTGTTCCGTCGATTATTGTAGGAATGTCCGATATTGACAGTGCTCTTGTGGCTCTTATTGAAAATGTACAGCGCTGCGATTTGTCTTATCTGGAGGAGGCAGAAGCTTACAGTAAGCTTTTAAACAATTTCGGTTATACTCAGGAGCAGCTTGCCATCAAGCTTGGCAAGAACCAATCAACTATAGCAAATAAAGTTCGTTTGCTTAAGCTGCCAAGGGTTATACGCGATATCCTCACAGAAAACAATCTGACAGAACGTCATGCCCGTGCCCTGCTGCGCCTTGACTGTACTGATCTGCAGATTAAAGCTCTTCATAGTATAGTAAACAAGAGTCTCAATGTCAAGCAAACCGATGAGCTTATAGATAAAATGCTTGCCGGTAACGAAGATAAAAAGCTGACTTCTTTCAGTACGCCTACACAGGATGCGCGGATATTCTCTAATACTATAAAAAAGGCCGTATCTATCATGCGCGGTAACGGTATACACAGCGTAAGCGATGAGATTGAATATGACGACCGGTATGAATATCATATTAAAATATATAAATAATGTTCCACGTGGAACATCATACATAAATATCGGATATAAATATACAAACTTTTAATGAGAATTTGTTGAAAGTAACAAATTCTCATTTTTTTTGCAAAAAATGTTCCATGTGGAACATTTTTGTGTTATAATATATCCGCAAAGCAATATAAATCTAACAAAGAGGTGAAACTATGGGCAAATGTATTGCAATAGCAAATCAGAAGGGCGGAGTAGGAAAAACCACAACATCCGTCAACCTTAGTTCATGCCTTGCCGCACTTGGCAAAAAAGTTCTGCTTGTAGACACAGACCCCCAGGGAAACGCAACAAGCGGTGTCGGCATTGAACGCGAAGCACTGGAGATATCCGTTTATGACGCAATAATAAACGGTTCAAATATAAAAGAAATTATTGTAAAAACAGATTACAACAAGCTGTGGGTGTGCCCATCAAGCATAGACCTTGCCGGGGCAGAGCTTGAGCTGGTATCCGGAGAAAACCGCGAATACCGACTGAGAAATGCAATCTCTTCTATCAAGGATGACTATGACTTTATAATAATAGATTGTCCACCATCATTGGGACTTATTACGCTCAATTCATTTGTATGTGCAGAAAGTATAATTATCCCAATACAATGTGAATACTATGCACTGGAAGGACTCAGCCAGCTTACTAACACAATACGACTGGTAAAAAGCGGTCTTAATCCAAAGTTAGATATAGAAGGAATACTTCTTACAATGTATGACTCAAGGACAAATCTTTCAATGCAGGTTGCAGATGAAGTGAAAAAATTTTACTCAAACAAGCTGTACAAATCAGTCATCCCCAGAAATGTGCGTCTCAGTGAGGCACCAAGCTACGGTCAGCCTATAAATGTATATGACAGTACATCAAAAGGAAGTGAAAGCTACCTTTCTCTGGCAAGAGAAGTGATCAAGGCAAATAAATAGCAAAATTATACGATAACATAAAAAGCAGAACAAAAACATGCAAAATAACAATGCATGCAGAATTTCAGCAAAATACATACAGAAAAGAGATGAAATTAATGGCAAAAAAAGGTCTTGGAAAAGGACTTGGCGTTTTGCTTCCCGCCACGGAGCCGATAACAACAGCTCCGGAAATAAGTGAAGACGCCGTTGTTGAGCTTAAACTAATGGATATTGAGCCGAATGCAGGTCAACCAAGAAAAAAATTTGATGATGACCACCTCACCGAGCTGTCAGAGTCAATAAAAGAGCATGGAGTTATAACTCCAATCCTGGTGCATAAATCAGACAACGGTTATTACAGAATTATAGCAGGAGAACGCCGGTGGAGAGCCTCAAAGCTCGCCGGCAAAAAGACAATCCCGGCAATCATCAAGGATTATGACAAAATGAAGGTTTATGAAGTGTCCCTCATAGAAAATCTCCAACGGCAGGATCTCAACCCTGTCGAAGAGGCACTCGGCTACAAAAAGCTTATGGATGATTTTGGACTTACTCAGGAACAAATCGCACAAAAGCTTTCAAAAAGCAGGAGCGGCATAGCAAATTCATTAAGATTGCTTTCACTTAGCAAAGAGGCTCTTGAGCTTTTGGAAAACGGCAGTCTGTCGAGCGGTCACGCAAAAATCCTGGCAGGTATTGACAACAGTAAACTACAGACAGAGCTTGCTCAGCTTGTTCCTGAAAACGGTCTGAGCGTGCGCGAATTGGAAAAGCTTGTAAAAAAGCCTGAGGCGAAAAAGCAGCCATCAAAAAAAGAAGACATAAATACCATGCTTGCTTATGAAGGATTGGAAAAAAGGATAGCAGACATATTCTCAACCAAGGTTAAAATTGTAAACAACAAAGGAAAAGGAAAAATAACAATAGATTATTATTCCAACGATGATTTGGAAAGAATTGCCAAATTATTGGAAAATATTGGTAAATAATGGCAAAATGTCATCAATTCTAATGAACAAAATGAAGTGTGGTAATATAACTTGTCATTCAAATAGAAAAATCGCTTAAAATCAAATTTTGAGCCTTTCAGGCACATATATAATTTAAGCAGAATAGGAGATAAGAAAATGAAGAAAAACACAAAATTTCTTTTGATGTATATTGCGATTCTGTTTTCATTTGCGTTAGTACTGATTTTGTTCGCAGGACTCACTCAAAACAATTATGCAAAAGAGCTTGCAGAGAGTCAGGGCATCAAACAGAACCTGGTAGAAATCACCGAGCAGTATCAGACCCTCACCGACAGCATGAAGGTTATCAACAAGCAGCTTGAAGAAGCAAAGCTAGAGATTACAGATTACAAGCAGCAAATCACAAAATTAACAAGTGAAAATGAAATCACCAAAACTCTCATTGAAGCATTGGAGCTTCATGAAGACGGCAAAAATGAAGAAGCAGCAGAGAAAATTTCATCAATTGACAAGGAAGCATTGACAGAAGCACAGCTTTACATTTATAATAAGATAAACTAATTAAGGAGAGACAGATAAAATGTTAGATATCAGACTTATAAGAACACAGCCAGAAGTGGTTAAGGCCGCATTGGCAAGAAGAAAAATGGATATTGATGTAGACAAGCTCCTGGAGCTGGACAGTCAGAAGAGAGAGATACTCTATCAGGTTGAACAGATTAAGGCTAAGCAAAACGAGGTAAGCAAAAAAATTCCCGCTATGAAAAAAGCGGGAGAGGATGTAACACCGATTTTTGCAGAAATGAAAGAGCTTTCCGACAAAATCAAGCAGGATGACGAAAAGGTTAAAGAGCTTGACGTCCTCATCGACGACATTATGTACTCAATTCCCAATATTCCTAACAGCGAGGTACCGGACGGAGATACAGACGATGACAATGTGGAAATACGCAAATTTATGGAACCCACAAAATTTGACTTTGAGCCCAAGGCTCACTGGGATGTAGGTGCAGACCTTGACATTCTCGACGCAGAGAGAGCCGGCAAGGTTACCGGCGCAAGATTCACCTACTACAAGGGACTGGGCGCAAGACTGGAAAGAGCTATCATCAACTTTTTCCTTGATACACATACTGAGGAAAGCGGATACAAAGAAATATTCCCTCCCTATATGGTTCATCGCAGAAGCATGGTAGGCACAGGTCAGCTGCCAAAATTTGAAGAAGATGCTTTCAAGGTAGCAAATACCGACTATTTCCTTATTCCTACAGCAGAGGTGCCCGTCACCAATATGTATAGAGACGAAATTCTGGATGCAGCAGACCTTCCCGTTAAGCATGTGGCATATTCTGCTTGTTTCCGCGCAGAGGCGGGCTCCGCAGGCAGAGATACCAGAGGTCTTATCAGACAGCACCAGTTCAACAAGGTTGAGCTCGTTAAGTTTGCAGACCCTGAAAACTCTTATGAAGAGCTTGAAAAGCTCACAAGAGATGCAGAAAAGGTGCTCCAGCTTCTTAAGCTTCCTTACAGAGTTGTAAAAATATGTGTAGGAGACCTAGGATTTACTGCAGCGAAGAAATATGATATAGAGGTATGGATGCCCAGCTACAACAGATATGTAGAAATATCTTCCTGCTCAAACTTTGAAGACTTCCAGGCAAGAAGAGCAAACATAAAATTCAAGAGAAATCCCAAGGACAAAGCTCAGTTTGTACACACCCTCAACGGAAGTGGCGTTGCAATAGGCAGAACAGTAGCTGCTATTCTTGAGAACTATCAGAATTCAGATGGCTCTGTTACTATCCCAGATGTGCTTGTACCCTATATGGGCGGCAAAGAAAAAATAGAAAAGTAAGTATATAAGAAACACAGCCACAATACAAAAAACGTATTGTGGCTGTGTTGTTTGCGGAGAATAGAAAAAAGATTCAGAACAAACTCTTTACATCACTCAATTTATTTTTCATATGGTGTGTACTTAAAGCTTCCTTTTGCGGTAAAATTCTTTTCAACCTTATGATAAAAGCTCCTCTTGGTTATTATCCAGTCTGGTGTTCTTATTTCATTTTTTGAAGCTTCTTCCGTTCCGGCTCTTATCTGAGTTTCAATATCCTGTGCAACCATATGTACTTCGCCGTACTTTTCAAGCTGCTTGTATGTGGGGTGCTTTATAGGTCTGAGATAATACAGCACAAGCTTTGCAATAAGAAATATCAGCACAACTATCAAAGCAAACCATGTAACAGTATCGCTGAATTCCGAGCTCATATCTATCCCGCGAACATCAAGCATATATTTTGAGATAATCTCCCCTTCGGGCACAAAATCCGCCAGATTGTCAAGTATAAGGGGCGATATTTCTGTAAGTATACCATCTGAAATCATCCCTTCGGTTATTTCTGCATCACCCATAGACAATACTGCTGTTTTCAAGCCGCCGATATCAACAAAATCCACCTTAACGGCAACTGGGTCAGCCTCAGTATCCGTATCTGCGGTAAGCACTGCACCGCTTGCAGTGTAGGCAAGCCCTGTGTTTTCAAGACTCTCGAGATTTACCGAGAAGAAATATCTGTCAGCCTCCCAATAACTCTGCTCCGGCTGTGCGTATCCGTATATTTTTGCAAGATTTTTGTCCGGCTCAAAGCTCTCGCTTACAACAACGGTTTCTGCAGTTTCAGCATAAGCAACAGCATCCAGGGGCACAGCGCCTATTGCTTTTTTTTCAAGATAAGGCAAAATATCAACAGTGTATACGCAAAACAACACAAATAGCAAAACAAAAATTACAGTCAGCTTTGTTCTGCCTCTAAGCATACTTTTATATAGCACTCCGCTTTTGTCCAATTGTTGTTTCATAATACTATCATCCTTTTTTAATATAAGTAAGTAATCAGCAGAAAAAATATCTTTATCCGGTATATTCGTTATATACCTCTCTCTTAGGTACTCCGCGCTGCTTTGCAGCTTCTTTGATAGCTTCCTTTTTGTCCATGCCCTGAGAAATAAGCATATCCACATGCTCCCTCACACTCATAGCACTGACCTCGGCACGTCGCTCCTCAATAGTCGCCTGAGGATTTTTCCCGGCTATAACAAGCACATACTCACCCTTGGGCGGTGTATCCTCAAAATAAGAAAGAGCCTCGCTGATAGTGGTTTTCATACAGCTTTCGTGTATCTTTGTAATCTCTTTGACAATACTTATACTTCTGTCACCCAGGATTTCAAGCATATCTGCAAGAGTTCTTATAAGCTTGTGAGGAGCTTCATAGAAAATCAAAGTACGCTCATCCTCGGCAACTGCCATAAGGTGCTCATAGCGGTTCTTGCGATTTACGGACAAGAATCCTTCAAAAGCAAAACGCTGAGTATTCTGCCCGGAAACAATGAGTGCATTTATCAATGCCGCAGGACCAGGCACAGGCACAGTTTTTATGTCATTATCAATACATTTTCTCACCAGATCCTCACCAGGGTCAGATATAGCCGGAGTACCGGCATCGGTTACAAGAGCAATGCTCTCACCGGAAAGAAGCTTTCCGATAAGATATTCACCTTTTTCCTGCTTATTGTGCTCATGGTAGCTGGTAAGAGGCTTCGCTATGTCAAAATGATTCAACAGCCTTAGCGAATGTCTCGTATCCTCACAGGCAATCATATCCGCATTACGAAGAGTCTCAAGTGCTCTTACGGTAATATCATCAAGATTGCCTATGGGAGTTGCTACCAGATATAAAATTCCTTTTTCCATAGTAAATTTCCTTTATATATTAACATAAATGGGATTTTCAATTTTAAGCGACGGATTTGCTCCCAGCATTCCGTCAACAAGAATAAGATTCGGCGCTTTTTCCGGCGACGGATGTATGAATACAAGCCTCTTAGGCTCGATTTTGCGGCTTCTCATGGCAGTAATAACGTCACAGAGTCTGTCTGCGCGATGAACCATGTATATATGACCGCCAAATTTGAGCAGCTTTGAGCTGACCTCAATTATCCAATCAATATTTATCATTATTTCATGTCTTGCAATCGCTTTTTCGTCTGTCAGACTTGTAAATCCCGAATTAACGGGCATATAAGGCGGATTGCAGGTAACAGCATCAACACTGCCGTGTGTGAAATATTTATTCCAGTTTTTTATATCATCATGTATAAACTCGACTCTCGGACTCAAATCATTCAGCTCAGCATTCATGACAGCAAGGTCGAAGGACGGCTTTTGAAGCTCCATTCCATATATTTTTGCAGCCTTGGTTTTTGCACTGAGCAGCACAGGAATAATTCCGTTTCCCGTGCACAAATCGACCACCGTACTGCCGCCGGCAGCCCGTGCAAAATCAGAGAGCAGAACACTGTCCGTTCCGAAGCAAAACAAATCCGTATCCTGAATAAGCTTAAGCCCGTTAAGTCCCAAATCATCTGTACGTTCCATAAAACCTCCATAACACAAAAACCCCAGCAACAGCTGAGGTTTCATGTTAAAATCAAAATTATTCCTGTGAGGGAGCACCTACGGGACAAACACTTGCACAAGCGCCACAATCAAGACACTCGTCAGCATTGATCACATACTTGCTGTCTCCTGCAGAAATAGCACCTACGGGGCACTCTGCTTCGCAAGCTCCGCAGTTGAGACATTCGTCACTAATTACATATGCCATTGGAAAAACACCTCCTATTCACTAACTAACAATACCATTATAACACTTCTTGCGAAAAAAGCAAGTGTTTTTTCAAATTTAGTTAAACAATTAGTCCTCAAGCTGTTTAAGAGACCTCATATCCACTTTTTCCTCGTCTTTTACCATGGCTTTTTTCAGAATCTTGATTTCCTCAGTCTTATAATCCTTTATTTCCTTTTCGACTCCGTTTTCCACAGCTACAGAAACAATACCCTTGAGTATAGATACAGAGCTTACAATACCCTTTCCGTCAGGAGTTCTTACCAAAGAGCCCACATTTGGTGTCTTTTTGATAAGGTCCTCGTATGCAGCCTGCTCATTTTTCAGACAGCACATGAGTCTGCCGCAGGTGCCGGATATTTTCGTTGGATTAAGAGAGAGATTTTGCTCTTTTGCCATTTTTATACTCACCGGGTCAAACTCCCCAAGAAAGGTACTGCAGCAAAAGGGTCTGCCGCATATGCCCAGACCGCCAATCATCTTGGCTTCATCGCGGACACCTATCTGGCGCAGCTCAATTCTCGTCTTAAAAACACTTGCAAGGTCTCTTACCAGCTCGCGGAAATCTATTCTTCCGTCTGCGGTAAAATAAAACAGAACCTTGTTGTTGTCAAAGGTATATTCAACATCAACCAGCTTCATTTCAAGCTGGTGCTTCTTGATTTTTTCGTTGCATATATTATATGCGTCCAGCTGCTTTACGATATTTTTCTTAACCTGCTCGTCATCCTCGGCAGTAGCTTTTCGTATAATCTTTTTAAGTGGAGAAACTATCTCCTCCTCCTCAACCTCTTTTTTTGCAATTGCAATGGTACCGTACTCTATACCTCTTGAGGTCTCTACTATAACATGCTCGCCGATTTTATATTCCGCACTGTCACCGTCAAAATAATATATTTTACCTACCTTTTTAAATCGTACTCCTACTACTTCAATCATGAATTACCTCCCGGCATTTTATAAACATCGTTTGTGCGGCAATGGTCAGACTGCCACTTTTGCCAAGCTGCCTTTGTGCCGTTTGTATGCACTCAGCTACTTTAAAACATTTTTCACTGTTTACCGATGCTGAAAATGCTTTTATATCGTTAATTTTGTCTTTGTTGATAATAATTCCGTCAAGATTGGATTTGTGAAGCATAACATCCCTCACAAACATAAGCATAAGATCCATCATTGTGTTTGCCTGGGGTCTTCCCGCTTCAAACAAAGGTATATATGTGTACATATCGAAGCCGTCATCTCCCGCAAGACCCGCAACCGCTCTGCAGGCATTGCTGCGCTGATTCTGCAGCTCCTCATCGTCCCTCAGCTCCATAAGCCTGCCGGGATTACCCTGACAGTAGTGATACAGAAAATCCGAAGCCCCGGGAACAATCTGTTTAAGCTGAGCCGTACCAAGCGGCGGGATATTGACAGTATTCACCCTGGAAATCACTGTGGGCAATATTCCGCTCTTGCTGTCGCACAGCAAAAAGAACACCGCATACTCCGGAGGCTCCTCAATAACCTTTAAAAGGGCATTCTGAGCGCCTTTTGTGAGCAAATGGGCGTTTTCGATAATGATGACCTTTTTATCTGAAATTATGGGACGCACATAGACGTCCCTTATCATTTCCCTGATTTTGTCTACACCTATAGATGCTTTATCCTCATTGCTTATCCGTATAACATCCGGATTGGCTCCCGAGCTGACAGTGAGACAGCCGTTGCACCTCATACAAGCAGATTTGCTGCTGCACATAATCATGTGAGTCACATAATTACACACTGTTTTTTTGCCGCAGCCTCTGTCGCCAAAAAGAAGATAGGCATGACCGAGCCTGCCCGACTGCACAAGGGCTTTGAAAAAATCAGTTATCCTTTCCTGACCGATTGGCAAAATCATACCTTTTCAAAACGGTCTACATCAAGAACAAATATTGTCACTCCGCCGACCTCAACCTCGATAGGGTATGGATTGAACGAAGCGGAAGCTCCGATAGGCATGGGAGAGGCTGTAATCTGCTTTCTTCTCTTGCTCTTGCTCTTGATAATATCAATAACCTTCTGAACATTTTCATCCTCGGTACCGATAATAAGAGTCATATTGCCCGCTTTGAGAAATCCACCTGTTGTTGCAAGCTTTGTTACGCTGAACTTATTTTTATTCAGTTCACTGAGAACAACATTACCATCCTCATCATTGACAATTGCCATAACCAGTTTCATAATTATCCGCTCCTTTTTTGTTTTATTATCTCAATAATATTATATAATGAAACCGACGTAAAATCAAGTACAAATTATCACCCTTTACACAATATTCATAAAATAGCCGAAGCAATCAATATATTTTAGCAGTAATGCATCATTTTACGCCTTACCTTTTGTGAAATATTTAACAATTTGTTAAAGTGCAATAAATTCACAAAAAATTCACAATTTTCATCTTGAAAACTGCACAAAAAGATGTTAAAATAAATATATACAAATTAACTTTTGTGTCAACAAAATAAAAATCAGGAGGTATGGTCCAATGGCAAGGTTTACATTACCCAGAGACCTTTACTACGGCAAAGGCTCTTTGGAAAACCTCAAGAATCTCGGAGGTAAAAAAGCAATAATCGTATCAGGCGGCAGCTCAATGAGAAAGGGCGGCTTCCTCGACAAAGCAAAAGCATATCTTGAAGAAGGCGGCATGGAAGTAGCTTTTTTTGAAGGCGTAGAGCCGGATCCTTCAGTTGAAACAGTAATGAGCGGCGCAAAGGCTATGACTGACTTTGAACCCGACTGGATTGTTTCCATCGGCGGCGGCTCGCCTATAGATGCGGCAAAGGCAATGTGGGCATTCTATGAATACCCCGATACAACCTTTGAAGATCTCTGCATCCCCTTCAATTTCCCCAAGCTTCGTACAAAAGCAAAGTTCTGTGCAGTCCCCTCAACATCGGGTACAGCTACAGAAGTTACCGCGTTCTCTGTTATAACAGACTATGCAAAGGGCATAAAATATCCTTTGGCAGATTTTGAAATTACTCCCGACGTAGCAATAGTAGATCCGGAACTGGTAGAAGGTCTTCCCGTAACTCAGGTTGCATACACAGGTATGGATGCACTTACTCATGCTATCGAAGCATTTGTGTCCAGCCTTAACAGCCCCTTCACCGATCCTTTGGCTATCAAGGCTATAGAAATGGTGTTTGACTATCTGCCCGCTTCCTACAAAAAGGATATGTGCGCAAGAGAGCAGATGCACTACGCACAGTGTCTGGCAGGTCAGGCATTTTCCAACGCCCTTTTGGGTATAGTACATTCAATGGCACATAAAACCGGCGCCGCATTCTCAACAGGTCATATTCCTCACGGATGCGCAAATGCCATCTATCTGCCTTATGTAATCAAATATAATGCTCATGAGCCCCAGGCTATGAGAAGATATGCTGAAATTGCAAGACGCGTGGGTCTTGGCGGCACATCAGAGAAATCACAGGTGGAAGCTCTTATCGCAAAAATCGAAGAGTTTAACCGCGCAATGGGTATTCCCAAAACAATTGCCGAGTTCGGTGTAAAAGAAGATGAATTTTTGGAAAAGCTGGACGGTATTGCAGAAAATGCAGTTGCCGATGCCTGCACAGGCTCCAACCCCAGAAGCATAAATCCTGAACAGATGGCAAAGCTGTTTAAGTGCACATTCTACGGCACATAAGTTGATTTTTAAATAAACACTACATAAACACAAAGCCTGTCAGACCGAAAAATTCGGCTTGACAGGCTTTTAAGCTGTTAAAATATTTTTTATTATCAGTAAACCACAAAACCGTCAATGCCCACATATACTGTGTCACCTGCAACGGTAGCATTGTGGCTCACAAGGCATTTTTTCCCGGATACAACATATTCTCTACCGCTTTTGTTGATTGCGGCGGTTATTTTTTTGTCATTATCATATCTTTCAACAAAGAGAATATCATTCTTCACATATACATTAACCTTTCCAGTCTGCAGCTGAGGCAGGGTGTTTTTCAGACATGCCATATATCTATAGTACTCCCTTATGGGCTCATCCTGTCTGCTCCAGTCAAAGAAGCTGCGGTTAAAGGGGTCTCCAAAGCCCTCGGTACCTATTTCATCACCATAGTATATGCACGCCGTACCGGGTAGCACAAACTGCAGCATTACCGCAAGCATAAGCCTTGAGTGGGAGATTGCCCTCTGCTCATCAGTCAGCCTGTAAGAAGCCGCTACTTCTCTGGGGATATAGGTATCTGCACCAGTAAGCACTGTAGCAATTCTAGCTGTATCATGGGTAGAAAGACTGTTCATCAGGCAATGAAGCACCGGCTCGGGATAATTCTCGGCAATTGTCATCACCAGAGAGGAAAAGCTATTTGCATCCATATCACCCTTGGCAAGCGCTATGATACCATTCATAAAGGGATAGTTCATCACAGAATCCAGCTCAGTGTCAGCAAAATATCTTCTGCGTACATCATAAGCAATCTTGTTTGATGCATCCTCCCATACCTCGCCGATAACCAGAGAATTTTCCTTTTCCTCCTTGACCGTATCATGAAGCAGCTTTATAAACTCATCGGGCAGCTCGTCAGCCACATCAAGGCGAAAGCCGTCTGCTCCCAATCTCATCCAGTGACGTACAACACTGTCCTCACCAGTTATTATATAGCGGATATAATCCTCACTGAGCTCCTCAACGCAAGGCAGAGTGTCTATTCCCCACCAGCTTTCGTACTCATCCGGATACCGCGAAAACCTGAACCAACTGCGGTATGGCGAATCCGGGTTGCTGTATGCACCGCCGCCGAAAATTCCCTTTTTGTCAAAATATATACTGTTACTGCCTGTATGGGAAAATACACCGTCAAGAATAATTTTTATCCCAAGCTCATGAGCCTTTTTGCACAAGGCAGAAAAGTCATTTTCGTCACCAAGCAAAGGGTCAACTGTTTTGTAATCGCAGGTATCGTAGCGATGGTTTGAATACGCCTTAAAAATTGGGTTGAGATATATTATTGATACCCCAAGGTCTTTGATATATTCAAGCTTTTGGGTAATACCGCTCAAATTTCCGCCGAAAAAGTCATTGTTAAGTATTTTACCATGTTCATCGGGACGCCATTCAGGCATATCGGCCATATTTTCATGTACCCAATAGGGCTCAAGCTTACCGTCAGGCAAAGTTCTGTTACCGATAGCAAATCTGTCGGGGAATATCTGATACATAACCCTTCCTCTGAAATCCGCTGGAGTGTCATAATCCTCCTCATAGCAGGTAAGCTGCCATTTGCCGCCCTCGCCAATATTGGTATCGCTCTCGCCCTGCTTGTACAGGTTAAAGCTTGATTCTTTTGTATTTATTCTGAAATAATAAAAATACAAATCACAGTTTTCAAGAGAAAAATCTGCCGACCATATACCGTATCCATCCGCTACGGATACATATTTCATTTGAACGGTAATTCTGCCGTGCTTTTCTCCATCAAGCACAATGACTGCCGACTCCGTCATACAAGACTGAGGAATGTACAGATTGATTGTACATTCCTCATTTTGTCTGAGACAGCCAAAGGGCTTTTTGTATTTCAGCTTTTTACTGTCGTATAAAATACGCATTAATTCTACTGCTGACAGGATTTTATCTGCAGTGCCATATATTCTCGGCGTACTCGCCAATGGCTCTGTCAGAGGAGAATATGCCCGCTTTTGCTATATTTGTAAGAGACATATTCATAAATTTGCGCTCATCCTTATAGGTTTCGGACACGCGCTCCTGAGCCTTGCAGTAGGAGTCAAAGTCAGCAAAGCACATATATGCATCTGCCACGCCGTAAGCGTTTGTAAGCAGAGATTTTGCTATATCGTCAAATCTTGCACCAAGTACATTGGATGTGAGCATATCAACAACCGCCTGCAGCTCGGCATTTGCTCTGAGGTAATCTGTGGGGGAGTAGCCTCGTCTCCAGAGCTCGTCAACCTCGTGAGCCTTGAGACCGAAGAGGAAGATATTGTCCTCGCCCACCTGCTCCGAAATTTCAACATTTGCACCGTCCAGCGTACCCAGAGTGACGGCGCCGTTTATCATCAGCTTCATGTTGCCTGTACCGGAAGCCTCTTTACCTGCAATCGAAATCTGCTCGGAAATATCTGCAGCAGGGATAATCTTTTCTGCAAGAGATACCTTGTAGTCCTCGATAAATACAACCTTAATCTTGTCACGCACAACAGGATCGGAGTTGATTGTATTGGAAAGAGCAACAATAAGTCTTATTATCTGCTTTGCCATAAAATATCCTGCAGATGCCTTTGAAGCAAATATAAAGGTTCTGGGAGGAATATCCAGCTTGGGATTTTCCTTAATCATGCGGTACATATGCATAATCTGTAGCACATTGAGAAGCTGTCTCTTGTACTCGTGGAGTCTCTTTATCTGAATATCAAATATAGAGTTGGGGTCTATATTTACACCGTTTGCAGATGCAATATACTTACTGAGCTTAACCTTATTGTTGTATTTAATCTGCTTGAGCTTCGCAAGAACCTCTTTGTCGTCGTGATATTTAAGCAGCTTTTCCAGCTCCATGCTGTCTTTCTTGAAGCCGTCACCTATAAGCTCGGAAAGAAGTGCTGTAAGCTCGGGATTTGACTGACAGAGCCATCTTCTGTAAGCAATACCGTTGGTAACATTGGTAAAGCGGCTGTTGTCAATATTGTAGTAGTCATTGAAAATACTGTTTTTGAGTATTTCGGAATGAAGCTTTGAAACACCGTTGATTGTGTGACAGCAAGCCAGGCAAAGATTTGCCATTCTTATCTGTCCGTTGGCGATAACTGCCATATAATCCATCTTCGCAAAATCTCCTGGGTAGATTTCATTAAGAGAAATCATGAGTCTGCGGTTGATTTCTGCAACAATCTGATAAATTCTGGGCAGCTGGTCGCGGAACATATTTTCCGACCATTTTTCCAGAGCCTCGCTCATTACTGTATGGTTGGTGTAAGAAAGTGTTTTCTTGGTAATCTCCCACGCATCGTCCCAGCCGTAGTTGTAGTCGTCCATAAGGAGTCTCATAAGCTCGGGCACGCAAAGTGCGGGGTGAGTATCGTTGATATGGATAGAAACCTTGTCTGCAAGGTTATCCAAAGTGCCGTACTTCTTGTGGTGCTTGCCTACTATGGTCTGCAGTGATGCGCTTACAAAGAAATACTGCTGTCTTATACGGAGGATTTTGCCCTCCATATGGTCATCGGCGGGATAGAGTATTTTTGAAATTACCTCTGCCTTGTTGTTTTCTTCAAGAGCTTTTAAATAGTCTCCGCGGGAAAAAGCCGCCATATCCAGGTTCTTGGGAGATTTTGCACTCCAGAGAACGAGCTTGTTTACAGCCTTTGTGTCATAGCCTGATATAAACATATCGTAAGGTACAGCAATAACACTGTTGTAATCCTTCAGCTGAGCATGATATCCGTTTTCGTCAGTATATTCGTCTACATAACCGTTGAATTTAACCTCAACAGACTCATCTGTTCTTGCCATAAGCCATACATCGCCCAAGTTGAGCCAATCATCAGGAAATTCCATCTGCCAGCCGTCGATAATCTTCTGCTTAAAAATACCGAACTCATATCTGATTGAATAGCCTGTTGCAGGAATTCCCAGCGATGTAAAGGAGTCCATGTAGCAGGAAGCCAGTCTGCCCAGACCGCCGTTACCCAGACCTGCGTCAGGTTCGATTTCATATATTTCTTCAATATCAATACCAATACCGCCGAGTGCTGATTTAAAAGCATCTTCAACCTGCAGATTATACAGGTTGTTGTGGAGTGAGGTACCAACAAGAAATTCCATTGACATGTAATAAATGTGCTTGTCGCCGTTGTCATTTTCCTGTTTTGAAAAGTCCATGTTTTTGTCAATAAGAAGTTCCTTAACAACATAGCATATGGTCTGATATACCTGCTGTTTTGTTGCTTCCTTGAGGCTGCAGCCAAAATATTTTTTATTGTGCTCCTCCATAAGCTTAAGGGCTGTATTCTTGTCCATTTTCATTTTAAGTCTATCTTCCTTTCATTTTAAAGCCTTTGAATAAGAAATTTATCTCTTATTCAATATTCAAGCGGGAGCAATGCTCCCGCTGAGAACATTTGTATATTGTCAGGGCAGCTTATTCTGTCCTGTTTAAATCCCGCAAAGCTCCTTATATATACCGTTGTACAGCTCTGCAGGAATTTTCCAGCTGCTGTCATAGCGGATAAGCTTTGCTCTGAATTTATCCATTTTGTCTTTGTCCTTGTAAAATTCTGTTGCTCTTTCAACTGCATTCAGCATATCGTGTGCATTGAATGCCTTGAAGGTAAAGCCTCTTCCCTCAAGTGTCGTGGTATTGACAGGCGGCACCGTATCCACAAGACCGCCTGTTTCACGGACAATAGGCACTGTGCCGTATCTCATGGAAATCAGCTGAGAAAGTCCACAGGGCTCGCTCTTTGAAGGCATCAGGAAAAAGTCTGCGCCTGCATATATCTGATTTGCCAGAGCCCCGTTAAACATTATTCTTGCCGCCATTTTATCAGGATATGCATAATCCATAAATTTAAACAAATCTTCAAATCTTGAATCACCTGTACCAAGAACCACCATCTGAATATCCATATTCATCAGTTCACCTGAAACTCTTTCCACAAGCTCAAGTCCCTTGTGGCTTACAAGACGTGATATCATTGCCACAACAGGCACATCCGGACGCACAGGGAGTCCCAGAGCCTTCTGGAGCTCTTCTTTACATTTGGCCTTGCCGGATAAATCACTTGCCTTGAAATTGCAGGGGATAGTTGAATCGGTTTCGGGGTCATAGAGCTTGGTGTCGATACCGTTTACGATACCGCAGGTTTTGTACTGATTTTCTTTGAGGATATCCTCTAGCTTGTGGGCAAAATATGCATAGTTAAGCTCGTGAGCATAGGTGTCGGACACTGTGGTAACCTTGTCTGCAAGCACAATTGCACATTTCAGCGAATTGATAAGCTTGTCAAAGGTTGCAGCATTACGCCATTTTTCGTCAACACCAAGTACTTCGGTAAGGAAGTCGGGATCAGCCTTACCCTGATATTCTATGTTGTGAATGGTAAATACTGTGCGTATATTTTTGAATTTTTCGCCCTCCTGATAAAATGCCTTCAGGAAAAGAGGCACAAAGCCCGTCTGCCAGTCGTTGCAGTGAATAATGTCGGGAGCGAAGTCCACATGATTGAGAAATTCCAGCACAGCCTTTGAGAAAAAAGCAAATCTCTCGCCGTCATCCGCATAGCCGTATGGATTATTGTTTCTGCAAAAGTAGTATTCGTTGTCAATAAAGTAGTAGGTCAGGTCAGCTCTTTTATTTCTGCCCACTCCCTTACTCTTTATAACTTTTTTGAATACTCCCACATAGGTTCCTCTCCATGCCAGGGGCATATAGAAGCTTGTAACATATTCTGCACCTATTTCGGGATTGTTCTTTATTGTGCCGTAATAAGGCATGACAATACATACCTCATTATCCTTTATTTTATTAAGCTCAGGAGGCAGTGCGCCTGCAACGTCGCCCAGACCACCTGATTTTGCATATGGAGCCGCCTCACTGGTTGCAAAAAGTATTTTCATTTGTTTCAGCCCTTTCGTTTTATTTGCCGTTTACCGTATCGCCCTTGTGTACAACAACAGGTACACTTGATGCTCCCATAAGCTCTGCAGTAGGAGAAACGGTTACATTTTTGTCAATAATTGCATAATTTATATTAGCGCCCGCGCCTATGCGTGAGCCCTGCATGATAATGGAGTTGCGCACGGTGGCGCCTTTTTCGATAACAACATCGCGGAAGATGATTGAATTATCCACTCTGCCGTAGATGTTGCATCCGTCGGCTACGGTACATTCCTTTACCTGACAGCCCTCATGGTAGTAGGAAGGTGCCTCGTCTCTGATTTTTGTATAGATGGGTGCATCCGATTTGAAAATATCGGCACGGATTTCTTCATTCATAATTTTGAAGTTATTCTTAAAGTATGACAGTGTATTGTGGTTTCTAAGCACATGACCCTTAAATTCATATGCATTGATTTTTACAGAGCCGTCTACAAAGCGGCTGAGGAGATAATCCTTTTCAAAGCTGTATCGTCCTCTGGAAACATAGCTTTCAATTATATTGATAAGCGTTTTCCTTGCTATGATAAACATTCCCATGCCTATAAGGGGCTTTCCGTCCAGCATATATCCGATAGCCAGGTCATTTACAACGCCGTTTTCATCGACAGTAATGACAAAATCATTGCTGTCACATTCATAAGACTTGATTTCGTTGTTTGCGATTACGGTTACATCGGCACCGGAATCAATATGAGACTGCAGTGCCTCATCATAGTCGATATTGCATATAACCGTTGTATCACACATAAGTACATAATCCGGCTTTGTAGCATTGAGGAATGTCATGGCGTTGTTAAGTGCCTCCAGATTTCCTCTGTATACATTGGATACGCCGGTACCGAAGGGAGGCAGGATATACAGATTTGCATTCTTTCTGCCAAGATCCCATTCTCTGCCTGCACCCAGATGATCCATAAGAGACTGATAATTGTATTTTGTGATAACACCGATGTTGTATATACCTGAATTAACCATGTTTGACAAAACAAAATCTATAAAACGGTATCTTCCGCCAAATGGCATTGAAGCCACGGTTCTGTGAGCTGTCAGCTCGCCCATTGTGGAGTCATATATATTTGAAAAAACAATTCCGCACATTTTCATAGTAAATACACCTCTTTTTTATTCTGTAACGGTTTCGCCGTCAGCTATTTTTCTGCCCTTGCCTACAACGCATATGTTTATATCGCTGCTTTCTGCATTGTCATAATTTGTTCCTACAACGGCATTATTACCGATATTGCAGTTTTCACCTACAATAGCATATTCAACCACAGCGCCTGGCTCAACAGTAACATTGGGCATGATTACACTGTGATTTATAACTGCGCCTTCGCCTATGCTGCAGCCTGTTGAAATAATAGAGTTGTTGATTTTACCTTTGATTGTGCAGCCTTCTGCAATAAGTGAATTGATATTTTCTGCGGTAGAGGATATATATGTCGCGGGCTGTGCGTAGTTGCGCGCATAAATCTTAAAATCGGGATCCTTAAGGTCAAGAGGTACTTCGTGGTCAAGCAAATCCATATTTGCCTCCCAGAGACTGCGAATTGTTCCCACATCCTTCCAGTAGCCGTTGAACTGGTAAGCAAACATACGCTTACCATCACCAAGCATTTTTGGAATAATATTTTTTCCGAAATCGTTTGAAGAATTGGGATCAGCCTCGTCCTCGGTAAGATATTTTTTGAGCACATCATAGTTAAAAAGATATACACCCATAGAAGCCTTTGTGCTCTTGGGCTGTGCGGGTTTTTCTTCAAATTCATATATGGAGTCGTCGTCATTGGTGTTCATGATACCGAATCTTGAAGCCTCTTCGATGGGAACATCCAGCACTGCAATGGTACATTCTGCATTTTTCTTTTTGTGGAATCTTATCATTTCGGAATAATCTGCCTTGTAAATATGGTCACCGGACAGTACGAGAACATACTTGGGATTGTACATATCCACAAAGCTCATATTCTGATATATGGCATTGGCGGTACCCTTGTACCACTCACTGTTGTCGCTCTTGGCATAGGGCGGCAGCACATGCACACCTCCGAAATTGCGGCTGAGCCCCCAGGGAGCACCGTTACCTATGTAGGCATTGAGCTCAAGAGGCTGATACTGGGTCATAATTCCCACGGTATCTATATCTGAATTAACACAGTTGGAAAGGGGAAAATCAATAATACGATACTTACCTCCAAAAGGCACAGCAGGTTTAGCTGTATTCTCGGTAAGTACAAGCAATCTGCTTCCTTGCCCCCCCGCAAGCAGCATAGCTATACATTCCTTACGTATTGTGTACATAAAAACTCCTCCTTAATATATGTTTAAACATAAAATACTGTCTTATTTTTTGCTATCCAATATATAATAGCTCGCTGACATTCCGGGGATTGTGAGTTCTATGCTTTGCTCATATCCATGCATGGGCTTTTTCTTTGTCTTTGCACGGCAAAGCCTCGATGTACTTCCTCCATAAGTTGTTTTATCACTGTTAAATACACATTTATAGGTGCCTTCCTCCGGCACTCCCATACAATAGCCCTTGCGCTCCACAGGGCAGAAATTGCATACTGCAATAACCTTGTTTCCCTTGCGGTCCGTACGTATAAAGGCTACCACGCTCTGTGCATCGTCGTCGGGTATTATCCATTTGAAACCTTCCCAGTCCCTGTCATTTTCCCAGAATTCAGGGTGAGAAAGATAGAAGTTATTCAGATCCTTTACATATTTCTGCATATTTTTGTGGGCATCGTAGCCAAGGAGCATCCAGTCCAGCTCCTTGGCATAATCCCATTCAATAAACTGTGCAAATTCGCCGCCCATAAACAGTAGCTTTTTGCCGGGATGCGCCATCATATACCCGTAAAATGCACGAAGATTGCTGAACTTTGTTTCATAGTCGCCGGGCATTTTGTTTATAAGGGAGCACTTGCCGTGAACCACTTCATCATGAGACAGAGGCAATATAAAGTTTTCAGAAAAAGCATAAGTAAGAGAGAAGGTCAGATTGTTGTGTCTGCCCTTTCTGAAAAGCGGATCAGCAGACATATACTCCAACATATCATTCATCCAGCCCATATTCCATTTGAAATTAAATCCCAAACCGCCCACATATGCAGGCTTGGTTATCATAGGAAATGCAGTGGATTCCTCGGCAATCATCATTGCACCGGGATTGTACTCAAAGGCAGCTTCGTTAAGCTTTTTCAAAAAATCTATAGCCTCCAGATTATGATTTCCGCCAAAGACATTGGGTCTCCACTGCCCTCCCTGCTTTCCGTAGTCCAAATACAGCATTGAAGCAACAGCGTCAACTCGGATACCGTCTATATGATATACCTTCTGCCAGAATACCACATTTGATATAAGAAAAGACATAACCTCATTACGCCCGTAGTCAAATATCCGCGTATTCCAATCAGGATGCTCATTCTTTAAAGGGTCGGAATATTCGTAGCAGAAGCCTCCGTCAAACTCCATAAGTCCGTTTTCATCTTTAGGAAAGTGTGCACCCACCCAGTCAAGGATTACTCCGATGCCGTTTTTGTGGCATATGTCCACAAACCTGGCAAAATCCTCCGGAGTTCCGTATCTTGAGGTGGGAGCATAATAGCCCGTTACCTGGTAGCCCCATGAAGGATCGTAGGGGTATTCGGACACAGGCATTATTTCTATGTGGGTATATCCCATTTTTTTAACATAAGGTACCAGCTTTTTTGCCAGAGCAACATAGTCGTAGTAGTTACCATCTTCGTACAGCCTCCACGAGCCCAGATGCACTTCATATATGTTTACGGGAGAGTCAATGGGACTATACTTCCTCTTTTTCTTTTCAAATTCTGCATCGGTCCATTTAAATCCGCTGATATCATATACCTTTGATGCATTTTCAGGACGGGTGCACATATGGAAACCATAAGGGTCACTTTTAAGCTTATATTCGCCATTCTGAGTCAGGATGCAGTACTTGTAGTTATCATATATTTTTGCAGTTTCAACCACTCCCTCCCAGATACCGCCGTAAATTTTTGTCATGAGATTTGCCTGCTTGTCCCACTCATTAAAATCTCCCGCTATGCTGACTTCCTTTGCATTGGGAGCCCATACTCTGAACACGAAGCCCTTCTTTGCCTTGTGACAGCCCATAAATTCATAAGCATCTGTGCTGTTTCCCTCGGTGAACCTTTTGAATTGCTCTTTAATGCCAACAATCTTTTTCATATGCGCCACCTTCCGTTCCATCGGTAAAAATAGTCTATATTAAATATATGCTTAAAACTTTTATATAATACCTTTACTGTGCAACAAAATTTGAATTTGTCACAGCCTTAAACACATAGTTTTTACTTTTTAAATACTCAATAACCTGAGGAAGTGTTTCTGCGGTGATTTTTTTTGCACCTGCATCATGCAAGAGCACCACTATATCCTCCTTAGTTCCGTTGTTTGTGCTTTCTTTGAGAGTATTCATTATATATTCTGCATCAGGATTCTGAATTTCGCTGTCTCCGGTAAGAGCAGTCCAATCCACATACTGATATCCCTCTGCTTCTATATTCCATATATAATACTGCTTATATACCTCAAAGGAACCACCGGGAAATCTGTAAAGCAAATTCGGATAGGTTTTTCCCAGGATATTGTTAATTGCAGATTTACATCTTGTCATTTCTTCATCAAACTCAGCATCACCCGAATACATGTAGTCATAATTGTGGGAATACGAGTGATTTCCTATAGAATGACCTTCTGCATCCATTCTCTTTATAAGGTCAGGATATGCAACAGCATTTTTACCCACCACAAAGAAGGTTGCAGGCACATTATACTGCTTAAGTGTATCCAATATGCTTGCGGTAACCTCTGGATTGGGACCGTCATCAAAGGTAAGATAACAGGTTTTTACATAGTCGTATTTAAACAGATTGGGCACCTCGGCTCTTTTTGGAACATATGCATTCGCCACAGCCCTGTTGTACGCGGCGTCTCTATCTGCTTTTACCTTGGCAGCAACATCCTGAGGAGTCTCGGGATAAATATAGTCCTCGGGACCGTATACAATAGCCAGTTCTGAATTAAGAAGATTTGTACGCTCTATTTTTTCACTCATGTAACGGTAGCCGTAATATCCTCCCGTACCCAGGATTCCGATAATTATTATAACAGCTGCCACCACGGGGAAAACATTGCTTCTATGTCCGGAGGATACGGATTTCACACCGGAAGGTCCGGACTGCTTTTTCACATTCCGTTGCTTAGGCTTTTCCTGCTGTGCCACTGCAGCCGGCTTTTTTACTTGACCCTGTGACGCTGTCTTTTCCGCAGGTTTTTCCAATACTGCAACAGTGGAAGCCTGCTCCGTTTCTGCCGGCTCTGGGATTATCTCCGCTTTGATTTCCGACTGAACATCAGTCCTCTGAGCTTTTACTTCTTCTGCATCACTGTCAGTTTTATATAAAGGCTCTGCTTCTGCCGCAGCTTCTCCGTTGGTATCCAGTACAGGACGCACATGAGCATCGGCCTTCACATTAGTAAGGTCAGGCTTATCAATAGGCTCCGGCTTTACAAAGCCGGGACCTGAAATAACCTTACCGGGATTCACAAGTCCGTCGCCATCTACACTTGTAAATTTGTATTTCGGTTGATAAGCATTATTTGGCTCTGCAAACTTTATTTCTCCGCTGTAGCCCTTAGCTGAATTAATTTCCTGAGGCTTGTGTGCTTCGGCAGAAGAACCCGGCTTTACGGCTGAAATCTTTCCGCCATTACCAAATTCCGAGCTTATACTTGAGGCAAATTTGATTTTTTTATCTATATTTTTTGAGGCATAGCGTTTTATGTATGTTTTTTTTGATTTAAACACCGCCAATTTTCCTCCTTCTGATTTTAGTTTGAAAATCTCCAACTTTATTATACCTGTATATCAGACAAATATCAAGGCTATTTTTGTTTTTTTGATAAATTTTTTCAAGCATAAAAGCAATTTTGCGGGATAATTTAAATTTGTCGGCAAAAATCAGCAAAAATTCAATGAAAACCGGAGAAAAAATAATGAAAAAAAGAAAAATACTGCTATCCGTCATTCTACTCACCATATTGACCGCCTCTGCATGTCGCATCGGATTTATTTGTTACTCCGTTCCCGATAAAATATACATCATGGAGGGCGA
This sequence comes from Clostridia bacterium, assembly GCA_017481205.1. Taxonomy (GTDB): domain Bacteria; phylum Bacillota; class Clostridia; order UMGS1810; family UMGS1810; genus RGIG4708. The sequence continues at coordinate 50,281 of JAFUPN010000042.1, read as the reverse complement.
GGAATACAGGTTTGATAAATATCACATTTTTTCAAATCTGTTTTCCGTAAGCTCAGCCGCAGATACCTCCGGAGCCCTGTCAAGAGAGGGCAGGATTGACTCAAGCGGCACATACACAGCCAACATACAGCTTTTGAATATACCGGTAAAAACTGTCAATGTAAATGTTATTGACAAACCCATGCTTATACCCTGCGGAACCCCCATAGGCATAAAGCTCTATGCAGACGGACTTGAGATAATCGGCAGTGAAAGCTTTGTAAATTCCGAAGGGGTCACGGTAAATCCTGCCGAAGCCATTCCGTTCAGAAAAGGCGATGTAATAACCGAGGTAAACGGTATAAGAGTTAAAACAATACAGGAATTTTCAAAAGAAATGTCAAAAAACAAGGACAACACCGCAAAACTAACTGTTTCAGGACGCAAAAACACCTATACCGCCTCCGTAACACCACATATTGACTCCGGCAGCCACAAATTCAGAATAGGACTTATTGTCAGAGACAGTATTGCAGGAATCGGCACCCTCACATATCACAATCCTGCCGACAACACCTTTGGCGCCCTGGGACATGCAATAGAGGATTCCGACACTGATATTATCTTTCCATTAAGCCGCGGCTCTGTTGAGGAGGCTTCCATACTCAGTGTTTCCAAGGGAAAAAAAGGAGTCCCCGGCGAAATCCACGGTATGTTTACCGGCAGGCATAGCATGGGAAATATTACTGTCAACTGCCCTCAGGGTATTTTCGGCACATTTAAAAATTCTGATTCTTCATTAGAAAATGCCATTCCAGTAGCAGCCATATCCGAAACAAAGGAAGGCAAAGCCCATATCCTATGTACAGTAAACGATGAAGGCACACAAAAATACGATATAGAAATAGAAAAAATACTGCATATGAGCTCCGACACATCAAAAGGAATGGTAATAAAAATCACAGACAGCAAGCTTCTTGCCACAACAGGAGGAATTGTACAGGGGATGTCAGGCTCACCGATAATTCAAAACGGTAAAATTGTGGGAGCTGTGACACACGTGTTCGTGAATGATCCAACAAGAGGTTATGGGATATTTATTGAAAACATGCTGGCTGAGGCGGAAAAGATTAAATAAGCTGATAACCCCTCGATTTCGAGGGGTTATCTCGAAAGGGGTCGCATTCGATCCCTTTTAATATTGTAAGCAAGGAAAAACTGTTGACTTTAATCATAATTCGATTTATAATATTATTATCAAAGTCAAAAAAGAAGGTGAAGTAATGGATTATATGACAGAACTTAATACCATTTCGAAAAATAACGGCGGAATTATAGAAACTAAAATCGCTGCCGAACATGGTATATCTAAGGCAATGCTCTATAAATTATGCAAAGAAAATAAAATTCAAAGAATTGTAAAAGGTCAGTACATTCTTCCGGATGATATGCAAGATGAACTCTTATCTATAAGTAAGCGTTCCGAAAAAATCATTTTTTCACATGAGACCGCTTTGTTTTTACATGGGATTTCTGACCGAACACCTTTTGAACATACCATTACTGCACCTTCCGGGTGTATTCCGTCTACATCAATAAAGGCAGAATGCAAAGTGTATTATATTAAACAAGAACTATTTTCTTTAGGAAAGACAGTCGTAAAAACTCCTGCAGGAAATAGCGTGCCGGCATATGATATGGAAAGAACAATATGTGATATAATCCGCAGTCGCAATAAAATCGGAACAGAGACCTTTTTATCAGCACTCAAAATGTATGTGTCAAATCCAAAAAAAGATTTGAACAAATTAAATATGTATGCAAAAAAATTGAGAGTTGAAAAACTGGTTCGTCAGTATTTGGAGGTGCTTTTATGAGTAAAGCTATGAGTTTAAAAGCTAAAATTCGAAATATAGCTAAACAGAAAAACATTCCCGCTCAGGTAATATTGCAAAATTATATGTTTGAACGCTTGTTAGTGCGGCTTTCAATGTCTGAGTTCAAAGAAAAGTTCGTGCTGAAAGGTGGAATGCTTGTTGCTGCAATTGTGGGACTTGATAACCGTGCAACAATGGATATGGATACCACACTCAAAAACTTGCCTCTTACACCGGAAGCGATTAGGACGGCTTTAGAAAATATTTGCAATATCTCATGCGAAGATGATGTGAGCTTCGATGTCGGAAAAATTGCGCCTATTAGAGAAGACGATCTTTACGGAGGATATAGAGTCATGTTGAATGCAAAATTTGAGACTCTTATTACACCACTGAGTATTGATGTATCTACAGGTGATGTAATTACTCCCAATGCAATTCCATATACATTCACCGAGATTTTTAATGACGATATGTCATATGAATTGTGGGCATACAATATTGAAACTGTTATGGCTGAAAAAGTCGAAACCATTCTTCGAAGAGGCGTATTTAATACCCGTCCAAGAGATTTTTATGATGTTTACATACTGACTACAACACAAGAATATGATAAAACATTGTTTGCCGAAGCGCTGAAAGCAACTGCAGAACATCGTGGTACAACCAATCAAATTGCAGATACATCTGACATTCTGAAGAACCTCGAAGAAAGCTCGGAGCTAAAATCAAGGTGGGACAAATATCGTAAACAATTTACATATGCTAAAGATATCTCATACGAACAGATTATTGATATACTCAGTAAACTGTTTTTGTAGATATATAAGTTTCAAACTTTACAGAATACACAACTAAATACACGGAGGAAACACCATGAAACGAATATTGATAATCGGAAATGCAGGAAGTGGGAAAACCACCTTTGCATTAAAGCTTGCTCAAAAAACAGGGATACCGCTTGTACATTTAGATAAAATTTACTGGTCGGGGGATTGGGAACATATTGATAAAAACGAATTTGATAATATTTTACAAAAAGAATTGGAAAAGTCGGAATGGATTATAGACGGCAATTTTAACAGAACAATTCCTCATAGATTAAAATATTGCGACACTGTATTTTATTTTGATGTACCAATCATAACTTGTATTTGGGGTGTAACAAAGAGGATTTTAAAAAGCTACGGAAAAACAAGAAGTGATATGGGAGGAAACTGTACGGAATACTTTGATAAACAGAAATTAACTCTTTACCGGAATGTTATTCAATTCAAAAAACAACATAGTGAAAAATACAACCATATGTTAAATTCCACTAAAGGAATTGAGGTTATAAGATTTAAAAACAGACATCAGGCTAAACTTTTCTTGAAATCTGTCTAAAAAATCAAATCATAAAGATGCTGTTTCCTTGTTGACTTTGATATAAACTCCATTGCTGATTTTAATATAATTGTCAACAGAAAAAACTATGAGGTTTTCCTATTATTTAGTCCGGCAACCCTATAATCCAAAGCTAAAATATGTTGACAATTTTACTCATTTTATCATCAATGTAGGTAATTTTGTCAACAAAACAGCTTGAATTCAAAAATTTTTAAAGAAAAATTTGTTGTCCCATATTAACATCAATCGTGTCAGGTTCGCCTGTGCTGCAAAATGGTAAAATTGTGGGAGCTGTGACACACGTATTTGTTAATGATCCAACCCGTGGGTATGGGATATTTATTGAAAATATGCTGGCGGAGGCAGAAAAAGATAAATAATATAAACCTAAAACGCTCATCGTAATCTGCGATGGGCGTTTTATATGAAATAATATTTCTTTCTGTACTCTGTTGGAGTCATTTTTGTATTTTCCGAAAAACAGCGCGAAAAATAATATTGGGATGAAAAACCGCATTCTACGGATATTTGTTTAATTGCCTTTTCCGTACAAATCAGCTCATTTTTTGCCTTGTTAATTCTCAAAGTCAGTATATATTCGTTTGGAGAAAGACCTGTTGCCTTTATGAAATTACGGCGAAGTTGTGATTCCGATATAAAGAATCTGTCGCACAGACTTGAAACCCTGAGAGAAGAATCTCTCAAGTTTTCAACAATATATTCAAGTATTTCCTCCACCGGTGCAGTTGTTTTTTTAATACCGTTGTCCTTAAATGCCTCGCATATCACAGAATATACAAAAGATTTCAGTTTTAAATTAACATCCATCTGTTGTTTGCTCCACAACTGCAATGCTTTTGAAAACTTAGACAGTATTATTTCATAACTTTCCGGAGTACAAACCGCAGGAGCAATCAGCTTTTCAAACTCATCCGGTAATCCGCATATAAAATCAACGACAAAATATGCAACATTGTCGCTGTGCTTTTCCCCTGAATACGGAATATTTCCCGGCAAAAACAACAAATCACCTTTTTGAACTGTAACTGTTTTGTCAGAAAAAGAATATTCTATTTTTCCATCTGTAAAAAAACTACTGCATCAAAAGAGCGCGAGGTAAATGAATTTCGATTCCAGCTTTTATTTTCTCTGTAGTACACATTTAATATTTTTTGAATGTTTATATCATGCATGATAATATCACCGATTTTATTTTAACACCTTTTGATATAAGCGTCAATGACGGATTTTTATATTTCACTGACGAAAAAATGCATTTACATCCTTGTAAAATCAGAGTATTATATATCTCAGAGGTGATTGAATTATGAAAACTTTTATTGAAAACCGAAAGCACATTGAAAATGAGTTTGAAAATGCAGTATTTGATACTTCAACAGGACTTGATGCCGACATTATGTATGAAAAATTCAAAGAAATACAAGATGCACCCACAGACGAATCCCGACAAATTGTGTATGCAAATGCATATTCGTATCTTTTGGACAATGTGCAGCTTGAGATTAACGAGCATACTCCGTTTTCCGTAAAAATAAACCTTGGTATCGACTATTCTTATTTTGCTACAGAAAGTATTTTTCAAAATGCATTGTTTTCTTCGCAGGTTAAAAAGATTCTGAACGAAAAGCTTCCCGAAGAATACACAAAAATGAAAAAATTGGCAGATGTCGGACTGGACTGGATGTGTGTTGATTTTACCCATACAGTTCCGAATTGGTCATACTTATTGAAATGCGGCTTTTCCGGAATCCTGAAAAATGCACAAGCTTCAAAAGAAAAGCTCCTTTCAAGTAAGAATCACAATGAGAAACAGATTGTATTTCTTGACTCGGTAATAATATGCTATAATGCAATTTTAAGGCTTCTTAACAGAATATACATCTATTCACTCAAATTCAATGTACCTGAATTTTCAAAGTGCATAAAAAATCTTATGACAAATCCCCCTGAAACCTTGTATGAGGTTATGCAGTTTTCCATACTTTATCTGTATTTTGAAGAAATAGGAATCGAAAGAGGAAGAACACTCGGACACATCGACAGATTGTATCTTCCGTATTTTGAAAATGATATAAAGAGCGGAAAAACAGAAGCTGAGCTAAAAGAGCTTTTCCGATATTTCTTTATTCATTTTACAGCAGCAAAAAGATATGCAGAACAGCCTTTTACCATGTGTGGATCAGATAAAGACGGAAACGATATGACAAATAAGCTTAGTCATCTTATTCTTAACACATATGATGAACTGAATATTTACAATCCTAAAATCCAGATAAGATACCATAAAAATCTGGATGGCGAAATACTCAAAAAAGCTCTTTCAATGATAAGAGGCGGTCACAGCAGTATCTGTATTGTAAATGACGAAGCAGTATTTGAAGGATACAAAAAAATCGGTATTCCCAAAGAGGACTCACAGAATTACGTTTTGCTTGGATGCTATGAGCCAATTATTATCGGGCTTGAAGAAGGCGAAATTGCGCCGCTTCGTTTTAATATGGTAAAATGCATAGAATTTGCCATAAACGGAGGAAGGGATATATTGACAGACAGGCAAATAGGTTATGAAAGCAAATTAGAAATCAAAAGCTTTGACGAGTTTTTTGATATTTTCTTAAAACAACTTGATTACTGTACGGATTTTGCTTTAGATTTTATTGAAAAGCAAGGGGACTACAGCACTCTCATGAATCCGTCACCTATATATTCAAGCAGTTTTTCGGAGTGTATTGAAAAGGGAATGGATGTGCATGAATATCCGTTAAAATATAATAATTTGTCTTTAAAGCATCATGGTCTTGCAACCACTGTTGATTCTCTTACCGCAATAAAAAAATATGTTTTTGACAGCAAAGAAATTTCTCTTGAGGATATGAGAAAAGCCCTTTTGCAGGATTGGAAAGGATTTAATGACCTGCAAAATAAGATTATCCGCGATAAGGAAAAATACGGAAATAACCTGACAACTCCCGATAAAATAATGACTGATATTACAAACCACCTTGCAGACAGATACTGCGGAAGAAAGCTTAAAAGAGGCGGTGTTTTACGTCTCGGTCTTGATTCGGTATATCACTGTATAGCTCACGGTGAAAAAACATCCGCTACACCTGACGGGAGAAATGCTAAAAAACCGGTTTCAAAAAATTTATGTGCCTCAAACGGAATGGACAGAGGCGGCATAACGGCATATATGCAGTCTGTGCTGAAAATTGATTCGGCATCTTATGTGAATGGCGTACCCTTTGATTTTATATTGCATCCATCTGCTGTTGAAGGCGAAAAAGGGCTTGCAGATTTTATCTCTCTTATAAAAATTTTTATTAACAACGGCGGCTTCGCAATTCAGGGGAATGTAGTAAATAAAGAAACTTTAATGGATGCGCAGCGCAATCCCGAAAAATATTCAACGCTTCAAGTGAGAGTATGCGGCTGGAATGAATATTTTGTTAAACTAAGTAAGGTAAAACAAGACATGTTCATAAAGCAATGTGAGGTGTCAGGTTAATGATTTTTGCAATAAAACCTTTTGAAATTCATGACGGTGACGGTATAAGAACAACTGTATTCTTCAAGGGCTGTCCACTGAGATGCAAATGGTGCCACAATCCGGAATCTCTGTCTTTTGAAAAAGAAATACTCTTTGACAACGAGCTTTGCACAAGCTGTTTAAGCTGTATCGGAATATGTAATGCCAATATCGCCAAAGACGGAAAACATATTTTCATTAAAGAAAACTGCACCTTGTGCGGTAAATGTGAGGCACTGTGTCCCAATAATGCCTTTGATATATCAGGCAAAGAAATGTCAGCAGAGGAAATTGCAGATGCAGTTCTTAAAGACGAGATTTTTATGAAAGGAAGCGGCGGCGGAGTGACTTTTTCAGGCGGCGAGCCGCTTATGCAGGTGGATTTGTGTATTGAAACCGCAAGGATTTTAAAAAAACACGGAATAAACATCGCTGTAGATACAAGCGGATTTGTAAAAAAAGAAACTCTTGACAAAATAATTCCCTATACAGATACATTCCTCTTTGACATAAAGGCAATTGATGATGACGTGCACATAAAATGCACGGGTGTATCAAACAATCAGATATTAGAAAATATCAAATATATTGACTCTCTCAGCATTCCTATGGAAATAAGATATCCGTATATACCTGCAATGAATGAAGGTGAAGCGGAGAAAATTGCAGAATTTGTAAAAAACCTGAAGTCCGTAAAAGTAATGCGGATATTACCTTATCACAATTATGCAGAAAGAAAATACAATACTCTTGGGCTGAATTATCCGCTTCCCCATATTGTACCACCCACAAAAGAAGAAATTTCAGGTGTAATAGAAAAAATCAAACACAGCGGGGTAAAAAATGCTATCCCATATTGACAACATTCATGTCCAAGTTGTATTTTAGCATATTCGTAAACATAACTCAATAATTTGACAGCCCAATTTTATGTTTACGGAGGTAATATACTTTATGACAAATGAATAATTTTATACTTATGATGTGTTTCGTGCATTTCTTGTAGAAAATGCAGACTATGACGGCTACATTGAATTGCCTGTAATAAAGACAAGCGACATGGTGCCGGAAAAGGTCGCTACATTTTCAAAAAGGAATATAGTTATAAAATCAGGGAATATAGCTTCTTGTTTATGAATCTTTTGTATGACATAATATTAATATACTATTTTGGAGGATACACAAATGTATATGTTATCTGTACCGCTTATTATGGATACCCTGACCGACAAGGCATTGCCCGTATATCTCGATTATATACAAAAGAGCAAGGCTCAGAGAGTATTTATTGCCTTTCTGGGAAATATATTTGAAAAAGAATCTGTTATCTATACTCGGCCGGAATGGATAGAAAAGTCAGTAAACTATTTCCGCTCCCACGGTCTTGAGGTCGGCATATGGGTTAATGCTCTCGGGCACGGCTCGCAGCTTGTGCATGAGACATCAAGTGAAAATACAGAGAATTTCACTCTGCTTGAAGGTGTTTACGGCGATAAAACGACTTACGGCTATTGCCCGATGGACAGCCGTTTTTCAGATGCTTATGCCGACGGTATAAGGCAGATTGCCTCATTGCATCCTGATATCATTATGCTTGACGATGATTTCAGACTTAATGTGCGTTCGTATTATATGGGTTGCTTCTGCCCTGGGCATCTTAAGGAATATTACAAAAGGATAGGGGAGGAAATTCCCCGGGACAAGATAGAAAACCTTATTTTCATTGGAGGCAGAAACAAATACCGCAGCGAATATATGAAGCTTTCGGCAGATACGCTTCTTGACTTTGCAAAAAAACTCAGAAAAGCTGTAGATGAAGTCGATGAATCAATACGTCTTGGTGCGTGCAGCTGCTTTGACAACTGGGATTTTTGCGGTACCGACTCCATAGAACTTGCCAAAGCTTTTGCAGGTAATACGAAGCCTTTTATGCGGACATCCGGTGCACCTTACTGGAGTAGCAATATTATTGACGTGATAGAAAATACACGGATGCAGCTTAACTGGTGCGCAAATACGGATGTTGAAGTTTTTGCCGAAGGTGATACATATCCCAGACCGCGATACAACATACCGTCCAATGTTCTGGAGCTATTTGACCTTGCGCTGCTTGCCGACGGCAGCGGCGACGGTATTCTCAAATATATGTTTGACTATGCTAGAAAGCCGGAGTATGAAAGCGGATATATTAATCGTCACATAAAAAATGAGTCCTTGAGAAATCAGGTCAGCGAAATTTTTTCCGGTAAGACTCCCGTGGGAGTAAGGTCATATAATGTGATGCATAAAATTGAAAACTGGCTTTTGCCGGAAATATGTCAGAAGAAAATTGCCGATAAGCTTATTAATTCATACAAAAGTGTTTCGAGAAATCTCCTGTCAAAAAACAGCATACCCACAGCCTTCGGCATCGGTGATTACCCGGTGCTGCTGTGTGGAGAAAATGCAAGATATATAGACAAGACAGAGCTTAAAAACGGTGCACTCGTAGATATTCCTGCCGCAAAAATTCTTCAGGAAAGAGGTATAGATACAGGACTTATATCTGAAAAAAACTGTAGTTTTACGGGAGAGTACTTTGTAAACGATGACGACTGTATAGGAAATATAGACAGCGGAATTCTGAAAAAAATAACGTGCAGTGAAAGAACAATGGTGCTCAGTAAATTCATTCCCGATAATACTCCTGCATCATATCTGTATGAAAATGATGAGGGCATGAGATTTTTTGTGCTTGCATATGATTTGTATGACTCTGTAAGCCCTGACTGCTTTGATTTCTGTGACAATGCTAATAAGGATTATATGAACAATTATTACAGACAGGCGCAGTTAATTGAAGCTGCTCAGTGGGCTGGCAGAAAAAAGCTTCCGGCAGTATGCACAAAAAATCCGAATTTGTATATTCTTGCATCCTCCGGTGAAAATGCAATGTCAGTTGCATTGATTAATGTTTTTTTGGACGAAGTATTAAATCCTGAAATTAAGCTAGACAGAAGTTATTCGGAAATCAGATTTGTAAATTGCATCGGCAGATTAGAAGGTAATTCGGTATATTTATCTGACATATCACCCTATGGCTTTGCTGCATTTGAGGTAAAATAAATTATGAATACAATTTTACTAATATTTGTTATTATAGGCGTAACTCTTCAGCAGGTGTGCAAAAAGGCTTTTAACACAAGGGTTTCAGGCGGCACCTACAGTTTTTCTGCAGCAAGTGCTTTTTTTGCAATAATTGTCTTTATCGCCACCGGCAAGGGCAGCTTTGCACTTTCGTATAAAGCTATGTCATATTCCGTCGGTTTCGCCGCCGCATACGGTGTGTCTGTCGTAGGGTCCATGCTTGCCATAAGCACGGGTCCCCTGGCATTGACTTCGCTTATTGTACAGTATTCGCTGGTTATTCCGGCAATGTACGGGTTGATTGCTCTTGACGAGCCCATGGATATATGGCTGATTTGCGGTATTGTGCTGCTCCTGATATCGCTGATATTAATAAATCGGGAAACCGAGGAAGAACAGAAAAAAATCACTTTCACATGGGGCGTTTATGCATTCCTGTCATTTGTGGGAAACGGAGCTTGCTCTGTAATTCAAAAGATGCAGCAGATAGATTGTAGCGGTATGTACAAAAACGAATTCATGATTGCAGCACTTGCAATTACTGCAATAGTTCTGATGCTGTTCGGCATTTTCTATGAAAAAGATATGCTTATTTTTAATCTAAAAAAAGGCTTCATATGGTATGTAATATGCGGACTGGCAAACGGCGTGGTTAATTTTTTTGTGCTTGTACTGTCACTCAGATTGCCCGCATCGGTTATGTTTCCCGTAATTTCCGCAGGAGGTATAATAGCCACTGCGCTGGTTTCTATGTTTGTGTATAAAGAAAAGCTGTCATCTTTTCAAAAGATAGGTTTTCTTCTGGGCATAATAGCAATAGTGGTTTTGAATTTGTAGAAACAAATTTCATTTTAGTGTGACAAGACTCAATTTATATCATCAAATATTCATTAATATTATACAGACACCAAGCCAATCTTTACCCGGAATAGACGCTCATTGACTTCTCTCAATGGGCGTTTTTATATGTACGTCAGACTGTCGAATTATTCAATTGTCGCACAAAAGAGCCATTCAGGGACGGTGGCATTAAGATGCTTTGCATCCTTTTTGCATGGAAAATCCTGATTTTCTGTGCAAAAAGCGCCCCGTCCCTATAGAATGGCGAGTAAAAATGATAATAATTCGACAGTCTGACGTCCTAAGCTGTTTTTTAACAGTCGCCGGTATCGCAATAAGCTTTTTTATATTTTAAAGGTGTGACCGAATATCTCTCCTTAAACCTTTTTATGAAATGCGAACAATCCGAAAATCCACATTCCATGGCAGTCCATGTAACATCATTTCCGTTTTCCAGCAGTAATTTTGCATTTTTCAGTCTTACCTCAAGCAGATATTTTCCCGGTGTGGTGTCAAGCATGCTGCAAAACATTCTCCACAAACTGCTTCTGCTTATACCGAAAACAGAGGTAATGTTTTCTATAACATCTTTTTCATTATACGAATTTTCAATATATGACAGCACATTAAGAAAAAGCTCATTTTTGCTGTCTTTAACACTATCCCTGCACTCTTCGTTTATAAGGGCAAGTATTCTTAATATGCAGCTGTATGCATTTATATCCTTCAAAGAACTTTTGTCAAAACGTACAATACTGTCTACCGTCCGGAGATATTCAAAAATCATTTTTCTTTTTTCTGCAGAGGGTGTGATTTTATGTCCTTTTTTATCCAAAAAAATTTTCATAAGCTCTCCGCCGCTATTTTTGAGATGGTCGAAAGCATTGACGGAAATATGTATATAATATCTGTCAAGATTGCATTCCGTACTCTTTCCAGAATGCTTTTGTCCGGGTCCGACTGCAAAAATATCTCCCGTTCCAAAGCTGTACTGTGATTGCTCCACCCTTATTATACGGCTGCCCGAATTAAAAAATATCAGTTCATAAAAATTCTGGCTGTGCGGAGGTCTGAATCCCTCACTGTCCAGTATTTTGCCTTCTTCCGGCAGGGGAGTATTTATCACCTCGTGCAAAAATTGCAGATATTTATCACCGCTGTCCGAAAAATTTATTGTATACGGCTGAGTAAACGCCACAATAACACCTTCCTTAATATTGATTCTTCATTATTAATTATATAACCGAAACAGCATAATTGCAAGTTAATTTCACAATTAACCTTTAAATGAAATAAATATTATGTTTATTGAACGGTATTTCATATTTTCCATCTGTGCCCGGATATATACTGATAAAAAGCAGGGGGCTGTATAATTTAAAGCAGCTGACAGCAAATACAAATTCGCAGAATTGTACAGACAAAAAAATATCCGAAGGGAGAAAGACGATGATTTCAGCAGAAAAATCAAAAGAAGTGAGAATAAAAAGAGCCAATACCGATTGGTGGATAAACGAAAAATCCATAGTTGGCATGAACGGATTAACCTACATTGCCTATATGACGGATATGGGAGAAATTCATGTCAAGGAGTTTGACGCAAAATGCTCAAACAGCATCAGCCGCGATGTGTGTCTCTGTCGGATGAACCGCAACTATGCCGATGAGCACAATGCCCCGTCTATGTGCATACTTGAAAACGGAAAAATCATGGTTGCATACACCGGTCACGCGGTAACGGGCGGTATCAGATACCGCATTACCGAAAAGCCCTATGACATAATGTCCTTCGGCGAAGAAAGGATTTTAACTTACGACGGCAGCGTAACCTACGCACAGCTTTTTGAAAACACACAAAAGCATGAACTGTGGCTGTTTACACGCGTTAACAGCACCACATGGCAGTTCAGATTTTCCGCTGATGAAGGAATTACCTGGAGCAGCGAAAGAATTTTTCTCAACTCAGACGCCGGCGGACTGTTTTATTTTGAAGTAAGAAAACAGCTTGTGCCATCTTCAGAAGGAACAGATGAACAATGGTTTTTCTCTCTTTACGGTCATCCCAGAGTATCTGCCGACCACACAATCCGCAGCGGAATTTTCACCTCCGACGGAGAGCTTGTTAATCCCGACGGCGAAAAGCTCGGAGTTAATCTTTATAAAGGGAAAAATACAATCAATCTCGAAAAACTGTCTGTAGTATACTCTTCGCCGGAAAATACCACAGTCCGTCTCCTTGCAGTATCACCGACTCTTCCTTTAAGAGTGGGTCTGTGTGCTTTTGTTTTGGGCAAGCCCGACACAGCAGTGTATTACAGTGCATCATACGGCAAAACAGGCTGGCAACTGTCAGAAGCTATTGCAAGCGCTGGAGCTTTTCTCGCAGAAAATCAGATTGACGGCTCCGAAACCTATGTTCCCGGTATGGCATATTATTACGGAGTAGGAGAAGCAGGATTTTACCCTCTTCACGGCGGATGTATTGATACCAATCGCATATACCTTGCCAGACAAAGCAAAGACAGCTGGCTGCTTGAAAGCTATGTTTCACACGACTCCGGCCATTCCTACAGCCTTGAGCAGACAATAAGGAAAATTCCTTTAAGCGACTGCACAAAAATCTGGCGTCCCATAGTACCGCTTCACGCTCAGGACAATCTGCCCGTATACTGGCATGAGGGAATATACTCAGCTCATACCGGCGGATGGCATTGCGATACCGTAATGCTTGTGGAATTTGATTGCTAATCTTCAAGCCTTGTACGACTAATTCCCGGTATAAATCTGCGGATATTAGCATCTGTCCCTCACCGAAGCCTTTTTGCACTTTTCGACGCACGGTTTACACTTTTCAATTTAAATATTGCTTATTTCAGCGACCGGTGATATCATAAACACATAATAATTACCAAGGAGCTGTTGTTTATGAAAAAAGTACTATCCGCTATTATGGCAATCATGGTAATGCTGACTGTTACCGCCATGGCAAACGGCGAAAGTGTCTTTGCGACAAAATATGCTTCAGAATGGGCTGTAGCTGAAATCTCCGAAGCATACGAAAAAAATCTGATTCCCGAAACCATGGAGGAAAAAGACCTATCACGGCCCGTCACCAGAGGTGAGTTTGCCGCAGTTTCTCTGAAACTTTTTGAGGCATTATCCGGCGAAAAGCAGGAAACTCCCGCTTCTGTACCGTTTGACGATATTACCGGAGCTGATGACGAAAATGCCATAAAAAAAGCTTATGATTTAAAGCTTATTGACGGTATTTCCGAAAAAGCATTTGCACCGGACACATGTATAGACAGACAGGACATGGCAGTAATGCTGTGCCGCACAATCAAAAAATACAAGGTTGAAGGCTGGACTCCGACAACGGATTCAGACTATCCTCTTGATTATGAGGATACAGAAAAATTTGCAGATCATGACACCATTTCCGATTATGCAATACCCTCGGTATACTACCTTACGGGAATAGGCGCAATAAAAGGAGTGGGCGGCTCACGCTTTGCCCCGATAAATGCCGACGAAGAATCTGCTGCAACAAGAGAGCAGGCAATAGCCCTTTCCTTAAGAATATATAAGCTTGCCGATTCTTTGGTGGTTCAGGATAAAGCTGGTTTTTCCGTTTCAAGAGTTTTTTCTGACAACATGGTGCTTCAGCGCGGTGAAAAAATCCGTGTATGGGGCTTTGCCGATGAAAAGAGCAACGGCAAAACAATCTATGGCGAGTTCAAGGATATGAAAGCCGAAGCAGTCATTGCAGAGGGTGAATGGTGCATAACCTTCCCGGAAATTTTGGATGCCGATGCCCGGGGCAGTCAGTTGAAAATCTATTCGGACGAAAAAGAAGCTGTATTCAACGACGTGCTGGTCGGCGATGTGTATATGGTTATCGGGCAGTCAAATGTCGAAGCAAATATGACCGATCATCTTAAACTCACAGACCCTGCTACCCATGGCGGCGGAGAAGAAGCTATCACCCCCGATTCACTTATAAGGCTCAATATGACAACCACTGCAGAATCCGACGACAGCATCTACCCCACCAGAGGCTCGGCAGAAGTAAGCCCGGATTTTCTGAATAAAAAACAGTGGACAAAAACCACGCTTGAAGATACACTTCCTTTCTCTGCACTGGGATACTATTTTGCAAGAGAAATGGTAGAAAAATCCGAAAACAAGGTTCCCGTAGGCGTTATCGAGTTTGGCTTCTCAGGCTTCCCGCTGGGATCATTCCTGCCCAATGAGGTTGCAGATGAGTTCAAGACCGATACATACAACGAAGAAGCCGGATACTATACCACCACCGGAAGAAACTCCACCGGAGGAAGCGGACGCTTTGTATACAATCGTCATATGTATCCCTTTGACAAATATGCAATCGCAGGTGTGGTTTGGTACCAGGGCGAGAGCAACTGCGATATTACCGAAGCTCCCGACTACAACAAAACCTTTGATGCTCTTATAAAGCATATGCGCTCCACCCATAACCTTGTAAACAAGGATTTCCCTGTGTTTATTGTGGAATTCCCCTCAATCTATCCCCAGCCCGAAGGATATACCGACACAGGCGATTTAAAATGGCGCTTTATGGAGTTTGGCATGATACGTTCATTTATGGGCGTAATTCCTTCCATAACAGATAACTGCTATATTTCAGCCTCATCCGACATCTGGAATAATAAAGAATACTACAACAATCTGCATCCCTTTATCAAATATGAGCAGGCAGGCAGACTTGCAGATATTGCCGAAGCTGTAGTTCTCGGCAATGGCGACCTTAATGAGATTTCGGGTCCCGTATTCAAGTCTCTTGATATGAGCGAGGACGGTATGTCTGCAGTAATCACCTTTGGCAACGTAGGCAGCGGACTCACAACCTGTGATAAAGCCACCGATGTAAAAGGTATTGTGGGGCTTTCCAACGAGCATTATGACCTGCAGCCCGTTGATGCAAAAACCGCAGTAATTACAGGAAAAGATACAATCGCCGTAACCTTTGACAAAAAGGTGAGAGGTGTTGCATATAATTTCAGAAGCAGTGATTACTACACAGACACTCTCAATCTGTGCAACAGCTTCGGCAACCCTGCAACAGGCTTTTGCGAAGTAACTGAAGAAAAATTGTACGGCGCTTACTCACCAGATACCTTCATCAATTACACCGACGAGAGCCTCGGTCTTCTCGGCAAGGACTTTGAACTCCTCAAGATAGACGGCGTAAAGCTCTTCCCTGCAAGAAATATTGACGGTCAGCTTAAGGAGGTTAACAACACAATCACCATAAGCGAAAGTGCCAAAACTGCAAATGTTACCGGCTGGATAGGTCTTAAATACGAAACACTCCTGTTTGGTTACTCCATAGACGGAGCAGATGCTGTGTTCAATACCTATAATACTGCCGCAAGACAGTCTGACCTTGACAACGGCGGACAGTATGCAAAGAGATTTCTGGTAGACTTTGACATAAGCGACCTTTCTGTGGGCGAGCATACCGTCACAATCGCAGCTCTGGTCAAGAGCGAAACCGAAATCCCCGTAGAGCTGCTGACATTTAACGTCATCGTAACCGAAGACACCGAAAACGAATAATAAACATAAAATTCAAAAACCCTGTTTTGCATCATCCGGCAAGACAGGGTTTTTGAATTTCTTTTTATAGGGACAGATACTCCTTGCTTGACAACCGGGTATAAATGCCGTATAATCTACAATATATCAAAAATACCAACAGATAGATTATGTCAGACAAATACAAACGGAGGTATAATATGAGCGAAAACCATAAAGTATTAATGGACATGGACATAGGAGACGATATTGACGATGCCATCGCCTTGTACTCCGCCATGCAGCAAGGATTTGATATTATCGGCATTACAACCGTATTCCAAAACACTGCACAGCGTGCAAAAATGGCAAAAAAAATGACAACTCTATACGGTCATGGCTACGAAAACACACCTGTTTATGCAGGATTCGGAGTTCCCTTGGCCGAAGATGCCGGAGAGTATGACCGTGTTCCCCATTTCACACCCGATGCGGAAAACTACCTGCCCGACAGCACCAATCCTGACGATGCAGTGGATTTTATCATCAAATCATGCCATACATACGGACAGGAGCTTACCATAATCGCCATCGGTCCCTTTACCAACCTGGCACGGGTCATCGAAAAGGACCCGGAAGCACTGAAGCTTTGCGAAAAAGTATGTATTATGGGCGGTGCTTTCTACAAGCAGTATGCTGATTGGAATATTATGTGCGATGTTGAGGCTGCAGACCTCATGTTCCGTACTCTCGATAATCTGGAATGTCTGGGTGCAGATGTAACTCATCTTTGTGTAGGCGATGACATACTGTATGATGCTCTCCTTAACTACACCGGAGACAACCCTGCTCGCCGCTATCTGCAGGAAATGTGCACCATCTGGCAGATAGACCGCCCGAATGTAAAGCTGGTGCTTCACGATCCGTTAGTAGTGCACTATCTTGCCAATCCTGCTCTGTGTAGTATGCAGCAGGTCACTGTAGCGGTGCTCAGTGAGGGATTTGCCAGGGGTATGTCTCTGAATGTAGATGCATACGGCAAAATGCGTATGAATCAGGATGCATACAAAGGCTTCCCCATGAAAAAATGCAGAGTAGCAAAAACCGTAAAGCTGCAGGAATTTTTACAGCAGATTCATACGGATTTTGTATAATTGTCAAGACAGATATCAGAAAGCATCTCAATTATTTTTGAGATGCTTTTACATATTCTGCAGGTGATATACCAAAATGCTTTTTAAATTCTCGAGAAAAATGACAAGGCTCAAAATAGCCGCACATAAGAGCAATATCACTTACAGAAAACTGGGCACTCAACAAAAGACGTTTTGCATATTCAAGCCGAAGATTTATTATATACTCCTTGGGGCTCAGCGAAAATTCATCAATAAACAGACGGCGAAAATACACCTCACTGATACCGCAAAGCTGCGCCAGTTGCTTTACCGATAAATTGCACCTTGCAAAATCCCGTTTAATAGTGTCAACTGCAGGCTTTATAAGCAATTCCTTTCTTTTGGGCATATAGCTGCGCCTGTACTCTTTGTTTATTTTAATAATTATAGCATAAATACATTCTCTTATATATGTATTGCAGAATTCGTTTTTTTCTCCCCAGGCATCAACTGCCGATTTAAAATCTTTCAAAACAGCCTCATGATTTCTGAATTTTATATTAAACGGCTTTTCGTCAATTCCGTCAAGCAAATCAAAATTGATGGCATAACACCCACCGGAAACCAGAGTTTCCACATGGTAGCTTGAACCCTTTGGGAAATAATGCACCTCGTTGGGACCGGTTTTTATAACCGTACCGTCAGAAAAATATATTTCCTTTTCAGCCGTAGAATCGTTTATTACCAAGCCGTAAAAGCCGCGGTTATTATGTATATGCACGGCAATATCCGGAGCAACGTATATTGCAAGATTAATATCCGTTACTATTGCATTATCCCAGTCTCTGAGCATTTTCATCACCTCATAAGCATAATAACATATTGTTTCGTTTTAATCAAGTGTTTTGTTTTGTTAATTCACAAATCAACCGTATTTGAGTATAATAATGCCATGATTACAAGGAGGTATTTTGTATGGAATACATCAAAAACACAGATTACGACTACATAATGAATAAATATCACGACCAAAAAGAAAAATCAGAGAGCTTTGACAGCGTTCACAGAGGTGCACATATTTTCAACCGTTTTATCCGCCATGATGAAATCTTTGATGAGAGCACGGGTATGCTGGGGGACGATATTATAGACGGCATTAAGAAGCAGGATGAACAAATCAAAAACCTTTCACACCCTGTGCGCAAGGCAAAGGCTTTTGAATATGTGCTGAAAAACACAAGAATTTCCTGTGACAAAAGAGATATTTTCCCCGGGATTAATATGGTGGATCGCCCGCTGAACAAAACAGTTGTCGCCGAGTGGAAAAATGAAGTATTCGGCACAATAATACCCGATGTAGAAAAAAAGCGTGCTTATATGGAGGACAATGGCATTGCTACAATCTGGCCCGATTATGACCACAGCGTACCCGTTTGGGAACGTGTTTTTGCGTTGGGATTTTGCGGAATACTTGAAGCGAGCGAAAAAATGCGCGCAATGAGGAAAAATATTACTGAAAATCAGGAAGCATTCTTTGACGGTATTAAAATCACATATACCGCTATCCTGAATTTTATAGAGCGCTTACATATACAGGCTGAAAAGCAGGGCTCGCTTAAAATGGCAAGAGCACTTGAAAATATTAAAAGCAATGCGCCTCAGAGCTTTTATGAAGCCCTGCTTACAGATTACCTTTACTTTATACTGTGCGAACACGTCGAGGGCTTGCAGGTGCGTTCCCTGTCCAACTTTGACCGTGTTTTATACAGTTTTTATAAAAAAGACCTGGAAAACGGCATAAGCGAACAGGAAATACGAACCGACCTTGCATATTTTCTACTTCAGTTTACCGCTATCGGCAACTATTGGGGTCAACCTGTTTATCTTGGCGGCTGCAAAGAGGATGAATCCACCCAAATAAATGAGCTTTCCTATATTTTTCTTGATGTTTATGACAAAATGGGTATTTATAACCCCAAAATTCAGATAAAAATTGCTGACAGCACTCCCAAAGACTTTATACTTAAAGCACTTGATATGATACGCCGTGGCAACAACAGTATTGTTTTTGTCAATGACGCCATTATAAGAAGGGCACTTATGAATACAGGCGCAACCAAAGAGCAGGCAAGACTTTGCGATATCAAGGGCTGCTATGAATACGCTCTGCAGGGTGCTTATGACAGTACAAGTATGAATTATGTTAATCTTCTCAAACCGTTGGAATATGCTTTGCACGCAGGCTGCGACGGTATAAATGGTAATTTTGCAGGTCTCAAAAGTCCCAAAGCGGAGGAATATGAAACCTTTGAGGAATTTTACAACGAATATAAAAAGCAGCTGAGCTATCTGGTAGATGAAGTAATTGATATTTCAAATTCCTTTGAAGCTTATCTGCCTTATATCAGTCCTCAGTCAATACTTTCGGCAACCATATCGTCCTGTATTGAAAGCGCAAAGGATGCAATGGGCGGCGGTGCGGCATCAAACGGAAGCCAAATGATGTTCGGCTTCATGGCAGATATTTCTGATTCTTTAACCAACATAAAAAAATACGTGTTCGACAGCAAAAAGCTCACATTAAGTAAGCTTCGGGATATTCTGGATAAGGATTTCAAGGGTAATGAATTGTTGCGTATGCAGCTCCTTGCCGATAGGGACAAATACGGCAACAACAAGGATTTGCCCGATTATTTTGCAAAGGATATTGCAGAATTTGTCTGCTCCCGTGTTTGCGGCAGACCAAACACCGAGGAGCGGGGCGGAAAATGGAATTTAGGCTTCCATGTTGCACGTCAGTCATATTCTCAGGCACCCCTTACGGCATCTTCGCCTAATGGAAGACTCAAAGGAGAGGAGCTTTCCAAAAATCTTTCGGCTTCTATGGGTATGAACCGCGAGGGTGCAACATCGGCAATACTTTCTGTCACAAAAATCGACGCAACAGCATTTTGCTCCGATGCAACGCTGGATATGGGACTCTTGCCCTCCGCCGTAAAGGGTGAGGACGGACTTGTAGCCATGTACGGACTGCTTATGACCTTTATAAAACGCGGCGGTCATGCTCTGCATATAAATGTTTTTGATGCCGATACTCTACGCCGGGCTCAAAAGGAACCGGAGAAGTACCGGGATTTGCAAATTCGTGTTTGCGGCTGGAATGTGCTTTTTAACAATATAACAAAACCGGAGCAGGATGGGTTTATCAGGCAGGCAGAAGGCTTGATATAAAAGCACTGCCAAGTGATACAGAGACAAAAAATTATTAGCACACAAATCAAGTAATAAAAGATTCACACAAAAGAGCTCGGTGGGGGGACGTACATGACAGGCTGAAAGACCCGTGGCACAACGCATTTTGGTGACACAGCATGTACGTCAGACTGTCGAATTATTATCATTTTTACTCGCCACTCTATAGGGACGGGGCGCTTTTTGCACAGAAAATCAAGATTTTCTATGCAAAAAGGATGCAAAGCATCTGACTGCCACCGTCCCTGAATGGCTCTTTTA
Organism: Clostridia bacterium; assembly: GCA_017481205.1. Taxonomy (GTDB): domain Bacteria; phylum Bacillota; class Clostridia; order UMGS1810; family UMGS1810; genus RGIG4708. The sequence continues at coordinate 29,336 of JAFUPN010000042.1, read as the reverse complement.
TGCGACAATTGAATTATTCGACAGTCTGACGTCCCCACATCCGGGCGAACACTTTCACGCCGGGAAGATATCATATCCGGCATCTATTGGTTTTTTACCAATATTAAATCGAATATGATTTTTTGTATTCCGAAGGACTCATGCCAAAATGCTTTCTGAAGCAGCTGTTAAAGGTGCGCACGCTCTGAAATCCGCTTTCATAGGCAATGTCAAGAAGCTTTTTGTCACCGGCTTCCAAAAGTTCCAGGGCGGTTTCGAGCCTGTAGCTGTTGAGAAAATCCTTAAAGGGCATATTAAACGTATTGTGAAAATATCTTGACACATAGTGGTAGTCATATCCCAGTAGCCCGGCAATGTCCGACAACCCTATATTTTCGCTATGATGATTTGATATAAACTCTGTTATCTCAGCCATCATTTGCATTTTGCCCGTGTTTTTTTCCACAAGCTCCACCGACTCAAGATATTCTCCGCACAGTGCATAAAGACCGGATTTCAGAGTAAAGAGGGAGGGGTCTTGGCTGTTAATCAGATTTTCCGAAACATAATTTTTTACCGATTCACTGCAGCAAAATTTAAAAGCCTTGCCCTCCTTGCCCTTGATAAGCTTGCCGAAAGCATGAACTTGGTCCTCAGAAAAAACCGCCACCCAGTACCGGGAATCAGGCTTAGGCGTATAGGAATGAATATCATATGGCAGACAAATTCCGAATTCTCCTTTTTTTAGTGTTCCGCTTCTGCTGTTGATATTACAATTTATTGCTCCCTCAAGTACATATATAATCTCAATATTTTTGTGAAAATGAAATTCAAAGTTCTGCTTCGTATAAAAACAGGCATTATATTTATTTCCGCTCAATGAGTTAAAGGGCTGATGGAAAATCATTAAAGCCTCCAAAAAAGATAAATTATTGCTAATATTATACAACAAACAGCGAGAAAATGTCAATTAAAAGCTATACAATCAAGTAAAGGAGATGATATCTTGAAAAACGCAAAAAAAATTTATCTTATCTACCCTCAGAAAAAGGGGACAATCGCCCCAGAGATATACGGTCATTTCACCGAGCATATAGGCGGTGTTATGTATGACGGCATATGGGTAGGAAAAAATTCGCCAATTCCAAATATTAAAGGCTTCCGCAAGGATATTATAGAAAAGCTCCGCGCTATAAAAGCCCCCGTTATCCGCTGGCCCGGAGGCTGCTATGCCGAGGTGTACGACTGGAGAGACGGCATAGGGGAGGACAGACCCACCAGGATAAACTGGTGGACAAGAGATGACGGGCGCTATGAGCCAAATGAAGTGGGTACCCATGAATTTATGGATTTTTGCGAGGCAGTGGGCGCAGAAGCATATTTTGCCGCAAATCTCACCGGAGTAACACCTCTGCACGTGCGCAACTGGATGGACTACTGTCTGTCGCCCAGGGGTACAACCACCCTGGCAAAGGAGCGCGAGGCAAACGGACATGCCGAGCCCTTTAATATTCCTTACTGGGGGGTAGGCAACGAAAACTGGGGAGGCGGAGGCAATATGACTCCCGAGTATTATGCTATGGAATTCCGCCGTTTTTCAACCATTATGGAATATGCCTTCCCCAAGACAGAGCTCTATGCCTGCGGCTCAAATAGTGATAATTATGACTGGACAGACGGTCTTATGCGCATGACAAAAAATTCTGAACGCCACATGAACGGCTTTGCCATGCATTATTACTGCGGAAGTTCGGGAGATGTAACTGCATTTACCGGGGAAGAGTGGACAGAACAGCTAAAAAAAGCTGCTTATATGGAGAATATCGTCCTTCGTAACTGGCATATTATCTGCGGTCATGCTATGGAAAACCATGCAAAACTGGTTATTGACGAATGGGGCTGCTGGCATCCCGAGGGCTCAGGTCCCAGCAAGGGCAAAAACCTCTTTGAACAGCAAAGCACCATGCGTGATGCAATGGTCAGTGCTTTGACCCTTAATATTTTCAACAACCACTGTGACAAAATCCGCATGGCAAATGCAGCACAGCTGGTAAACAATCTTCATACCCTTTTCCTGGCTCATGGCGAACACTGCATCACTACTCCCACATACCATGTTTTTGATATGTACAAGGAGCATCAGGGAGCAGAGGCAATAGAAACAGCCGTTACCGCTAATAGCGATTTTGCTTCTTCAATCACCGTTTCTGCCTCTGTAAAGGACGGCAAGACCCTGCTTACCGTCGGCAATCTTTCCTGCACCGAGGATGCGGAAATCTCACTGGAAAGCCTGGGAACGACTCTGCCTCAAAGGGCAAATGCCACCCTGCTGTACAACGAAGACATGCACGCTCACAATACATTTGAAAATCCCGACAATGTGGCTCCCAAAAATATGGAAATAGATATATCAAAACCCTTTGTCCTTCCAAAAACAGCTATTATTTCTGTTTCTTTCTGAATACAAACAGGCTGTAGCAAAATGAATTAATATGCAATGCAAGGTCATTCGGGGACGACAGACTGTCTAAGACAGCTATTATTTCTGTTTCCTTCTAACCGAACCACGGTTTTCGAGGGCAGATTTTAACTTTCGGCTAAACACAAAGGAGCTGAAGCAAAACGAATTCATCTTGCTTCAGCTCCTTTTATTTTGATTATATAAGCAGTGAATTTATTGACTTATTCACTGCAATAAGCGCGGCTCCCTTTACTGCAAAATCCGCCAGAGGCAAAAACTCTATTTTTACATTACAGTCCAGACTTGCCAAAGCATCGTGCAAGTCATTGCAGAACAACTCCTCATGCTCCATCAATGCCCCTGTGAGAATAACTCTGTCTGCATTAAAAATACCGCACATATTCTTTACCGTGGCAGCCAAGGGCAGCATCAGCTCTCCCACAGCACCAGTGTTGATTTTGTCCCCATCCATGCACGGGCGGATATATGCTTCCATACATCCATGCATACCGCAGCTGCATTTTGCGCCGCCCGGCATGACAACATTGTGTGCAATTTCAAAGATTCCTTCACCCTTGATTATCCTGCCACCGATTGCCGCCGCCATACCTATGCTTTTGTCTATACGGAGCAATACGGCATTTTCCTTTGCTCCGTACCCCAGCTGAGAATATAGCAGGCAGTCCGGGTCGTGCTCAATAAATACACTTACGCCGAATTTTTCTTCCAGCAATTTTTTTACGGGCACATTTTCCCAGCCCTCCGCATCGGGAAATTTAACCGAAATCCCTCGCCTGCTGTCCACAATTCCCTGCATGGCAACCCCCATGGAGATAATCAACCCTTTTTCAAAATCAGAAAACACCTTTCCGATAAAATCCGTAATTTCCTCCAAAAAGCTCTCCTTTTCAGCGGTATATACCGGTGCGGAATAGCTTTTAAGGATTTTTCCCGTCAAGTCAGTCACAACTGCCTTAAGACCTGTTTTGTTTATATCCAGACCCGCCACAAAATTTTTTTCTGTGTTAACAGTCAGCACCCCGGGAGTTCTTCCGCTTGAAGAGGTGTTTTTCTGCTTCTTCTCGGTGATATATCCGTTTTCTAAAAGCTTATTTACAATTTTTGTCATACCTCCCCAGCTTAGTCCGCTGATATCGGTAATGGCTTTTCTCGAAACAACTCCGTTTTTCTGTATAATATCAAGAACATTTGAGCAGTTTACATTAACCATATCCTCAAGGTCTATATATTTTTTCAAATCAACACCTCCCGGTACGGTTAAAGTATATCATTCTACCGGGTGCTTTGTCAAATTATTTGCTGTAAATATATCTTTCTCCCGGTGCAAACATATGGAATTTCTGTCCGGGATTTACCCTGTACAGCTTGTCCACAAATTCAGCAGGATTGATACAGTTTACGTCATATAAATCAAAATGTGTGGGTATAAGCAAATCCGCACCGCTTCTTTTTGCAATAATCGCCGCCTCGGTGCTATCAAAGCAGCCTATTATGTCGCACACATTTGTTCTGTAATAATCCCTGCCATTGACAGGAAGCATGAGTATATCACAGCCGGATATTCTCTCCTCCAGCCCATCATAGGGGCAGCCGTCTCCGCCGTGGTAGATACTTATATTGCCAAGCTCAAAACGGAAGCCAACCTCAAGGAAATTATCATTTCCATCCATATGAAACTCCTCATGGGCAGAGGGGATGGCTGTAACTGCAATATCCCTGCATAGAGATGTCTTTTTGTCACATTCAAGACCGATTATGTTTTCCTTTGCAATTCCGTAAGAAGCGATTGTATCCGCTATAGCGGCTGAGACTATATATTTCGCCTTTTTGTTAACCTTATTAAGCTTACCGAGGGTATACGGGTCGGCATGGTCGTAGTGGGCATGAGTACAGAATACATAATCCACAAAATCCAGCTTTTCCGCATCTATGGGTGCCGGATATCTTCGTATCCATTTTACAGCGTCAGAAGAGCAGTTTTTGTCAACATAGTCCGACAGATACCCGTCAATCAGAATATATTTATCTCTGTACTTAATGATAAAGCCTACCTGTCCCAGATAAAAAATACCGATTTGTCCGTCTGCAAGCCTCGTTTCAGTAAAAAATTCCTTTGTCATGATTAATCACCTCTTGACAATTATATCACACCGTGATATAATTGTCAATAATCAATGATATTGAAGGGAGTATATACCATGAAGGCAGTAGTTATACAAAAGCCCGGAGAGCTTGCTTTAAAGGATGTGGATATCCCCGTACCTCCAAAGGGCTTTGCAAGAATCAAGGTAAAGGCGGCAGCAATATGTGCTACAGACCTGGAGATAATCGACGGCAATATCCCCGCAAACTACCCCATAATCCCCGGTCATGAATGGAGCGGTACCGTAGACTGCGTGGGAGACGAAGCCGATGCACATTGGGTAGGAAAAAATGTCGTGGGAAGCAACGACGTAGTGTGCCTCAGGTGCGAGGCCTGCCTTAACGGCAATTGGAGATATTGCGAAAGCTTTGAGGAAATCGGCTTCAGGCGCAACGGAGCTTATGCGGAATATGTAATAGTCCCCGTGTATGGTCTGTGCGAAAAACCGGATAATATATCCTTTGAGCATGCTGCACTGTGCGAGCCTCTGGGGGTTGCTCTCGGAACCTTTAAAAAAGCAAAGGCAAAATCCGGCGATACCCTGCTTATAATGGGAGCGGGCTCCATAGGTCTTTCCATGCTGGCAGTAGGCAAGGCGATGGGCATGCGCAAAATTGTGGTATGCGCCACCAAGGAGTCAAGACTCAGGACAGCAAAAGCCATGGGAGCATATGCAACCGTTGCCACAAGCGAAGAAAATATTGAAACCGCCATGAAAAAGCTTCATCCCGGTGGCACCGACCTTATAATTGACGCCACAGGCATTGAGGAATGTATACAGAGCTGTCTGCGTATTGCAAAAAGAGGCGGCACTGTCATGCTTGCAGGCTATGGCAGAGGCAAGACCATAAGCATACGCATGGATGATATCCATGTAAAAAACCTTAAAGTTATCGGCGCCGGCAACAACTGGAATATGTTTAAAAAAGCTGTAAATCTTATGGAAGAAGGTCTTGTGGATCTTTCCTGCTTTATTACCCACAGGCTTTGTCTTGACGAATTTGATAAAGGTCTTGACATGGCAAGAAGGCGCCCCGACGGCTTTATCAAGGCGGTTTTTATCAATGAATAGAGCATATGCGGGCATAGACCTGGGTACATCATCGGTAAAGGTAATATGCAGATATCCGGACGGCAGGACAGCAAAATCAAAAGCAGAATATAACGAGCCTTCTCCCTGCGGGTGGTGTAATGCCGTTCTTAAGGCACTTTCGCATATTGATTTCCCTGAAAGCTGTGCAATAGGGCTTTCGTCTCAGGTAGGCACATATATAATAAACGAAAAAGATGTGATAAGCTGGAACAGCCCTGGGGGCAAAGAGGAGCTTGAGGATATTAAAAGCCGTTTCACCACGGCAGAATTTGTAAGAGAAATATCCATGCCTCATCCGGATATTATTTCATATCCCATACCACGACTGAAATATATCCAGAAAATTTACGGAAACGGTGCCGCGGTTTGTCAGCCAAAGGACATTATAGGCAGACTGCTTACAGGCAATTATGCCACGGATAAATACTCCTGGCGCGGTCTTGCCGATATGGACACAGGCGCATACAGCCGCTTTTTTCTTAATGAAACAGACAATCCGCAGCTGCCGGAGATAATCGGTCATTGTTCACCCCTTGGTGGGATAACCTCTGAGGTGAGCCTGCTTACCGGCATACCGCCAGGAACCCCTGTTTATACAGGGCTCAACGATTTCTTTGCTTCACTTATGGGAATGGGCATGACATCACCGGGAGATATGTTTGATATAACCGGAACAAGCGAGCATCTCGGCGTCATAACAGATTCTGTTGATGAATCCACCTCAATGGTCTCCGGACCGTATATAAACAATTTTGTACATTACGGCGTAACGGCATCAAGCGGAGCATCCCTGGACTTCGGTTTAAAAAGCTTTGGACTTGGCAACATCACTGTCAGCGAAAGCCTTGTACAAAGCTCTCCGGTTTTCACCCCGTATCTCAACGGAGAGAGAGCCCCGGTATTCGACAGCAATGCCACCGGCACCTTTTTTGGCATAAGCTCAGGCTGCAGCCGCGAAAGCCTGGCATATTCCGTGCTTGAGGGCGTAACCTTCAGTATTTATCATATATACGAAAATCTCGGCTTCCCGCCTGCCCGTGAGCTGAAAATCAGCGGTGGTGCGGCTAATAACAATACTTTGAATTTCCTTAAGGCAGAAATGTTCAATATCCCGGCTGTGATTATGGAGGAAAATGACACCTCAGCCCTTGGCGCAGCCATGACAGCGGCAATAGGCAGCGGAGCTTATCCCGATGCAATGGCGGCGTCGAAGGCATTTTGTCGCATAAAGCAGCGGATAAAGCCATCAGGATGCTTAAGAACTCTTTTGCTTAAACGCTATGAAATATATAAAGAGCTATATCCCTCACTAAAAAATACATATAAAAAATTCAAGGAGGTGCAGCTATGAGCTGTGTAATTTTCGGAGCAGGCAAGATAGCCAGAGGCTTTATCGGTCACCTGCTCTATCTGAGCAATATTGATTTTGTTTTTGTAGAAAAAGCAGATGCCCTTGCAGACCTTATCAACGAGCGGGGCGAATATACGGTCAACATTCTCGGCAACAGCGCCGAAAACTGCGTTGTAAAAAATGCAAAGGCGCTCAAATTCTCTCAGAAAGAAGAAATCGCCCAAGCAATTGCCCAAAGCGATGCGGTTTTCAATGCCGTAGGCGGCAAAAACCTTGGTGAAATAGTCCCCTTCCTTGCCGCAGGCATCGAAGCAAAGGCAAAACAGGGCGGCTTTATCAACTTTATCACTTGCGAAAACTGGAAAAAGCCTGCCGATATACTAAGAGACGGTATTTCAGCTGCCATAAGCGATAATGCAAGGGAATTTTTTGAAAACAACACAGGCATTACCGAAGCAGTAATCATGCGAAGTGCAATCGAAGCTGATGCTGAGCTTCTCAAAAAAGACCCTCTTATTGTAAATGTACAGAATTTCTGGGAGCTTCCCTTAGATGCCTCAAGGGTTAAGGGCAGCCTTCCCCATATCAAAGGGCTTAAGCTTGTAGAGGAATTTACCGGCTTTCTGGAAAGAAAGTTTTATACATACAATGCCGCCAACGGAACCACATCGTTCGTAGGCGCTCTTATGGGCTATGAAAAAATTGCCGATGCGGCTCATGACGAAAAAATTCTTAAAATCCTTGACGGCGTGTATAATGAGACCGCTCGGGCTCTTTCTGTAAAGCACAGAATCCCCTTTGATGACCAGTGGGCATTTACACGCACATCTCTCAACAAGCTTCAGGACTACACCATAGTCGACTTTATTGAGCGCAATGCCCGTGACCCGTTGAGAAAGCTGGGACCCGATGACAGACTCGTAGGCTCCGCAAGGCTGGTGGAATCCTGCGGTATAGTACCCGAAAATCTCTGTATCGCCATTGCTGCAGCAATATATTATACCAACGACAGCGATGAATTTGCCGTAAAGCTCGGGGAAATGAGAACCGCTCAGGGCATTGACTATATACTTGAAAATGTATGTAAGCTTGATCCCCGGGGCACTATCGGAATGCTTGTCAAAGAGAAAATAAACTATCTGAAAAGCGAGGGTTATATAAATGAGTAAAATAACAATAATCGGTGCAGGAAAAACCGGACGCGGCTTTATCGGCAGACTTGTTGCCGAAAGCGATACGGAATTTTCCTTTGTAGACAAGGACAAAGCTCTTGTTGATAAGCTGAATAAAGCTCCTTTTCAGGTAAACTTTTTCGGCAATGTAAGAGAACCTGTGACTGTATCCGGCTATGAGGCATACACCTGGGGCGATGCAGATTTTTCGGACACAGAGCTCATTTTTGTATCAGTATGCGGTACAAATCTTCAGGATGTGGGCGAGAAGCTCAGAGACCGCCTTGTGCCTGACAAAAAATACTGTATCATCACCTGTGAAAACTACCCCGACCCGGCTGGCAGACTGAAAGAAGTAATCGGCATGGACAATGTATCCGTCAGCGAGGCAACCGTTTTCTGCACTACCATAGATGCCGACGGTATTGACATTTCCTCCGAAAATTATCCTTATCTCCAGTGCAATGCAGACCTGCTGGGAGGCTATGTTCCTACTGTTGATTCTGTCAGACCCGTAGCGGAATTCGGTAATTTTCTCACACGCAAGCTCTTTACATACAATGCCGCAAGCTGCATTATAGCATACTTGGGCTGGCTGGCGGGATATACCGACTATGCCGAGGCAGCAAACGATGAAGCCATACTCAGCCTGCTTGACAAAAACTATGAGATAACCAACAGAGTTCTCTGCAGGGAGTTTGGCTATGACAAGCAGGACCAGGAGGAATTTGCCCTTCTCTCCCGAAACAAATTCACCGACCGCACCATAGCCGACACTGTGGCAAGAAATGCCCGCGAGCCCCAGAGAAAGCTTGGCAGAACCGAGCGGGTAATAGGTCCCATGCTGGTTATGGATAAATACGGCGAGGACACCTCGGTTCTTGAAAAAACCGTTGCCGCCATGCTCCTTTATGACAATGACGGCGAGGAGGCATGGAGAAAAATCAAGAGCGAAAACACCCCTGCCGATCTTCTTGAGAGCATCTGCGGACTCCCCAAGGGTAGCGCACTTTCTGACAGAATCCTCTCAATTTATAAAAAGCTCAGCCTCACGAAAGGAAACAGCATATGAAAACACAAAATCTTAACGGCACATGGAGCTACCGTATAGGAAAAGGAAAGATATCCGACCGTGAAGTGCCTTTTTCTGCTCTGCCCGTAGGTCATTCCGAGTGCAGCAGATATTTTGATGCCGATATGTCCTTTGACAGAATTTTTCTTAAATTCGACGGAATAACCTATTACGCAAAGGTAATCCTCAACGGAGCCTTTGTAGGAGAGATGCTGCCTTACTGCGAATATATGTTCGATATCACCGATACGGTAAAAGAAAAAGAGAATTTTCTCACCGTTGAACTTGAGGACCTTTCTCCAAAATTCGGTCCTACTGCCGGTTGGGAAAACTTTGGCGGAATTATCCGTGATGTAAATCTTGTTTATAAAAATGAAAACTATATAACCGATGTATTTTTTCGCTCAACTCTCACAGACGGCTATACCGGAGCGGAATTTGCTGTTGAAGCTTCTGCCCTTTCCGATGACGGAATTTTTGAAATAAAGCTGCTTGACGGGGATAAAGAAATAATTTCCTATACTCAGCCCGCTGGTGCAGATTCCATAGTACAAAAAATATCCGGCATAAAGCTCTGGTCGCCGGATGAGCCTAATCTCTACAGCCTCAAAGTTCGCCTTGTAAAGAATGACTGTGAGCTTGATTTCTATACCTGCAGCGTGGGCTTCCGCGAATTCTCCTGTGATAAGCACCGTTTTATTCTTAACGGAAAGCATATTTTCCTCAGAGGTGTATGCAAGCATGAGATGATAGGCGGCAGCGGTCACTGCCCCACATATGAGCAGATAGAGCGGGATATGCAGATGATTAAAGATACCGGCTGTAATTTTGTACGCCTGGTTCATTATCCCCACGGCAAAAAGGTTCTGGATATAGCCGACAGGCTGGGTCTCATGGTATCCGAGGAGCCGGGGCTGTGGTGGTCCGAGGTGTCCGACCCGGAGGTAAGCAGCGGCAGCATAGAGGTGCTTCGCCGTACTATAATACGGGATAGAAATCATCCTTCGATTATGTTCTGGCTCTGCTTCAATGAGTGCATGTTTACCGAGAAATTCCTTTCAGACAGTGCAGCAGCCTGCCGTGAAGCCGACCCCACACGAATGGTGTCCGGCGCTAACTGTATGGATAACGAAACAACAAAAAAACTTTACGACAAATGCGCCTTTGATTTTTACACTGCCCATCCCTATGCCCCCACCATGGAGATTCCCTCAGAAGCGGCACGATATCTTACAGACAAGCCACTACTCTTTACAGAATGGGGCGGTCTGTATATGTACGATAACCCGCGGCTCATGGGCGAATTTATGGATGAACTGTACAGCCTTTATACAAATGCCTCAGATGAAGCCGCTCTTGCCGGAGCCTTTTTCTGGTGCTGGGCAAATGTAAACGATTTCAACCGCGGCAGACCCGCCTGCATCGACGGAAATCTTTTTGAAGGTCTTCTGACGGCAGACCGCGAGCCCTCCCTCATCTATACCGCCTTCAAAAAGGCTATAGAAAGAATGGATAATCCCCCTGTCTCTGACAGCTTCTGGTTTGACAGAGTATCATCCTCCCCGGATGGTACAAATCTGATTACCGAGGGCAGTAATGCAGCTCTTGCAGAGATTATTGACAGCATCAGACAATCCGAGTCAGGTCTTCGCAAGCGTGAGCTGAGCTATGGTCCGCAGCTTTCCGGCAATCCCGGTGGTCTATTGAACAATCCGCTTGTCATTTCCAACGGCACATCTATATCAATCGCTTGTGACATATATGCCCATAAGCTTACCGTCATCGGTCTCACAAGTATGACAAAAGGCTACCCCCTCGGGGGAGAATACAGCGAAAAGACAGCAGAAATTATTCTCACATTTGAGAATGGCACAACCGAAACAATCTCCCTTCTCAACGGAGAGCATATAACCACCGTCTTTGCCCTGTGTAAATCCTCAAGAATAAATCCTGTGGCGTGCACCGCACAAAGATATGCCGTCTTCGGCTTTTGTAAGGATTTTGATAACTATGTGATGAATTCACTGGAAATCAACCCGGCAGAAAAAAAGAAAATAAAAAAAATCGAAATAAAATCCGCAAACAACGGATATTCATTGCTGATTTACGGGATATTTGCCTGAATACAAAAGGCTGTAGCAAAATATAAGTCCCCACATCCGGGCAAGCTTTCGATAAATCTGACATCAGGATGTCGGATAATTCGTATTTTTGCTCGCCATTCTGCAGGAACGGGATGCTTTATTTTGCTGCAGCCTTTACCATTTATTCAGAAAAATACCTGCAAAAGCATCAGCAGACATAGCCCGGGAATACCCAGTATCCCCACAACCAGAGCCGATACCGCATTAATACCTATGTATATATTAAGTACAGGCTTCATGAGATTTATCACAAAAAGTATTCCTATACCGATAACGCTGTTTATAAGAAGCCTGACTATGACCTTCAAAGGTGCAAAAAATATCCTTGCCGCCACGAAAATAATAAGTAATCCCAACAGATATCCCACAACCGTACCAAATGTCATACCGTCCATATTCACACCTCTTTCCTGATTTAATCCTATGAGCTTATCCCATCCGATATTCCCCTAAAAATTCACAAATTTACACTTTATTAACATTTCAGTAACAATAATTCTATACATATAGTGTATAATTTTTGTGTTATATGTACAATTATCACAATCCGATTGTGCCCAAAATATACAAATTATACATTATTAACAAAAGATTTACCTATTTTCTTGCAAAATCCGATTAAAAATATTATAATTACAATGTATACTTATACTATAAAGATGGGGTGACATTAATGAATGTTAGATTATTCCAACAAATTTCTCACCAGATGAGAGAAGTAATGAACCGTGACCTTGGTCTGATTGCAGACGGCGGTTTTGTTGTTTCTTCTGATGAGGGCTGTATCAGCAATAACGACTTAGAATGTGTTCTCTCGTTTACCGAGGATAATACAGATACCTTTACCTACAACGGATTTACCTACAAACCGGTTCTCAGCATGGGTAAGATTTCTTACATTATTTTTGTAAAGGGTGACGACGCAGTTGCAAGAAGCTACGCCGATATTCTTGACGTAAGCTTTTCTTCCGTAAAATCTCTTTATGACGACAAATATGACAAGCTCAATTTTATCAAAAACTTCCTTTTAGACAATATCCTTCCCGGAGATGTCCTGGCAAAGGCTGCCGAGCTTCATATTGCCGTTGATGAAAAACGTGTTGTTTTCCTTATCCAGACCGATAAGGTAACCGATTTTTCAGTGCTTGAGCTTATAGAGAGCATGTATCCCAATAAGCAAAACGACTTTATCGTAAGCATCGATGAAAACAATGTTGCTCTGGTAAAGGAACTTGATGCAGATGTGGTTCTGGCAGATTTGCAGAATATGGCAAAAGAAATCTGTAACAATATCAATTCCGAAATCATGGCAAAAGCGACCATCGGTATCGGCACAATCGTTTCCAACATCAAGGATATTGCCCGTTCCTATAAGGAAGCAAGAACCGCTCTTGATGTAGGCAAGGTTTTTGACGATGAAAAATACATTCTCAGCTATGAGGACCTAGGTATAGGCAGACTTATATATCAGCTGCCCACTACTCTGTGTAAGCTCTTCCTTACAGAGGTATTCAAGAGAGGCTCCATTGACGAGCTGGACCAGGAAATTATCTATACCATCCAGAAATTCTTTGAAAACAACCTCAACGTATCCGAAACCTCACGTCAGCTGTATGTTCACCGCAACACCCTTGTGTACAGACTTGATAAAATCCAGAAAATTACAGGACTTGACCTGAGGCAGTTTGATCAGGCGCTCATATTTAAGGTAGCTATGATGGTCAACAAATATCTCATCTCAAACTCCGCAAAACTTTAATGAGGTGCAGTGAAGTGATAATATTTGATAAGGTTTTCAAAACCTATGAAAACGGCTTTGTTGCCTTAGAGGACATATCCTTTCACATTGAAAAGGGTGAGTTTGTGTTCCTTGTAGGCAGCAGTGCAGCAGGAAAATCAACCATAATCAAGCTGATGATGAAAGAGCTGGACCAGTCAGATGGCGATATATTTATAAACGGAATTGACCTTGGGGACCTCCGCAGAAAGGATATACCCTATTTCCGCAGAACCCTTGGTGTTGTATTCCAGGATTTCCGCCTGCTTCCCAACAAGACAGCTCAGGAAAATGTGGCATACGCTATGGAGATTGTAGGTGCCTCTACCCGCGAAATCCGCAAAACCGTTCCCAATGTACTCAGCATGGTAGGTCTTGCCCACAAAGCAAAGATGTATCCCAACCAGCTCTCGGGCGGTGAGCAGCAAAGAGTTGCTATTGCCAGAGCTATTGTAAACAATCCTGCAGTACTTATTGCAGACGAACCTACCGGAAATCTCGACCCGGACACAGCACTTGAAATTATGGATATCATGGAAGCTATCAACCGCCGTGGTACAACAGTGGTTATGGCTACTCATGCAGAAAAAATAGTCGACAACATGCAAAAACGCGTTATCGTTATCGAAAAGGGTCATGTTGCCCACGACGAGAAAAAAGGTGGTTACAGTTATGTCGATTAGAATGCTGCGCAGATTCATTGCCGAAGCCTGCTCGGGCATGGTAAGAAACGGACTGATGACAATTGCGTCTCTGTTTGTTGTTACCTCCTGCCTTTTCATATTCGGAGTATTTATGGTTATCACCATGAATATAAATTATATAGGTGAGCAGTTGGCAAATGAATGTCAGATACAGGCGTATATTACAAGCGAAGCAAAATACGGCGGAAAAATCCAGGGTATTTCCGACCGGATAAAACAAATAGAGGGTATCAACGAGGTGTCCTTTGAAACCGGCGAAGCAACCTTTGCCAATTTTAAAAGCGGTCTCAGCAAAAGCGAGCTGGCTGCCTTTGAGGGGCTTCCCGAAAATATTATTTCAGACTCCTTTAAGGTTACCCTTACAGATATAAATCTGTCAGAAGCTGTGGTTGCAAAGCTTGAGGCAATCGAAGGTGTTGAAAGAGTTGAAAACAAACAGGATATTATGAATATTGTAAACAACGTTACTCAGATTATCAGACATGTTTCTATATGGATAGTAATTATCTTTGCAATCATCAGCCTGTTTATTATTTCAAACACCATTAAGCTTACGGTTCACAGCCGCGGCAGAGAGATAAATATCATGAAATATGTAGGCGCTACAGATGCCTATATCAGATGGCCCTTTATTATCGAAGGTATATTGGTGGGATGTGCATCTGCCGTTGTATCCTTCTTTATCACCCAGGGGGCATATATGGGCGTTCTGTCCGCAGTAGAGGGAAACACTGCGCTTTCCGCCCTGCTCAACTTAAGAACCTTCAGCGAAATATGGAATCAGATTCTCCTGTCATATCTGCTTCTTGGAGCTTTTATAGGAGCATTTGGCAGCGCCATTTCCGTAAGAAGATACCTGAAGGTTTAAAACAAAAATACGGAGGTCATAAAATTGCACAGAAACAGTATATGGGTAAGAATTTTTGCCATAGTTGCTCTGGTAGCTTTTCTGGCAGTATCGGTTCTGACCATTATTCCGATGAATGTCGGTGCAAAATCAGCTGAAAGTCAGCTTAAAGATGCTCAAAAAAAACAAAGCGAGCTTAAAGACAAAATAAATGACACCAAGACCAAAATTACAGCAAATTCAAAAGAAAAACAAGCACTTGATGCAGAAATTGCCAAGGTGCAAAGCGAGATTGACAAACTCAATTCTCAGATAACAACTTCAAATAACAAAATTGCAGCAAAGGAGCAGGAGCTTACCGTGGCTCAGCAAAACAGTCAGAAACAGTATGACAACTACTTCCACCGTGCAAAAATGATGGTGGAAAAAGGCTCTGTCACATATCTGGAGGTTTTGCTCAATTCAAAATCCTTCAGCGACCTTTTGTCCAGATATTCTGTTGTAAAGCAGATTGTACGCTACGACAGCAACAGACTTGACGAGCTCAAGGCAATAGAACAGCAGATCGCCGCTATAAAAAATGAGCTTGAAGCAGAAAAATCAAATCTGGTTGCTCTCAAGACAAATGAAACAGAGCAGATGAATTCCCTTGCTGCCAAAAGAGCAGCAAGCCAGAAGATTATAGATGATTTGCAAAGCGATAAGAGCTCCTATGAAAAAGCTCTTAAAGAGCAAGAGCAGGCTGAGGCAAATGCCAGAGCAGAAATTGCAAGGCTCGCCGCACAGTCAAGCTCTGATGTAGCTTCATTGCCCAAGATTGGCTCCGGGGGAATGGTTCGGCCAGCCTCAGGTCCCGTTACATCTTCCTACGGCACCAGAATTCATCCTGTAACAGGCAAGCGCAAGACCCATACCGGTATCGACTACGGCTCTCCCTATGGCTCCAATATTGTAGCAGCGGCAGCCGGAAAGGTTATTGTTGCCGGATATAATTCCGGTGGCTACGGAAACTACGTTGTTATTAACCACGGAAACGGAGTTACCACACTTTACGGTCATGCAAGCTCCCTGCTTGTATCAAAGGGTCAGACAGTAAGCCAGGGTCAGGTTATAGCCAAGGTAGGTTCCACAGGCATGTCCACAGGTCCCCATCTTCACTTTGAGGTGCTGGTAAACGGAAGCCATACTAACCCTGCAGCATATTTACCGTAATTCCTATATCCGGACTTTTTTTCGGATACGAATTTCCGGCTGAAATTACGTTCATATTTCAATGGCATATAGCAAAGAGAAATCCGCTCGCAAAGCGGATTTCTTCATTAATTTATATTTTTATGGCAAATTAAATATATGTTAAGCCATTGAATAGTCTTTTACAATCCCTAATTTTATCACTCAGGAGAGTATGTATATGAATAATAAAAAATCAATAGTTATCACAGCAATTGTCACAGTATTTCTGACATCCGCCTTTTATATGACTCCCGTAGGAGAAAATATTTATTTGATAATCAAAACTTTGTCCGGTGACATGTCCTTTTCTGCAAAAATGGACAGAATGAGTCAGCTGGTAGATAAATATTACATAAATGAATACGACAGTAAAAAAATGGAAGACGCTGCTCTCAGTGCCTATGCTGCCGAAATAAATGACCCCTATACCATGTATATCAACAAAGATAACTACACAGCCATGCTTGAGAGCATGGGCGGTGATTATGTAGGTATCGGTGTTGAGGTATATATCAACGATGATTTCATTACTATCATGTCCGTTTTTGAAAACTCTCCTGCAAAAAAAGCCGGTATTCTCAAGGGTGACAAAATCATTGCCGTAGAAGGCGAAAAAGCCGATTCCTCAAATTATCAGGAATCCATAAACAAAATCAAGGGAATAGACGCACCCGAAGGAGATAATGACATTATCATAACCATACTGCGTGGCGAGGAAACAATAGATTTTACCCTTATAAGAGAAGCTGTATCCGTAGACACGGTTTTTTCAAAAGTAATAGCGCCCTCTATAGGATATATCAGGCTTACGGATTTTGGCGAAAAGACCTATGCGGATTTTGCGGTACAATATACTCAGCTTAAAAATCAGAATATCACAGGTCTTATCATAGACCTGCGCAACAACCCCGGCGGAATGCTCACCACCGTGGTAAATATTGCCGATGCAATCCTCCCTAGCGGAAATATCCTCACTATAAAGGATAAGCAGGGCAACGAAACCCCCTATGATTCCGGAGAAAGCTCCATCGACCTGCCTCTGTGCGTACTCATAAACGAAAACAGTGCCAGTGCGTCCGAGGTACTTGCAGGCGCTGTCCGCGACCTCAAGAAGGGCACACTCATCGGAACCAAATCTTACGGCAAGGGAGTAGTGCAGTCTCTTATGGAATTCGGCGACGGCTCTGCATTTAAGCTTACAACAGCAAAATATTATACTCCAAGTGGTGAATGTATCGACGGTCATGGTATTACCCCGGACATTGAGGTGACTCTCCCCGAAGAGCTGCTGAATAAAAGTATTGACGAGCTTACCCTTGAGGAAGACGAACAGCTCCGCACTGCTGTGCAGGTATTAAATTAATCAAAGGACAGTATTATTTATAATGAAAAATTCCATCGGAAGCTTTTCCCGCATGAAAAGCACAAATATCACATTGATTCTGAATAAAATTCGCGAGCACGGCAGTATATCAAGAGTTCAGATTGCCAAGGAAACAGGTCTTACCCCGGCCACGGTTACCAACCTCACTTCTGAGCTTCTGACAGCCGGTATAATTGTTGAAGCAGACACAGGTTGCTCCACAGGCGGCAGAAAGCCCATTATGCTTAAATTCAACACCTCGGACTACGGCATATGCTCTGCCTACATAAGCCCCGTCAAGGTTGAATTTGCAGTGGCAAATTTTGAGGCGGATATAATATATTACAACTCAATCCCCCTTCCCAAAGAAAACTCCGTGGAAAAATCAATGGAGTTTATTGAGAAGCAGTATGCCGAATACTCCCGCACAACCAACCGTAAAATATCAGGTCTGGGATTGGGGCTTCACGGTATAGTTGACACCGATTCGGGCATATCCGTATTTGCGCCGAATCTTGACTGGCGTAATGTTCCCATTGGCAATATGCTCCAGGAAAGGCTTAATCTGCCCGTATTTGCAGACAACGACGTTCGCCTGATGACCATAGGAGAAATGTGGTATGGTGTGGCAAAAAACGTGTCCGACTTGGTGTTTGTATACATAGGCAGCGGTATAGGCGGAGCTATTGTCATAAACGGCAATCTGTACAACGGCTTTAAAAACGGCTCCGGCGAAATCGGTCATTGTACCATTGATACCGACGGTGACATGTGCAGCTGCGGAAACCGAGGCTGCGTCCAGACAAAAGCCAACCGAAACGCCATGCTCAATGCCATGAAATCTTACATTGCCGACGAAGCTTCAATCCTCTCTCAGGACAGCGGTTGTGCAGATATTGTCAGGGCATGTATATACAACAGCGACCCCGTAGCCTGCAGAGTTATCAATGACGAAGCAAGATATCTGGGCATCACCGTAAACAATCTTATCAATATGTTTAATCCCAAGATGGTGGTGGTCAACTCAGACATCAAGGATTTTGACAAAGCAGTAATGCCCGGTCTTACCGAGGAAGCAAAAAAAAGAAAAATGAAATTTTTTGACAGTAGCACCGAAATAAAATATTCCCACCTGGGAGAAATGGCAGTTCTTAAAGGCGGCATCGCAATGGTACTGAAAAAAATCTGCGAATCCACCTCTCTTATAAACGGTCAAAACAGCTGATTATCAAATCAAAGGAGAATTTTTACTATGGATACTGTAAGAAAAGAAAATGCACTGAAAACACTTTTGGATGTGCCCTATATATTTGATACATCAAAGGTTCAGGACAATCCCGTAAATGCATACGGCGACTATCCTATACTGCATATAATAAAAAACGACAGGCTTGAAGAGTCCGTCAAAATGCTTAAATATGCTGCCGATTGGTATGAGCACCCTCATCCCTGGGGCAGAGACAGCAGGGGAGAAGCCGACTTTGCCGCAATAAGGCTGGTTATGGCATTGTACGAAGAGGAATGCTATACCAAAATCCCCCAGGATGTGAAGGCTTCTCTTAAGAAATTTTTCCTCAACAGAGACTACAGCTCCATATACGGCTCTGAAAATCATTCGCTTATGTTCCGTGCCGCACGATGTCTCGCAGCTCAGTTTTATAAGGACGAGTATTTTGCCAACTTCAGCAAAACCGCAGCCGAGCTCTATGACCTTGACAGACAGTACATAAACGATTTTATAGACTTCCGTGCCGGCAGAGGCTGGGGTGAGTTTGACTCCATGGGCTACGGTGCGGAGATAATGCTTATTCTCAATACTCTGTACAGCTATACCGACGATATTAAACTCAAGCAAAAATGCCGGATGATGATGGATATTATCCTTCTTGATATGATTGCCGATTCATGGGATTGCCTGTACGGCGGTGCTCACGGACGTGTGTATCCCGATGCCACACTCCATCGTGCAAAGGGCGGTCTGCCCGTACTCTACAGCTATTATTTCGGCGGCAAATTCTACAATCCCGACTCCCGCCCGGCAATTATCACATATCTGTCAGACTACGAGCCGTCGCCCATAGTTTATAAAATTGCTCTTGGCAAAAAAATGCCCTATGAAAACCGCGAGCGCAAGCATCTTCATTGCTGCTCCGCATGGGTCGGCGATATCCTTTGGGATGTACTTGACGAAGCAGACGGCTCCATATGCAAGTTCACCTATGTCTGCGATGATTATGTCCTCGGCTCCGTAACCCGCCAGGAGGATTATCCCTCTCACAGCGATGACAGATGGTATGCCCGTCATCAGCAGCACGAATGGGAGCTTACTCTCCCCGGCGGTGATGACCACAAGATTTTTTCGCACCATCTTGGCATAGACGACTACCACCATATCAACAACCGCTGGACAGGGGATAACAGATGCTGCTGCGGAAGCTATTATACAAACAAAAATACCGCCATTGCCATGTATAATATTGAAAAGGACATCAGTATTGAGGACTCATCACAGTCACAGGTGCCGGTTAATGTTACCCACACAATAAACGCCTTTGTTCCTCTCGGGATATTTGATGAAAAGGTACTGGAAGAAAAATATCTGTTTTTCAGATACAACAATCTGTACATTTCACTATATTTTGACAACGGCTACAGAGTAAACAAAGAGGATGAATTTACCGACAGGGAGCTCCTCAGTGAGGGCAGGCAGAATGCAGTTGTGTGCAGGGTTGAGTACTGCAAGGATTTTGAGTCTATAGAGGCTTTCTCGGCACACATAAAATCATTGCCCGTTGTATTTGACAGAGCAAATAAAACCGTTTCCTTTGACGGCATAGTTCTCCGCACAGACGGAAACAGCGAAAACGGCACAGAAAACATCTATCCCTATGCCAAAACCTATGACTGCCCCTTTATGCAGTCAGACTGGGACAGCAAAAAAATAGATGTGTTCTTTGAGGATACCAAGACTACATACGACTTTGTAAACAACACCGTTATAGATTAGGAGGCATCAATAATATTATGTATTGGATTATAGAAGGTCAGCTTTCAACATTGGAATGTCTGCTTCGTATAGTTATTTCCGGAATATGCGGTATAGTTATAGGAGTTGAGCGAAGCCGCAGGCAAAAAGACGCAGGGATCCGTACCCACACAATTATGGCTATGGGTGCAGCTCTTGCCATGATTGTATCAAAATACGGATTTATGGATATGCCCGCTCTCGACACCATGCGTGCCGACGGCTCCCGTATCGCCTCAAATATTCTTACCAGCGTTGGTTTTTTAGGCGCAGGTGTGATATTCACCAAAGGCGGTGCCATAAAAGGTCTTACCACCGCGGCCGGCATATGGACCATGGCAGGTATAGGCATGTGCATAGGCGCAGGTCTTTATACAATAGGTATAATGGCAACCATCATCATTCTTGCAGTGCAGGTTATGTTCCATGTATGGATGCCCAGCTCCGAAGCAATGAGTACCCATGAGCTGAAAATAGTTATGAAATATTCCGACACCGGACTTTCAAATCTTATAGACTATCTCGAAAGCCGCAAAATATCCGTTATGGAAACCAACATCCGTAAGGATGACGAGGAAGAAACCATAAAAATAACTCTCGCAGTACGTATCGCAAAGGATACAGACTTTACAGATACACTAAATATGATTGACAAAATCCCCGAGATACTCTCCATACGAATATAATTATCAACAAAAAAATAACTGAATGGAACCGATAAATTCCATTCAGTTATTTTTTATGTTATTCTAAAGGTTGTTCTGTTGAGGGATAAAGCTCAATGGTCTCAGCCGGACTGACAGGCATACAGCTCTCCATGCTGTCCCAGATAAATACTTTTGCATAAGTAGCATTAAATATATAATCAATATCAATAGGAATTCCCATATAGTTTATACCGCCGGATACCGGGAAAATAAAGTAATTCACAACTTTTCCGTTTGCATCGTACAGCGCAGCATGTACACACTCTCCGTCAAGAGGCTGATCAAATTTGATTTTTAGGAGAAGATAGCCGTTACCAAAGTCTGCCTGAGTTGATGTGTTAACCGTAAGATTAACCAATAATGAATTTCCTGCATCGCATGTTATTCCGTACTGATTTGCAAAAAGCTCTGCATATGAACCTTTTGTGGTTTTTATGGTAATATTTGTACATCCGTCAAAAGCACCGTAGCCAATCTCGGTTACTGTTGCAGGAAGTGTCATTTCGGTAATTGATGAGCAATTGTAAAATGCGTAATTGCCTATATTACTGAGCATTGTTGGTACATTTATTGAAGAAATCGCCGAGCAGTTATAGAATGAATACGGTGATATCTCAGCCAGATTGTCAGGCAATACAACTTCTGTAAGAGCGTAACAATAACCAAAAGCATATTCACCGATTTTATATACCGATTCAGGTATGGTCACGCTTGTAATTTTCCGACAATAAAGCAAGAGGTTAGACGGAATATATTTTATACCTTCACCGAAGTTTATTGTGGTCAAGTTATTACAATCATAAAAAATCATTGTTGTTTTAGTTCCTGCGGTCTCACATTTTTCTGCATTGTAATTTACGGCAGAAAGATTTGTACAGTTTCTGAAAGCAAATGACCCTATCTTTTCAACACCGGTGCCGATTGTAACAGATGTAACCTTTGTCAGGTTATAAAAAGCATAATTACCTATGTACTCAACCTCGTTCGCAATTTCAATTTTTGTTATAGATGAGGCATAGTAGGTGTACCAGTCAGGCAGCGAAGACGTTGTATAATCCGCCATTTTTCCGCCTTTATCCGATGTGATTGTCAGCTTTCCGCCTGAATAGTTCCACTGACAGGTACCGGTATCTCCATAGGTAGGAATAGTATCTGCCGCCTGAGACACTATAATCCCCGAGACCAACAGCAATACCGTCACAGCCAGCGATATAATAAATCTGGTTTTTTTCATTTGAATAACTCCCTTCATAACCACACATTTTTACATCTATATTATACATATACCGCAGACTGTTTGTCAATATAAATATGTTTTTTTACAGCTTGTTCACACTAGCCTTAGCAAAAAAGACAGACATTCAGTCCGTCTTTTCCGCTTCTCAACAAGCTTTCATTTCAAGGCGTATTTTATCCGCAATCATCGCTATAAACTCACTGCTGGTGGGTTTTCCCTTGCTGGATAAGATTGTATATCCGAAAAAATCGTTAAGTACATCGGGATTACCCCTGTCCCAGGCAACCTCAATAGCATGGCGTATTGCCCGCTCCACTCTTGATGGAGTGGTGTTGTAATGCTTGGCTACCGAAGGGTACAGCACCTTTGTAATGGAGTTTATTGCATCCATATCCTCAATAACCATTGCTATTGCGTCCCTTATATACTGATAGCCCTTTATGTGTGCAGGTACTCCCAGCTGCTGGATATACATTGTGATGTTTGTTTCCACATCCTTGTTTCTGCCCGGAAGATTTCCGCTCACATTCAGCTTCTCGGCAGTGATATCCACAATACGGTCTCTCAGTACAGAAAACTCAAATGGCTTTATCAGATAATATCCCGCCCCGTGATTCATTGCAGAGTTGATAATGTTCTCATGCGCGGTGGGTGCAAACACTATTGTTTTAGGCTTTTTTCCTATAATAGTATTGTTGTTGATTTTGCTCAGCACAGCCAACCCGTCCAAAAACGGAAGTATTACATTAAGCAGTAGCACATCAGGCTTAAGCTCAAGCACAGCCTCATAGGCTCTTTTTCCGTCATGAGCCACGCCCACCACTTCAAATACTCCGATTTCTGACAAATAGCTTTTCAAACCTGCGCAAAACTCCTTGTTATCGTCTGCAATTACAATTCTTGTTGTTCTTTTCATTTTGTCCTCCTAAAAAAACATTTTTTTAATGGTGTCTACAAAATTATTATAAACTCATCAAAATATTTGGTACAACAACTTTCTTTTTTACCGCATTTTTTATTTATATTGCGAAAAAATCCAACGGCAATCCGTATATTTCGCACAAATTCGACTCCAAAAAATTATAACTCCAAATTGAACTCCATTATATTTGGAGTACCTAGAGCAGAAAAATCTTTTCTTCATTATATTTTCGTCAAAAATAATTGCATTTAACAGATTTTTGTGATATAATACATCTATGTATGCAAAAATCCCGGTTATTACAAAGAGGATTGTGCACAAAAGGAGTTTCGTATGTTATACACAGCGTCATTTTCAAAACTCATAGAGGTTTTTCAAAAAATGCCCGGTATAGGACATAAGAGTGCTGTACGCATGGCATATTATATACTGTCCCTTTCCGATAGCGAGGCACAGGAAGTGGTAAATGCCATAACCAACGCCAAGGAAAAAATGCACTACTGTTCAGTATGCCAGAATCTTACCGAAACAGACCCGTGCGACATCTGCTCCAATCATAAAAGAGATAAATCCGTCATATGTGTTATGGAGCAGCCAAAAGATGTTATAGCACTGGAAAAGACCAGGGAGTATTATGGTCTTTATCATGTGCTCCATGGCTCCATATCTCCCTCAGACGGCATAAGCCCCGAGGATCTTAAGATTAAAGAACTGCTTCAGAGAATTGCCGGAGGAGAAATAAAAGAAGTTATTATGGCAAACAGTCCCAGCATCGAGGGTGAAGCTACCGCCATGTATATATCAAGGCTGCTCAAGCCGTTTGGTGTCAAGGTTACGCGCATAGCCTACGGTCTCCCCGTGGGAGGCGACCTTGAGTATGCCGACCAGATAACCCTTGTCAAAGCCATCGAAGGCAGACACGAAATATAGAATTATTTAAAATAAGGAGAATTATAGAAATGGCAAAACAGGTAAAATTAACCCCAGAAGGACTCGAAAAGCTTAAAGAAGAGCTGGAGGACCTCAAAGTAAACGGACGTAAGGAAATCGCCGCAAAAATTCAGGAAGCAAGAGGCTTCGGCGACCTCTCGGAAAACTCTGAGTACGATGCAGCTAAGGATGCTCAGGCAGCAATGGAGCAGAGAATCATTGAGCTTGACAATATCATTAACAATGCAATCGTAGTTACAGGAGATGAGGCTCCCGCAGATGTTGTAAGCATCATGTCAAAGGTCGTTGTACATGATTGCGATTTAGATGAGGATGAGGAATTTATCATAGTAGGTTCTACAGAATCAGACCCCATGTCAGGCAAAATTTCCGATGAATCCCCCATAGGCATGGCGCTTCTCGGCAGAAAGCTCGGCGAGACAATTGATATCGAAACCCCCGGCGGAATAATTCAGTACAAAATTCTTGACATACAAAAGTAAGGAGGCATTTAAATGTCAGAACAGAACAACACACCCGAAGTAAATTTAAGTGAAATATTGCAGATAAGAAGAGACAAGCTCAAAGAGCTTCAGGATAACGGCTGCGATCCTTTTCAGATAACCAAATTCAACCGTACACACAGCTCAAAGGACATATGCGAAAACTGCACCGAAGAAGAAAGAACAGTATCTGTTCGCGGTGAGGAAAAACAGATTACCGCAAAAATCTCTCCTCTCGACGGAGCTGTAGTTACCGTTGCCGGCAGAATTATGTCAAAGCGCGGCATGGGCAAGGTTGGATTTGTCCATATTCAGGATATGGATGGCAGAATTCAGCTTTTTGTTAAAAAAGATATATTGGGCGACGAAGCCTACAATACATTCAAAAAGTATGACATAGGCGATATAGTAGGCGCAGAAGGCGAGGTATTTACCACTCAGACAGGCGAGGTTTCAGTCCGTGTAAATACGATTACACTCCTTTCCAAATCACTCCAGCCTCTTCCGGAAAAATTCCACGGTATGACCAATACCGACCTGCGCTACAGACAGCGTTATACAGACCTTATCATGAATGAAGATGTTAAGGATACCTTTATCAAGAGGTCAAAAATCATTTCTTCAATCAGAAGCTATCTGAACGGACAGGGATTTTTAGAGGTTGAAACACCCATGCTTGTTTCAAATGCAGGCGGCGCTGCAGCACGTCCCTTTGAAACACACTTCAATGCTCTTGATGAGGATTTCAAGCTTCGTATTTCTCTTGAGCTCTATCTCAAACGTCTTATCGTAGGCGGTCTGGAAAAAGTGTATGAAATCGGCAGAGTGTTCAGAAACGAAGGCCTTGACACACGCCACAATCCCGAGTTTACCCTCATGGAGCTTTACCAGGCTTACACCGATTACCACGGCATGATGGATCTTACAGAAAATCTCTATCGACATGTAGCAACTGAGGTTCTCGGCACCACAAAAATCGTATACAACGGCATAGAAATGGATCTCGGCAAGCCCTTTGAGCGCATCACAATGCTTGATGCTGTCAAGAAATATTCCGGTGTAGACTTTAACGAAATCAAAACCGCAGAAGAAGCAAAAGCCGCAGCTAAAGAACATCACATAGAGTATGAGGAATATCACAAAAAAGGCGATATTCTCAACCTCTTCTTTGAAGAATATGTTGAAGAACACCTTGTTCAGCCTACCTTTGTAATGGATCACCCCATTGAGATATCTCCTCTTACAAAGAAAAAGCCCGAAAATCCCGAATATGTTGAACGTTTTGAGTTCTTCATGAACGGTTGGGAAATGGCAAATGCTTATTCTGAGCTTAATGACCCCATTGACCAGAGAGAACGCTTCAAGGCACAGGAAGAGCTCCTTGCCAACGGCGATGAAGAGGCCAATACGACCGATGAAGATTTTATGAAAGCTCTCGAAATCGGTATGCCTCCCACAGGTGGCATAGGCTTCGGTATTGACCGTATGTGTATGCTCCTTACAGACTCCGCCGCTATCCGTGACGTGCTCCTGTTCCCCACAATGAAGCCACTTGATAAATAATAGCGCAAAATAGGAGTTTTTCAGATTTTACTACACCAATGTGCACCATTTTGTGTAAGATTTATGTTGGAAAAAGTGCCTAACGTTTTAAAAGGGCAATGGAAAGTATCCATTGCCCTTTTCTAATGCTTATTGCTAATTACTAACATAATTACAAACATACTTAAAACGAACAATATATGTTTTGTATTATATATATTTGAATTATTGGAAATAATCACTACCTTTATACCTTAAACTGCTGCATTAGATGTCAAAAATGAGTTTTAGATATGCTTTCAATTCCTATTTATGTTTTTAAATATTGTTATTCCATACCTTCTTGAAATACAAAAAATACCACCTACTCCCGGAGGAGAGGTGGTATCTCTGATTAGTTTGCTTTAATAAATCTGTGCAGTATAGCTGCGATTTCTGCTCTTGTTGCATTATCCTTTGGAGCAAGTGTTGTTTCAGATTTTCCATTTATAAGACCACTTCCTACCGCCCAATTCATTGAAGATACTGCATATTCTGAAATTTCATTGCTATCCGCAAAATGGAGGTTTTCTTCAAGTGTTAAAGTATACATTCCTTTATAGACTACATATCTCATTATAATAGCCGCAATCTGCTCACGGGTGATGTTACTATCCGGCGCAAATTCATTTTCGGTTATGCCGTTTACAATACCATTCTGCTTTGCCCAAGAAACTGCATTTGCGTAATATGCGCCCATATCAACATCAGCAAATGGAATGCTTCTGTTTGTTGCAGGTTCATTCTCTATGCGATAGAGAACAGTAACGAGCATTGCTCTTGTGAGCTTGTTATTTGGTGCAAATGTGGTTTCTGTTATACCCTTGAAGATTCCGTTTTCAATTACATAATCAACATCTTCGTGATACCAAGCATTAACATCCAAATCTGCAAAGTTTAAAGAAATACAATTATGCGTGTCTGTATCTTCAAGAGTTTCTGGAGCTTCAGGAGTTTCAGACTCTTCATCATCAACCTTTTCCCACTTTGCATAAATTGTAAAGTTCTTTGTTACCTTGCTTTCAAAGTCGTAAGCAGATGTAAGTTCTTCATCTCTGAACCAACCCATAAAAGTGTAACCCTCTTTTTCGGGAGCAGCAGGCTCAGAAACCTTGCTGTTTCTTGTAACAGTCTTGTTTGCTACGGTAGTTCCGCCGTTTGCTTCAAATTTTACTGTGTATCTTCTTGAACCACCACCGCTACTGCCGGTGTAGCTCCATTGAGCATAAATAGTGGTATCTGCACTAAACACTGTATCGGTTGTAATCTCAGTTCCGCCACTTGAGGCTGTGAACCAACCATTAAAGGTATAGCTTCCACTTCTTGTCGGTGTAGGCAATACTGCCAATTTTCCGTCTGATGCAGTAGTAGCATTTGTCGTAGTTACAGAACCACTGTTTGCATCAAAAGTCACACTATAGGCAGGTGGTGCGGTAACAGTAAAGCTAACATCAACCGTCTGAGGCAGAATCATATCACCATTCACAGTAATAGTTTCGGTAAATGTGCCTGCCACCAGTCCTGTTTTCGGAACAACTGTAAATGTATCGTTACCACTGTCAGTAATACTGTCGATGTTGCTTTTGCTCAAAATAAAGTTAGAGTCGTTGCCACCTGAAAGTGATACGGTCAAATCTCCGGTATCAATATCTCCTGTATTTGTAATTGTAATCACCTGAGCTGCAGGTTCAGAATATCCTGTCTGCACTTCGGTAAAGAGCACGGTAGCAGGAGTCAGCGAGATAGAATATGTACTCTGTGCCATCTGCTCAGTGTTGAGAGTGATGGAATCATCGGAAATTTCTGTTGATGACAAAAGGTAGCCTGCACCACTGTTGCCCCAAATGTCGGCAATGAATAGTGCATATCCGTTGGTTTCGTCAATGGCAATAACAACCCCATATCCCACAAGATCGTCGTTTTCATCAACTAATTTATGGATAATAAGACCGTTTTTTCCGTCAACGTTCAAATCATATTTATTTGCAACCGAATCTACTATGCCATCCAGATAATAATTCGGTGCCGGGTCAAAGCTACTCTTTTCACTATAAGCACCAACCTCGGTGAGTGCCCATTCTCCTTCAAAGGAGGAATATCTTGTTTCGCTTCTATTCAAAGGTTTGGAAAAGCTATGTACAGTAATCTCATCTCCCTCAGATTCTGGGAAAGCTGGGCTTCTCTGTACATCATAAGCATAGGTGTAAGTCGTTCCTGTTGCGTTATTGCCCTGTGTCATAACAAGCTCGATGCCATCAATATTATCGGTTACTGTCTTTTCAGTAAAGTTTTTCTCGTCAAATATATCTGTATCTCCGTTTTTTAGTGTGAAGTAGACCTTGCCGTCTGCAAGGGCAAAGTTAAATGTACAACCCCATATACCATCATTGTATATAATGTGATTTGTACCTGTTTTCAACTTACCCTCGCCTGTAATGGTAACGGTTCCTATAAAAGTGTGGTCAAGGCAAAGCGCCTCTTCTTTATTTCCGCCCGCGTCAATTGTTTTTCCTCCTAAATCAAGGATAAAAGTTCCCGACATTTTATCTGCAGAACTAAGGCTGTCTGTGCCAAAGTGTATTCTTCCGTAAACATCTGAGGTAAGCTTGATTGTTACAACGTTTTCATCCTTGGTTACATCCGCAATGCCGGAAAGAACTGTTTCAACATGTTCGAGTTCATCCGAAAGAATGTTATATTCTTCATAGATAATAGTGCTTGCATTTGCTATTGTTGTTACGGCAGATAACATTGTCATAACCATACAAAAGCAAAGTAAGGTGCTTAAAAACTTTTTCTTCATTATGATTACCTCCAAAATTCTGTTAGCTTATTGTAAAGCCATATTATATAACATTTTACCACATATATTGCATTATTGATAATCAACGACACGAAATGTAGTGTTTTACGGCCTGAAATGTTTTTAGCTGTACTTGAAAAATCGATTTTATTTTGTTATAATTATAATGAAGTATTGTACCGCTTTGAAAAATGCAAGATTTATTAATCGTCATGATACAAATGTAAATAAATATCATGATGTAGAAATTGCGAGAGGTCATAGTTAT
>JAFUPN010000041.1 GCA_017481205.1 Clostridia bacterium | reverse complement strand
ATTGGTGTCGTGCGAAGCACTTATGTGGATAAAGGTTGGAGACGAATGCTATTATGATGCCTCGAATGGTATTATGCGTTCTCGTACAAGTATCCACAAAGTCAGTATTCCGATGGAAAAGCTTGATGCTGAAAAGAAATATATTGTTTGTTATCGGAAAATAATAGAAAGAAAACCTTATTTTACTGAAACAGAAGATGTTATTGAAATTCCATTTGAATTTAAACCGGTTCCTGAAGACAATATTCGTGCGTATCATATTTCCGATACACATAATAGAGTTCATGAGCCTATTGACGCCGCTCGTACATACGAAGAAAATTTTGGGAAAATTGATTTTCTCATTATGAATGGAGATATACCCCATCATAGTGGCAGTATTGAGAATTTTGATGTAATTTATCAAATTGCCGAGGAGCTTACCAAAGGCAACATTCCAATTGTTTTTTCGCGAGGCAACCATGACACAAGGGGAATTTATGCTGAAAATATTGCTGATTATACTCCCTGTCAAAACGGAAATTCTTTTTATACATTCCGATTAGGAGATATATGGGGAATTATTCTGGATTGTGGTGAGGATAAAGGGGATTCACATGAGGAATACGGTCATACAATTTGTTGTCATGATTTCAGAAAAAAAGAAACGAAATATATAAAAGAAGTTATCGCATCAAACGAAAAGGAGTACAATGAAGAAGGAATCAGACATAAAGTGGTGATTGTTCATAATCCATTTACCCGGTGCTTTAATCCGCCATTTAACATTGAAGAGGAAATTTACAAGGAGTGGGCAAAACTACTTAAAGAAAAAGTAAAGCCCGATGTGATGATGTGTGGTCATAAACATATATTTGCAATCAATAAACAAGGTGATGAAGAAGACAAGTTAGGTCAACCTTGCACGGTTGTTGTGGGTTCTCATTTAAAAGATAACTACTATGGCGGATGCGGATATGAGTTTAATGCGGATGGGATTACTGCAACATTCACCGATAATGAGGGAAAAGTTTTAAAACGTGAAAAAATTTAAACAGAAAAAGCTCTTGATGCAATATGGTGAAATGAGTTTATATTGCATGATTGTGGTGGGATTAGTCGTTCACCGGGTTTAATGAATAGAATGGGTTAAATAATGGGAGACAACAAGATATGACAAAATTGCTTTTAATAAGACATGGCGAAAGCGAAGCTAACAACAATGGTTTTTTTGCAGGTCAGTATGATGCTCCGCTTATGCCAAAAGGGATTGAACAGGCAGAAAAAACAGCTAAATATATTGTTGAGAAGTATGCCCCTACAAAAATTTATGCAAGTGATTTGAAACGCGCTTATTGTACAGCAGTGCCGATTTCAAAGCTGATTGGTGCAGATATAATAACCTGTCAGGAAATTCGTGAAATATATGCAGGCAAATGGCAGAAGATGTCTTTTGATGATTTGGAGAAGAATTTTTCGGATGAGTATATTGTGTGGCTTAATGATATTGGAAATGCGTGTTGTAGCGGCGGGGAATCGGTTAAAGAACTTAGTGAGAGAGTTATGGATTCATTAACTGCAATTGCAAAAGAAAGTTATGGTGAGACGATTGCTGTTGCAACTCACGCAACACCGATACGTGCGGCACAGACCATAATTCAGTATGGAGATATAAGTTATATGAAAAATGTCCCTTGGGTTTCGAATGGATCGGTTACAGTTCTTGAATATAACGGAGGCTGGAACTGCATCAGCGTAAGTGAAGATGAGCATCTCGGAAAGGATAAGACGGTATTTCCTGCTAATGTGTAATCTCTGTTTTTGAACTGATAAAAAGATAAATGAATCAATCTTATATAGAAAAAGTGGGTGTATATGATGAAAACTGCATATGAGTACAACAAAGAAAGAATAGAAACGGTAAAACCCTCCATGAGCTATGCCGGAGAAGATTTTGATGCATGGAGGCAATCTTCAAGAGAGAAACTTTCGCAGCTTCTTGGACTGGATAAATTCAGCAAAACGGAGCCAAAGACCGAGATTGAATATGAGAAGAAAGTAGAAGGAGCCACCGAAATTCGCTTTACCTTTCAAAGTGAGGACGGATACCGTGTTCCTTGCCATTTGCTTTTGCCGGATGGAATTGTAAATCCCCCGGTGATGATTTGTTTGCAGGGACATTCCAAGGGAATGCATATTTCTTTAGGAAGACCCAAGTATGATGGAGATGAACGCTCTATCCAAGGTGGCGATCGCAATTTTTGCCAAAGAGCCATTCAGGAAGGATTTGCAGCAGTTGCGCTTGAACAAAGAAACTTTGGTGAATGTGGCGGAGACGAAACCGGCCCCAAATGCTTTGAATCAGCGATGACAGCACTGCTGATGGGAAGAACCACCATTGCAGAACGCGTATGGGATATTATGCGGCTGATTGATGTCCTTGAAAATGAATTTGCCGATAAGGTGGACATCCATACCATTTGTTGCATGGGAAATTCCGGCGGTGGTACAGCAACTGCATATGTAGCTGCGCTGGAGGATAGAATTGTTCTTGCGATGCCTTCTTGTGCCATGTGTACATACAAAGATTCCATTGGTGCTATGCATCATTGTGCTTGTAATTATGTGCCAAAGATTGCAGAATATTTTGATATGGGCGATTTGTTGACAATGGCTTATCCCAAATACTATATTCAGGTATCCGGAATAGAGGATCCTATTTTCCCTATTACTGCTGCTGAGAAAGTTTTTGAAAAAGGAAAGCTGGTGTATGATGCGCAGGGAGTAGGTGAGCGCTGTACTTTGATAAGGGGTAACGGCGGACACAGATTCTATGCGGATGATGCCTGGCCGATTGTGCATCAATATCTTGGTGTCTAAATAAAGAAATTATAGAAAGAATATGATTTTATGATAAAGTATCAATTTATATGTTTTCCGGGAGGAAAACGAAAGGCAGTAACACTAAGCTATGATGACGGTGATGTTGAGGATCTTAGATTTTCCGATGTTATTACAAATGCAGGGCTTAAGTGTACTTTTAACCTTAACAGTAATGTTTTTAAGAAAAATGTTATAACCGACCGGCAGATACAAGAAAAATTTCTTGACAGAGGGCATGAGGTGGCAGTGCACGGGTTTTTACATACCGGACTGAGCGTTCAGCGTCCGATTGAGGGTATAAAAGAGGTGTTAAATTGCCGTCTGGAACTTGAGCAGCGTTTTGACCGCATTATCCGAGGCATGGCATATCCATCCTTTAATCTTCGTTTTTTTGAAAACGGAACAAACTATGAAATTATAAGGAATTATCTTAAGGATTTGGGGATTGCATATTCCCGCA
Organism: Clostridia bacterium; assembly: GCA_017481205.1. Taxonomy (GTDB): domain Bacteria; phylum Bacillota; class Clostridia; order UMGS1810; family UMGS1810; genus RGIG4708. Next base: position 204,486 of record JAFUPN010000041.1, on the reverse strand, counting down.
CAGTGGGTGAGGATAACTGTGATTTCCGCTTACCGGAAGATTGGTACAGATGGATGCCTTCCGCACATCACAGTAATCCTGAGATATTGGAATACATAGATAAATTTTTAAATGTTAAATTTACTGCAATGAAGCACCCATCCAGACTTTTTTATATGTGGGGACATGCTTATGAATTTGAACGCAATAATAATTGGGAGCTGCTTGATCAGATTTGTGAAAAACTTTCGGGACACGATGATATCTGGTATGCAACCAATATTGAGATTTATGAATATGTTAACGCATACAATTCCCTGGTACACAGTGCTGATGCAAGTAAGGTATATAATCCAACCGTACATACCATTTGGTTTGTATGTAATGGGGAACCTTATACCATTAAACCGGGTGAAACAATATATATTAAGCCTTGGGAATCAATGTGAGAAACCATTTTACTTTTCTTGAATTTGCAAAAGTATAATTGACGGCGTCGCAAAATGCCCTTGTTGCCTGTTGCTGACATGAGAGATATTGATATCAAATAAATAATTGAGGATTTAGAATATGGATTTTATAAAAGAAACTGCAGAATTTGACCTTGTAGGCTTTGGAGAAGTTATGCTCCGTTTATCGCCGCCAAATAAAGAAAAAATTTCTCAGAGTGAAGTTTTTGAAAAAAACTGCGGAGGTTCGGAGTTTAATGTTGCATCAGGAGCTGCGAATCTTGGCATTCGTGCCGCAATCATTACCAAACTGCCAAAAAATAAAATGGGACATTTTATTTCACGACGTATCAGATACGGAACTGTGTCTGATGATTATGTAGTATGGGATGACAGCCCTGAGAAACGACTTGGCATTTACTATTATGAAAGTGGCGTATATCCAAGAAAATCTGCTGTTGTATACGACAGAGCTGCATCATCAGTGTGTTCACTTAGAATAACAGAGATACCTGATGAGGTATACCAAAAAACCAGAATATTTCATATAAGTTCAATCTCTTTTGCGCTGGGTCAGGAACTTCGTGAAACGGCGATAGAGGTACTAAAAAGGATGAAACACAATGGCGTTGCCATAAGCTTTGATGTTAATTATCGCTCCAGTTTGTGGAGTGAGCAACAGGCGAAGGCACTTATTGAAGAATTACTGCCTTTTGTAGATATATTGTTTGTGTCGGAGGAAACCTCCAGACGAATGATGCAAAAGCAGGGAACTCTTGATGAGATAATGAAAAGTTATGCAGATACATATGGCTGTAAGATTGTCGCAACCACACGTCGTGAAGTTGTCAGTCCAACCAAGCATAATTTTGGATCCAGGATATATTATGATGGTAAATTTTATGAGGAGCCTCATTACAAAAACATTGAGGTAATTGATCGTGTAGGAAGCGGGGATGCATTTGTAGCCGGAGTGCTTTATGGAATTCTTTCAGGCGGAAATATAGAGGATGCAATGTCTTATGGTAATGCACTAAGTGCCATCAAAAACACCGTATCAGGAGATATGTCAATCAGTTCTCTTGATGAAGTCAAGTCAGTTATTGAAGCTCATAGTGCAATCGGAGAACAAAATGAAATGTCGAGATAAATGTGTAAAAAACTTATCGAAAGCAAGTTTTGGCATTCAACTTAATAGTAATTATATAATAACAATCTTCTACCTTTGAGTAAGCATATCACTCCTCTGACTCAAAAAGCAGCATCCGGCTGCCTGTGGTACAAGCTAATGATAAGCATATCGATAGCCACATCGATATGCTTATTTTTGTGCAAAAATCTGTATACCAATCGTATACCAATAAGGTCAAAAAATACGTAAAAATGAGTAATTTTTGCCGTTAGGTGTTAACCCTGTTTTTTCTTTAAAAAGGCGACTGAAGTGGTATGGGTTTGAAAAACCTCATTTGTCCGATACAACGGTAATGTTTATAAACCCATCAGTAAGAAGCTGTTTTGCTCTGCCAATGCGTATATCGATAACATACTGTTTCGGCGAAACTCTCAAAAGAATGTGAAATTATTTATGTCGTAGTCTTTTGGGAGTTTCACCGGTAAGCTTGAAACATACAGTCCTGAAATAATTTGATGAAGAAAAACCTATATGACAACTTATTTCTTCAATTGAAAGATTTGTATGGCTAAGCAGGTCGAGGGCATGCTGAATCATAATGTTATGTTTATATGCGATAGGTGTTACGCCTGTTGATTTTTTGAATAATTTAAAAAATCCCGATTCACTGCAATTGCAAAGTTCTGCGAGGGTATGTATTGCAATATTTTGATTGTAGTTATTCTCTATATACTCGATAGCTGGCTCTATTGTTGTATATGCAGCAGATTTAGGGAAAGTTTGAAGCTTTTTGTAAATATCATCAAGAAGCTGATAAAAATATGAAACAGACAGCAAATATGAGTTTTCGTAAGTTTCATTCATTTTATCAAATAATTCAGATGGATATTCCTTTAATATCTGGAATTGATACTCGTGAAAATCGTATTGGGATTTGAAAGCAAATTTTATTGAATACCATTCGATATCAGGTGAGCCAAACCATACAGAATTATATTTTGTTCCGTATGCAATATAAATTAAGTCACCCTCAAAAGCGTATAAGGTCTGACCTTTGTAAAGAAATTTTGCATATCCTTTTTTTACATATCCGATACAAGGATTATAAAAATATAATTCAGGACCTGCTGAATAGATATTCTGATAATTATACAAATGAAAAGAATAATTTGAAATCAAACAATTTTTTTGCATATCAATCACCTTTTTGCAGAATAGTGGTGTTTTTGTATAGTATATCATATTGTTTTAAGGGTGTCAATGCAGTATAATTATTACAAATATTTTTCGGGGTGAATATTATGAAAACAAAACAAATTGTATTTACAAAACCAAATACAGCCGAATTGTTAAAGTATGAGTTGAAGCAAGTAAGAGGGACACATGTAAAAGTAAGAACTCAGTTTTCTACTGTAAGCTGCGGAACAGAAAGAGCGAATATAACCGGAGATCCAAATGTATCGGCAAGCAAAAGTGCAGGCGTCGTATTTCCAAGGGTGCCCGGATATTGCTCTTCCGGAATCGTTGAAGAGATAGGAGAAAATGTGACATCAGTTAAAGTTGGCGACAGAGTTGCAATGTATTGGAGCACTCATTCAGAATACAATATATTAGAAGAAGACCAGCTTGTAAAAATAGAGGATGATAAATTGTCTATGCAAGAAGCAGCAGTTGCATTTATAACAACTTTCCCAATGGCTGCAATCCGAAAAACAAGGCTTGAAATTGGCGAGTCAGTGCTTGTAATGGGACTTGGGCTTTTGGGACAACTCGGCATTAAACTGGCACGTGTTGCCGGAGCAGTTCCGATTGTTGCAGTTGACCCTGTTAAAGAACGAAGAGAGGAAGCTCTGAAAAATGGTGCAGACTTTGTTTTTGACCCATTTGAAGAAGGGTTTGCGGACAAGGTGAAAGAGGTAACAAATGGTGGTGCAAATGTTTGTATTGAAGTAACCGGTGTAGGTAGCGGACTTGATGGAGCGCTTGACTGTATGGCAAGGTTCGGCAGAGTTGCATTGCTTGGTTGTACAAGAAGTTCCGATTTTACTATAGATTACTACAGAAAAGTTCACGGGCCGGGCATTACTCTTATCGGTGCACATACAATAGCAAGACCAGAGATTGAATCTCACCCGGGATGGTTTACTCACAGGGATGATATTAAAGTAGTGCTGAATTTGATTTCAGGAGAAAGGTTAGACCTGAAGGGAATGATTAAAGAAGTGCATAAACCTGATGAATGTACAGAGATTTACAGTCGTTTAGTTAATGATAAAAACTTTCCAATTTTAATGCAGTTTGACTGGAGGTAAGCTTATGAGAAAAATCAAAATTGCCCAAATAGGAACAAGTCATAATAGTCATGGAACTGCAATATGGAATAGCCTAAAAAAGCAAAATGATATATTTGAGATTTGCGGATATGCAATGCCAGAGAACGAAAAGGAAAAATTTCCGGATCATATGGAAGAATTTAAAGGGTACCCTGAACTTACAGTTGATGAAATTATGCAAAACCCGGAGATCGAGGCAGTTGCAATAGAAACCGAAGAAATTTATTTAACAAAATATGCACTGCTTGCGGCTGAACATAAAAAACATATACATATGGAAAAACCCGGTGGTATCGTTCTTTCTGATTTTGAGAAACTTATTGAAACTGTAAAGAAAAATAAAACAGTATTTCATATCGGTTATATGTACAGATATAATCCATATATAAGCAAACTTATTGATAGGGTTAAAGCAGGTGAGTTCGGCGAAATAATAAGCGTTGAGACGCATATGAGCGGGTACCATGAAACAGAGCTTAGAAGTTGGCTTAAGACATTTCCCGGTGGAATAATGTTTTTTCTCGGTTGTCATTTAATAGATTTAATTTTGCAAATTCAAGGGATTCCCGAGCGGATTATTCCGCTTAACAAACGTACTGGGTTTGATAACGTTGATAGCACAGACTTCGGAATGGCGGTTTTAGAATATAAAAATGGAGTATCTTTCGCAAAGACAACAGACATTGAGTGTGGCGGTTTTTTGAGACGTCAGCTTGTTGTGACCGGAACAAAAGGTATGGTGGAGGTAAAGCCTCTTGAAGAAAACGTAAATTATCCGGGAACAATAACACATTTTAAAGAAAACTTTGATACAAGTTGGAATGCAAAAGCAGAGAAACGTGTAACAGAAGTATTTGACAGGTACGACAATATGCTTCATTCTTTTGGAGAAATGGTAGCAGGAGAAAAGGAAAACCCCTGGAGCTATGATTATGAGTTTAAATTATATAAAATTATACTAAAATGTTGTGGTACGAACGGGCATGAATAAAAAATAGGTGATTTTCTTTTTGTTGAGGAAATAATAAAAATTGAATGAAAGGATAAAAAACAATGAAAGCAATACTTGTAAATGATGACAGAAGTTTAAGATGGGATAATGTACCAGATCCGATTATAAAATCAGAGGAAGTTTTGGTGGAAATACACGCGGCGGCACTTAACCGCGCAGACCTTATGCAAAGAGAAGGAGACTATCCGCCTCCTCCCGGATGCCCTGAATGGATGGGACTTGAAATTGCAGGTGTAATTATTGAAATGGGAGACGAAGCTAAAGCAAAGTCTGACTGGAAAATCGGTGACAAGGTTTGCGCCCTTTTAGGTGGTGGCGGCTATGCTGAATATGTTGCCGTGAAATATGATATGCTTATGCCTGTTCCTAAAAACAGTTCTATGGTAGAAGCATCGGCAATTCCTGAGGCATTTGCAACAGCGTATTTAAACTTGTTTATTGAAGGCAATATCAAAGAGGGAAACACACTTTTGATGAATGCAGGTGCATCGGGACTTGCCAGTGTGATAATCCCCATGGCAAAAGCTTTTGGTATAAGGGTTATAACCACAGTTTTAACAGACGAAATTGCAGACTCAATCAAGCACTTAAATGCAGACAGGGTTGTTGTTACATCAAAAGAGGACATTTCCGAAGTGTTGAAAGAGGAATTAGAGAATGGACATAGCGTAGATGTTGCAATTGATTGCTTGGGCGGTGAAATAATGGGTAAATGTATTCATTATTTAACTCACGGCGCAAGATGGATTATGATAGCGGCACTTGCGGGACAAAAAACCGAAATCGACCTTAAAAATATTTATGTAAGAAATGTTCGGATTATCGGAAGCACTCTCCGTTCAAGAACTCCTGAAGTAAAAGCACAGATACTTGCGGATCTTGTTGAAAAAGTGTTCCCGAAAATTGAAGCGGGTGAGGTTAAACCCACAATCCATGCGGTTATGCCCATAACAGAGGCGGAATCAGCACACGATATTCTCTATAAAGGCCAGAATGTAGGCAAGGTAGTTTTAAAGGTGAAATAATAGTACAGAAAAAATGCACCCAAATCAAATTTGAGTGCATTTTCAATTTACATAAAACCGTCCTTTAGAACACGCTGCATATGCGGGTGGATTTGTGCAAAAATCTGTATACTAATTTGTATACCAATAAGGGTAAAAAATACGTAAAAATGAGTAATTTTCGTGACAAGAAAAGAAAAATAAAAAACCGCTTAAACCCAGTGTTTAAGCGGTTTTGCGATGGCAGGGGCAGAAGGACTTGAACCCTCGGCACGTGGTTTTGGAGACCACTGCTCTACCAACTGAGCTATACCCCTATATTGATTTGCAACGTCAATATTATACATTAATTTATTCCAAATGTCAATAGTTAAATATAAAAAAACTCAAAAACTTGAAAAAATACACGGAAAGGATACATTTAATTTCCGGATATAATGAAATAAATCAAAAGCTATGTTTTGTTCTGAAAAGTATGGCTTTTAATTTGGGAACGGAAGTTTGCTGATATTTTGTTCTTGTCTTAAATCATGTATGGTGCTATAATAATACAAAACAGCTATGGAGGGATATATATGTCTGAAAAACTGAATGTGGGTCTATACGGAAGCTGCGGACATCAGATTCATGGTAAGCTGTATTCAAATGATTATGCCCGTATAGGGGCGGTGTGCTGTGTGACGGATGAATTTATAAGCAGGGTCAAAGCCGGGTGCGGACATGATTTTGCTGTATACGGCAGTCTTGAGGAAATGCTGGGGGACAATACTCTGGATTTAATCAGTCTATGCTCGCCTAAGAGGTGCAACCAGGCGGAGAACGCCATAAGGTGCCTTGAGGCGGGCAAGCATGTTTATGCTGAAAAGCCGGCTGCATTTTCCGAAAGGGAGCTTGACGGGATTATTGCGGCAGCGGAAAAAAACGGCTGTGAATTTCATGAGATGGCAGACAGTATATTTTTTGAGCCTTACTGGAGTGCAAAAAAGCTTGTTGAGAGCGGCAAAATAGGCGAGGTAGTACAGGTTTATGTGCAAAAATCATATCCGCTGAATATAAATGTACGTCCTCAGAATGAATATACAGACGGAGGTCTTATACGTCAGGCGGGGATTCATGCAATCCGCTTTTTAGAGCATATAACTGGTCTTAAGGTGAACGATGTAAGGGTAAGTCAGACTCACCTTGGAAATATAAAAGCAGATGAGGGTCTTTTCACTGCTTCGTCATGGATAATGACCTTGAGCAACGGAGGTGTTGCCTCGGCGTGTGTAAACTATCTTAACCCTAAGGGCTTCGGGCTGTGGGGCAATGAGGCTGTGAGAATATTCGGCACAGACGGAATGCTGGAAATTACGGATGGAGCAAGACATACCCGTGTGTATACCAATGCAGGGGATGAGGGAAAAATTGATGTTTCATCCTCGGACTGCCGCGATTTTTTTGATATTCTTGCAGAGCATCTTGTAAAGGGAAGTCCCATGCCCATGAACCTGGAGGATGAGCTTCATCCGCTGAGGGTTGTAATCAGAGCTTTTGATAATGCACAATGTACAGAATAGCCAAAAGTGAGTAATCAACAGTCGCCAGAACCTGACGGTTTGGGCGGCTCTTTTTGTTTGTGCACGAATATGATTAATTCATAAATTGTAGAGTTCGGCGGTTTCCGACGAACCGAAAATGCGTAATTACGGCACATCCTGAAGGCTGTGCCCTACAATTCTTGATTAAATCAGTGTTTACACAAGCGCTAAACAGCTGACTATACTGAAATCTTAAATCTGCACTAAGGTGAACATACAATATAAATCTACTTATGGACTGAGGACTGTTATGATTTGCAATATGTTCATTAAAATGGTCAAAATAAACAAATTGATACCAAAAAAGACAAACTGACACTGTAAGCGGGCACAAAAAAATGTTAATATTAATATATCAAGTGCCGGCAAGGGAGGATAGCTTTTCTTGAGCACAAAGTATTTTTGTGCCATACGGTTTTATTAATTTATGTAAAAAGGAAAACGAGGTGTAGATTATGGCTGTTTCAAAAACGGTTACACAAAAAAAGAGTCTGATGCACACTCTCGGAAAAGAGTGGCAGAGGAATAAATATCTTTATATTTTGTCAATTCCCATTATTGTGTATTTTATAATGTTTAAATATGTACCTATGTTTGGCTTGACAATTGCATTTAAGGATTATAACATTGTAAAGGGTCTGTTTGCCAGCGAATGGGTGGGACTGAAGTATTTCAAGGAGTTTTTTACGGGTATATATTTTTCCCGTACACTTCTTAATACTCTGATAATCAGTGCCATGAATATAGTAATAGGCTTTCCTGTACCGATTATATTTGCGCTGATGCTCAATGAGATAACCAACAACAAATTTAAAAAGGTTGTGCAGACAGCGTCGTATCTTCCGCATTTTATATCTATGGTGGTTATCTGCGGTATGATTACCGACTTTTTCAGCACAGATGGTCTTATCAGTGTGCTTATATCAAAGTTCGGCGGCGAAAACATGACATATATCGGCGAGAAGGATTATTTCAGAGCAATCCTTGTAGGTACCGATGTATGGCAGGGCTTCGGCTGGGGCAGTATCATATATCTCTCGGCTCTTTCGGGAATTGACGAGCAGTTGTATGAGGCTGCGGCAATAGACGGAGCAGGCAAGTGGAAGCAGCTTCTGCATGTTACTCTGCCCGGCATTGCAAACACAATTATCATTATGCTTATCTTAAGACTCGGTCAGGTGCTGGCGGTAGGCTACGAAAAAATCATCCTTTTGTATTCTCCCCAGACCTATGAGGTGGCGGATGTTATCTCCAGCTATACATACAGGATGGGTATTCTCAATGGTAAGTACAGCTACAGCGCGGCAGTGGGACTTTTTCAGTCGGTGGTTAATCTGTTATTCCTTGTTACAACAAACAAGATATCCAAGAAATACACCGAAACGTCACTGTTTTAGTATTGGAGGAAATAAATTATGGTCAGAAAAAAAACAAACGGTGAACGTATATTCAATCTGTTCAACATTATAATAATGCTTGCGGTAATTGTGATTACCCTGTATCCCATGTATTATGTACTGGTGTGCTCCATATCCGACGGAACACAGCTTATAGGTGCACGAGGTGTTATCCTCGCACCCAAGGGATTTGATTTGGCAGCGTATGAAGCGGTATTCAAAAACCCCAATATCTTTACCGGCTACAGAACAACTCTTCTTGTGGTGGTATTCGGAACAGCAATCAATGTGTTTCTCACAGCCATAGGAGCTTTTGTAATAACCCGCAAAAACTTCCCCTTGGCAAAGCCCATTGCGCTGATGATGGTGTTTACCATGTATTTCGGCGGTGGTATGATACCTACATATCTGGTAGTAAACAACACCTACCACATGGGTGACTCCCTCTGGGCGCTTATGATACCGATTGCAATCAATGTGTACAACCTTATAATCATGAAGTCAAACTTTGAGGCATTGCCCGCAAGCCTTGAGGAAGCGGCAAAGATAGACGGTGCCAACGACATAAGAGTGCTGTTTCAGATTATACTGCCGCTGTCAAAGGCGGTTATAGCGGTTATGGTGCTCTACTACGGTGTGGCACACTGGAATTCATGGTTCCAGGCTATGATGTACATAAGAGACAGAGCAAAGTATCCTCTGCAGCTTATTCTGAGAGAAATACTCCTTGCCAACAGCGCCCAGACCATGACAAGCGGCGGCTCCGTGGGCGACCAGTATATGATAGGCGAGAGTATAAAATATGCAACCATCATGGTTGCTACACTGCCCATTATGTGCCTGTATCCCTTTATTCAGAAGTACTTTGTAAAGGGTGTTATGATAGGCGCAGTTAAGGGTTGATACCTTATAAGCTATAAAAATTAAAATAAAAAGGAGACTAACTATTATGAAAAAATTCAGACTCACAAGCTTAATTTGTGTCGGTATTCTTTGCGTGGCAGTATGCTTCGCAGGCTGCTCCGACAAGGCGGCTGTATCCGACGGTGATGCAAATACCTTTACCTACTGGACATCACTTCCGGCATCGCTGGCAACTCATGTTCAGTCCTACAATGAGGTAGCTATGTATCAGTATCTGGAAGAAAAGACAGGTGTGCATATTGAATTTATTCACCCTGCGGCAGGTCAGGAAAACGAGCAGTTCAACCTTTTGCTTGCATCAAGAGATTTTCCCGATATGATTGAACATTCATGGGTAAGCTACAGCGGCGGTGCTCAGAAGGCTATTGACGACGGCGTAATAATCGCTCTTGATTCATATCTTGACAATGCTCCCAACTTTAAGGCTACAATGACAGATAAATACGAGCTTTCTGAAATATACCGCAGAAACTCCACTACCGATTCCGGTCAGTATTTCGGCTTCACAGCTCTTAACACAGGTAACTACAGAGTATTCGGCGGTCCCGCAATCCGCAGAGACCTGCTTGAAAAATACAATCTTGAAATGCCTGTTACAATCGACGACTGGACAAATGTTCTCACCACCTTCAAAAACAACGGTATTTCAACACCTATGACAGGTATGATAAGCGCAGTTTCCAACGGCAGTGAGCTCCCATTTGCAGGTGCATTCGGTGTTGCGGGCAGATGGTATCTGGACGGCGATACAGTTAAGTACGGCCCCATGGAGGATGGCTTTAAGGATTACCTTGCTCTTATGAACAAATGGTACAACGAGGGTCTTATCGACAGAGATATTGCTACAAATCAGCAGACTCTTATTGACTCAAAGATTGTAAACGGCGATTCTGCAGCTCTTGTACAGGGTTATCTGGGAAGTGCACTGGGCAGATATCTTGCTCAGAAGGAAGCTGAGGACCCCAACTGGGATTTGGTTGGTGCTGATTATCCCGTACTCAATGCCGGCGATATCAATGAATTCCCCACAATGGAAGAGGATGTAAGAAAGACAAATACAATTGCCATTACAACTGCATGTAAGGACCCTGCAAAGGCTGTTGAATGGTGTGATAATCTCTACAGCGAGGAAGGTCTTATGCTTACAAACTTCGGTGTTGAGGGCAAGTCCTACAATATGGTTGACGGCAAGCCTGTTTATGTTGATGAAATTCTCAAGAACTCCGAGGGTCTCAGCATTAACGAAGCACTTCAGCTTCACACCAGAGCAACAAGTGCGGCTCCCGGCTTTAACCAGGCAGAGGAATATCTCAACCAGTACTATGCATATGAGCAGCAGAGAGAATCCTTTAAGAAATGGGAAGCAAATACCGCTCCGGGAAGAACACATAAGATGCCTAATCTCTTTGCAACAGAAGAGGAGAGAGATATTATGACCACCATAGAGGCAGACCTGAATACATATGTAAACGAAACTCTCTGGAACTTTATAAACGGCAGTGAATCTCTGGATAATTACGACAAGTTTATTGAAACTCTGAAGAATCAGTTCAGAATTGAAGAATATCAGAAAATTCTTCAGAACCAGTACAACAGATATATAAGCAAATAAAAAAGAACGGTTGTAGCTATGCAAAAAATATTTCGTGAGTTCTTTCCGAGAAAGAAACTGATGATGACCTTTTTCTGCTATTTTGCAGTTGCACTTCTGTCAGTATTTTTGAATATGTTCGGATATGTAACTGCGCTGAATACGTTGGAAGAGGAAATCTCCAAAAACAGTCAGAGCACTGTAGAAAAATTGCGCATAATAGGGGATGGCTACTTGTCGGAGGTACGGCAAGTAGCATATTCCGTGCTGTCTTCTGATGCTGCCGGAAGGCTGTCAAGAGACAATCTGACCCAGACTCAGAAGGAAATATACATATCCATGCTTCTGAGAGATGTTGTTTCAAACAGAACAGAAGGAGAGTTCGGAGCGCTTATTCTTAATAAGGATATGTATATCCAGAACAATATCGGGATGTGCAGCCTTTCTGTGGCTTGGAAATCGTTTTTCAGGGATTACGAGTCTGCCGAGTCATGGATAACCGATATGACGGCGGTCCCTGGGATTCGCTGCAATGTTGTGACCGATTCCTCAGGGAAGCAGACATTGCGTATTATATATTATGTTCCCAGAATGAGGGAGGATGTAGCCGTAATAGCCACAGCCGACAGTGCACATCTGAGGCAGCTTATATCTCTGGACGCTGCCGACGGCGAATATGTATATCTTGCGGGAGATAACCGCATAATAATGCAGTCACATGAAAATTCACCGGTGCCGGGCAATATAGAGGCAGTTTTAAATAATGACAAAATCAGAATTGACGGTAAAATTTATATCATAAACCGTGTTCAGTCCGAATTTGACAACATGACCTATGTTAAGCTGACTGATTACGAAAACCTTGCAAATCCAATCAAGAAGGTGCAGCGCAGATTTGTATTGAGCTTTATACTCTGTCTGCTTATCGGTGCCGTTATTTCATATTTCCTGTCAAAAATCAATCTGATAAAGGAATTAAAATATATGAATGAAACCAAGGAATATCGCAGACACATAGAGGCTGAGGCTTTAAAGCGGCTTCTTGCGGGGAGACAGAGCCCCGGCGACAGCGAATATCTGAATAATATATCCCAAAGGCTGGCATACGGTAACTATGTTCTTGCGGCATTTGATTTTTTTGAAAAGGTAAACGGAGATATAGGTGAGTTTGACAAAAGCTACCGAGACAGACTCAGCAGCTTTATCGAGTCAAAGCTAACAGCTTCCATGGCAAATATCAATATAGAAAAATCCTGTGTTGATGACACTGTGGTTATAATTATTGCCGCAGAGACTGTCGATACAAACAAGCTCAAGGAGTGCGTTGAAAGCATCTCAGCAAAGATGTATGAGGAATTTAATGTGGAGATGTGCTGTGCCATAAGTGATTTCAGCAGCGAATTTATGAACCTCAACATCCAGTACAGCCACTGTATGGAAGCTCTTTCGGCATCCTTCTTTGAGGATGCGGGAGTCCTTGTGTATGACAGAAATGCAGAGGACAGAAGTGAGGTTGCATATTCCCTCAGCACAGAGGAGCAGCTCATAAGGCTTATCAAGGAGGGCGATGTATCCGGTGCAAACAACCTTATAAACTCAGTGCTTTCAAGCGGAAACGGCCGCTCAATCGAGGTGGGCAAGCTCCTGCTTTCGGAGATAATATGCACACTTATCAAAACAGGAGAGGAGCTCTACAGCTCCGGCTCTCCCGAAATGGACAAAATGTACAAGGATTTGGCAGACTACTGCAGCACATCCCTGTATTACCGCCTGAGAGGTAATATAAGCAGCTATGTACGCACTTTGTGCAGCTATGCTGTTTCTGTAAGCAATCTTGAAGAAGAGACCACCGGCGAAAAACGCTGCGGCAAAATCAGAGAATATATAGAAACAAACTATTCTGACGTAAACTTAAATGTAAACACCGTTGCAGATACATTTAAGGTGAGCCGCTCGTGGCTGTCTACCAACTTTAAGAAGGACTATGGAGTAAATATATCGGACTTTAGAGTAACCTGCCGTATAAACAAGGCAAAGGAGCTTCTTGCAACGGATATGTCGGTAAACGATATTGCTGTTAATGTGGGCTTTACCAACAAGACAGTATACTGCAGAGCATTCAAGCGTTATGAAAACATAACCTCGGGTCAGTACCGTGAGCTGCTCCGCAAAAAGGAAATATAAATAAGGGCTACAGGTTGCCTGGGTAATTCATATAAAACCTGAATCTACAAAGTAAGGAGAATGACAATGGAATCAAAACGCAATACAAAACAGATTCTTCGCACAGGTATGTCTGCGGTTTTAGTATCGGCTATTGTTGCCGGAAGCGGCATTCCCGCTCCCCTTGGCGGAAATATGCTCACAGCTGAGGCAGCCTGGGACGGATACGAAGAAGGCAATGGGCAAAGGGAAATAGAGCTTCTGGATTTTAACAACATAAGCGCTATTATATCTGCAGGAGTAAAGCCAAGCAGAAAATATGCCGCATCCGGAAAGGCATATTCCGCATATTGGGGCGACCATACGGTAAACGGAGACTTTTGGATTAAGTCATTTGCCAAATCCATCCCCTCCGACTGGACAAATTATACCAAGGTGACACTTGATATCTATTCCGAAAAAGCTACCGGAGCCGAAATTATGGCGATTGTATATAATCCCAATGCCGCCGACGGTATCAGTTATATCAGCAGCAGATTTAAAGTAGACTGGGAGGGCCGGAAGAAGGTTGAGCTGAAATTGAGCGATATGTCTTCAACCAGAGGCGCAAGCACCAAAAATGCAACTCAGTTCCGCCTGGTATCAAACGGAAACTGGAGCATAGTGGGTCATCCGGAAACGGAGCTTTACATATCGTCAGTCAAGGTTGGAGGTTATACAACAGGTATGGACTTTGTAAACGATTTTTATGACAGTGAGGTAGTTGAAGGTGCATTTGCCGCTCTTAAGGATTCTGTAGGTGTGTATGCCGGCGGAATTAATGCAGTAAATGATGAAGGCGCGCATCCCATTACATATTCCATAGAGCTTAAGGACGACACGGTTATGGTGCCTGCACAGCTCTTTGCAGATTATCTCGGCGCAAAGGTAACCGACGACGGCAAAAATTATTCAATCAACCTTGGTGGTGTTACCTTGAGCGGAGCTGCAGACTCTGCGGCAGCAGGCGACAGCACACTCTCTGTAGCCGCATATGCCAAGGACGGTATGTGCTATGTGCCCGGTGAGGAGATTGCAAAGCTTCTGGGGCTCTGCGCATTTACCGACAACGGATTCTTAGTAATGGGAACGGAGGAAGCATATAATGTGCTCAGACGTCCCGGAAGCTTAGGTGTAAACGAATATAATGAGGTTATCGCATACAATGCATATGCAAATCCCATTGATGCGGCAAGCTTCTCCGCAGAGGACTGCAAGCCGGTCAAGGACAACTGGCGCAGATACCTGGTGGGTGACGAGACCATCAATGATATGAGCGACCCTAATATAGCCGCTAAGATTAAAAGCCTTGATAACAATGCACGCCTTGCATGGGAGCAGCTTATAAAGGGCAATCCCGAGGATGAGATTTTTACCGGCATACAGTCTGTGGACTCTGGAGATATGACCACTGCATACAACAAGGTGTGGTATATGGCAAAGGCATATGCAACCTACGGCAGCGAGTACTATCACAACGAAGAGCTTTTTGCAGATATCATATATGCTCTCGACTGGCTCTATGACCACCGCTACAGTCTTGAAGCAAAGAAAAACTGGACTATTACCGGCTTTGACAACTGGCATGACTGGGATATAGGTTCTCCCGAGGCACTTATACACTGCTTGCTCTGCCTGGAGGACAAGATACCTGCAAGCGAGATAACCAGATATCTCTCGTACTTTGACTACAGAAGACCACTGCCTAAAAGCACTGCGGCAAACTACTGCCATATGTCTGAGTTGATTATAGGCTCTGCAATGCTGCAGAATGATTATAAAAAAGCGCTTACTATACTCACAGCGCTGCAGAAGGAATATCTCTATGTGGATGACAACGAAAGAACTGTTGAATCTCAGCTTCAGCCCAGAGATTTCCCGGTACAGATAAAGGGCGCAGGCTTCTTTACCGATGGCTCGTATGTGTTCCATACTCTCCATGCTATGAACAGCACCTACGGACCCAAGCATTACAGCTCATTGATGCAGATTGAAAAAATCCTTAACGGAACAGCCTTTGACATACCCTTTGTTATGAAGAATAATCTTCCGGACTTTTATTTCAACACATTCTATTCGATTGTATACGGAACAACTGTATTCCGCAGTGTGCTGGGCAGAGGCACCAATCCCAACAATGCTACCTCCGGCAATACACATCTGGTGAATGCATTTACTCTTGCAGAGATTGTTGAGGATGAGGAGCTCAAAAATGAGCTTTACGGAATTGTAAAGGCGGTGTATACGACCGCTACGGATCAGGTGAAAAATTCTCTGATAAACTCTATGCCCTTTGATGCGATGAAGAAATTCAAAGAGGTTATTGAGGATGAAGCCATAAAGCCGGCAGAGCCCCGCACTATGAGCAAGATGTTTTACAACATGGACAAGAGCGTGCATATGCGCCCGGATTGGGCAGCAGGAGTGTCTATGTCCTCCACAAGAATATTTAACTACGAAAGCATAAATGAAGAAAACTTAGATGGTTGGTATCTGGGCGACGGCAGAACAGAGTATTATCTCTCCGGCTCAAATATGAACGGCACCAGCCAGTACTGGAGCTCTATGGATAAGTACCGCATGCCGGGAACTACGGTTGATACTCAGGAGAGACAGGCATTGTCTATCGACCAGGGTAACGAATACCTCAGCACAAAGGATTTTGTGGGTGGTGTTACACTGGGAGCATACGGCGCATCGGTAATGGAGCTTGAGAGCTACCACAACGACGAGCCCTTCGGCAAGAAAACTGCTCACGGTAATCAAAACCCGGCACATACCAGCGACCTTACCGCAAAGAAATCCTATTATATGACAGACGAAGGCATAATCTGCTTAGGCAGCAGTGTAAATGCCAAGAACAATAATAACGCAGAGGTTCTCACCATTGTTGATAACCCACTGGCTAATACCACAAAAATAGTTTCCGACCAGACAACAACACCTTACGAAATAGCAAATGCAGTGGCAAATCAGACTCCTGAGGCTGAGAATATTGCCATGAACACACTCGACGGCAGCTTCAATACCAAATGGGCAGGCGAAGATGGCGGCGAGATTGTGTGGGACCTTGGAGAGGTAAAGACTCTCGGCTTTGCAAATATCTCACTGCTCAACGGCTCCAAGAGACAGCAGTATCTTACCCTGCAGGTTTCCTCCGACGGCAGCAGCTGGGAAACAGTATTTGACGGAGCCAGCAGCGGCAAGAAGGAAATGGAAGAAGCCTTTGACCTGAAGGGCAAGAGCGCAAGATATGTTAAATATATCAACAAGGGCAACAGCAACGCCACTTCATGGGTAAGTATTACCGAATGTAAGATATATCCTCCCAATGCCGACGGTACAATAGGCACCAAGGAAGCCGAAATCTACGGAGACGATAAAATCACTGTTGACGGCAAGGTAATAGACCTGCTGGGCGAGGATACAGTGCTTACCGGCTCTGAGTGGGTAAACTTTGACGACAAGGTGGGCTACTGGTTCCCCGAAAACGCTTCTGTAAACAGCGGCGAGCTCAAGGCGCGCTGGACAAAGAATGCTCAGTCACACTTTGAGCTGTGGTTCAGCCACGGAGTGAACCCCACCGAGGGCGGCTATGCATATATGATTCTCCCGGGCAAGACCTCCGGCGAAACAGCTGCATTTGCAAGCAGCGGCAATGTGGAAATCCTTGTAAATAATGCCGATATTCAGGCAGCTAAGGACAATACAACCGGCATTACATACATTACCTTCTGGAAGGCAGGTTCTCTCGGCGGTATCACCGTTGACAAGCCCTGTATGGTTATTGCAAAGGAAAGCGGCAGCAGCTATGAGCTTGCAGTGTCTGACCCCACACAGAAGCTGACCGCTCTTAATATAAGCATCAACAAAGAGCTTAAGACAGTTTCGGCAGACGAAGACGGTACCGTTACAGCAGCAAACGGCACAACAAAAATTGCTCTTGACATAACCACACCTTCCGGCAGAAGTATAGAATTTAGTTTTAATAAATAAACACTTGTGCTGCGGCACGAAGGAGCCATTCAGGGACGGTGGCAGTCAGATGCTTTGCATCCTTTTTGCATGGAAAATCCCGATTTTCTGTGCAAAAAGCGCCCCGTCCCTACAGAATGGCGAACAAAAACACCAATAATCCAACAGTCTGACGGAGATATTGTGCGGCAGAGCAGTGATGAAAGGAGGCTGATATATTATAATGAAGCATTACAAAAAGTTAATATCAATTCTGCTTACACTGGCTGTGATAGCTGCGTTTATCTGCCTCGATACGGCATTTCCCGGGGTTGCTTATGCATCGGGAAATATGCTAGTGGACTTTTCGGACAGCTCCGTTGCCTCAAAGGCAGGACTTGCATATTCAACGGATTATTCCTACGGAGACAGCAACGGCTCGTCCTTACTTGACGTGACTGCAGACGGAAAGCAGGTTTCATCCAAGACCTTTGATTTTGCCGCCGGCGGTATTGCCACTGACTGGACAGAGGCAGATTCCATAGTTATCACTATGTACAGTGCGGCGGCAAACGGCGAAACGGTAAATCTGATTTTTTCAAAATCTATTTCCACCATAAACGACGGATACTACCTTTATTCCTTTAATGTGGACTGGACGGGGTGGAAAAAGCTTGTTTTTTCCAAAAGCTCCTTTACTGCCTCAAGGGGTATTGACGGCTGGCATGATATTAATGCAATGTATTTTAATATCGGCGGCTGGGGCGCATCCGCTACTCAGGCGAGCACTGATTTGTACATATCCTCTGTAGAGGGAGTCAGCTACAGAGCTCTTGCACAGGAGCTGACAGGAAGCTCAATCGTAATGTATGCCGGAGAAAAAATCATGCAAAAATCCGGCACGCAGCTCACTCTTGACAATGCCCCGGACTATAAGGACGAAAAAATCTTTGTTCCCCTTAGCTTTTTTGAAGTTATGGGAGCAGAGGGGGAGTATGTGAGAGAGGGCAACAGCCTTACCTGCGGAGAGCTTACTCTCAGCTTTGCCGACGGCAGCAGCGAGGCGGCAATAGGAGCATATAAAAGAAGGCTTACAGAAAAAGCATATTCCAAAAACGGCGAGATGTATGTACCGCTTGAAGATATGTGCGGTTTCTTAGGTATTCCCCTTTATACCTACGGTAGATTGGCTGTAATGGGCTCGGATGAGAACATAGCACAGATTAAATGCTACAGCAGCTACGGGATAAATCCCGTAAGCGATGCCCTTGCGGCGGACATATCCTCTCCCGGGGAGAGCGAGGCGGATATACAGGACTGTGAAATTATTATCGAAAACTGGCTTGAGGAAATAGCGGGAAATGAGACAATAAATTCTTCTGGAGATGCCAATATCAATTCCCGCATAAAAACTATTACCAACACGGCAAACAACAGATGGGCAAAGCTTATACGGGAAGAAAATTCGCCGGACCTTTTTGAAGGGATTACTACAGAAAGCTCGGCAGATATGACAACCACCTCAATGTATTTCTATCAGATGGCTCTTGGCTACGGCACCTACGGCAGCAGCCTGTACGGAGACGAGGCTCTCCTGGAGGATATACTGTACTGCCTGGAATGGTTTTACGAAAACCGCTACGGGGCAGATGAAGCCGAGAACAACGAAAATGCATGGCGTGACCGCAATCAGTTTAACTGGCATGACTGGCGCATAGGCACACCCAAAAATCTTATATCAACTCTGATGATAGTGCGCCGTCACCTGACAGACAGTCAGATTGCCGATTATCTTGCATGCTACGAGGCGGCGGCACCTGATGTGTATTCCAGCGGTGCAAACTATATAAACGCCTGCAGACTGCGCATAGGTGCGGCAGCGCTAAAGGGCGACACTGAAAAAATCAGAGATACTCTCAAAAAGGCAGCAACAACCTTTGACTATGTTGACGATGGGAAAAATACCGAAAGCCAGCTTTACGGCGACAGGGCAATTTATACAAGAAATATGGGACACGGCTTCTACAAGGACGGCTCATATGTGTTTCACACTCTCCATGCCATGAACGGCACCTACGGGCTTGAGCATCTCAACATTGCGTCGGATTTGCTCGCCATACTTGAGGGCTCGGCATTTGAACTGCCCAAGCGGTGCAGCGACAATGTGGCAGACTGGATAATCAATTCCTACGATACGCTTATTTACGGCAACAGGATGCCGCGCATGGTTCTTGGCAGAGGTGACAATCCCTCGGAGATATCTCAGGTGAAAACAGTGGTTGCCGCGGCGGTAAAGGCCTTTGACAGCTTTGACCCGGAGGACAGGGCAACAATAGGTGCAATAATAAAGGAATATGTGACTCAGGGAGATATAAGCACCTTTGTATCCTCGGTATCTGTCGCCGATGTGATAAAGCTCAGGGAGATAGCCGCAGCTGACTATAGCGGCTACAGATATGACAACAGCAATGTTTTTGCAAATATAGACAAAGTCATGCATAAGAGACAGGACTGGGCATTTGCCCTCTCTATGTCATCATCAAGGATTTTTAACTACGAGTGCATCAACAGCCAGAATCTTAAGGGATGGTACTTGGGCGACGGCAGAACCGAGCTTATTTTAGAGTGCGAGGACAGCCTGAGTGCCGGCGAATACTGGGCCAATGTGGATTACTACAGACTTCCGGGAACCACGGTGGACACTCAGCCCAGGCAGGAGGTATCCATTGCCCAGGGCAATGAATATCTCAGCACAAAGGATTTTGTGGGCGGAGTGGAGATGGATGAAAAATACACCACAGCCGCCATGGAGCTGGAAAGCTACCACAACGAAGAGCCTTTTGGCACAGATAAGGGCGAATACGGCACATATGCACCGACTCATACAAGCGACCTTACCGCAAAGAAAGCATGGTTTGCCTTTGACGACGAGGTGTTCTGCCTTGGGGCGGACATAACCGCCTCGGACAACAACAACGCCACAGTGCTCACTGTTGCGGAAAACCGCATGGGACTTTTCAAGGGTTCATCGGTAATAGAAAACACCGCCGGAGCACAGATAAATACCACTAAATTTGAATTTGATAATTACGGCATACCTACAGACTGGTCGGCGGCGGAATATATTAAAATCCCCATATACAGCAAATCGGCAAACGGAGAAATACTCAACATGGTTTTCTCCTGTGACCGGGCTACCATAAACAACGGCTATTATCTCAAGAAAATAACTGTTGACTGGACGGGATGGAAGGTGCTGACTATCCCTAAATCAGAATTTTCAAAGGCACATTCCGTTGCATCCTGGGGCAATATTCACTCAGTATATTTTAATATAGGCGGCTGGAGCAATCCGGCTCCCCTTACGGATACCGAGCTGTATATATCGGCTCTCACCGGGGAGACTGACGCAGGAGAAATTCTTGCCAAGGTTGATTTTACTGACGGTGCAATTGCTCAGGCGGCAAATATGGGCTTTTCTACAGAAATATGCTATGAGGAAAACAGCTTCAGCGTCCTTACAGACAGCGGAGAGCTCAGCCTGACCGCTGAGGAAGCAGCTATTGACAATCCCTTATGGATAAACGGCGGGGAGAGGATAGGCTACTATTTCCCCGGAGACGGAAACCATACTCCTGATATTAAAACAAGAGTATCTGACGCGGGATATTTTGAACTGTGGTTTAACCATGGGGTTAATCCAAGCGGAGGTACCTATGCTTATGCACTGCTGCCAAATATGACATCCGCAGAGACAGCGGCATATGCTCTGAACCCCAAGGCAGAGGTTCTTGCCAATACTCCTGAGGTACAGGCAGTGCGCCACAGAGAGCTTGGCATAACCGCCATAGTGTTCTGGCAGGCAGGCTCCTTTGAGGGAGTGACGGTGGATAAGCCAATGATTGTTATGCTTAAGGAGGCGGGCAACAGGCTGCAGCTTGCCGTGACCGACCCTACTCATAAGCTGGACAGCGGCATGGTTACCATTGACAGACCTTTGCTTATGTCAGAGGGCGACAGCAGGATAACAGCCGGCTCCTACGGCTCATCCTCGAGCTTTAATATTGATTTTAGCGAGAATATGGGCGCTACGGTGAATGCAGTGCTCAGGCAAAGCGAGCCTGTGTTGGTATCTGCCGTATATACATCGGCTGACGGCACTGTGCTTAGTCCCTACCTTGCCCACAAGGCGGAGGGAGCGGTAAAATGCACCTATAAGGTAACAAACCTTGCAAGCAGTGCAAGTCAGATACGTTTTATACTTGCCATGTATTCTTCCGGCGGAGACCTGCAGGAGGTAAAGACCTCCACGGTAAATCTGCTGAGCGGCAGAACCAGAGACAATGTGAGCCTTACGGTGACCCCTGCAGAGGACACAACAAGGATACAGGCGTATATATGGCAAAAGGGAAAATTAAAGCCCTATGATACTTTGTATCTGAACTGAGATATGTAAATGTGCTTTTGCACAGTTCATATAATACAAAAAAATCATTTTATGGAGGTAATTTATAATGAAAAAAAGAATCATTTCACTGGTACTTGCGGTTATGATGCTTACAACCCTTGTACCCACCTTCGTTTTTGCAGCAGAGGAAACAGAAAGTAATATTATTACACTCGTTGATTTCGGCAATCCTGCCAATATCAAAACAAACAACGAATGTTACGGTCCCTCTGCTCTTGCATACGAGGGCAAGGATTCCTCATTCAGATTCACCATGAGTGCAGTCGACAACGGAGAAGGAACTCTGATTTCAGAAACCGGAGATTACAACATCATAATCAATGATGACAGCCGTGACCTTTCTGCATATAAGGACAGCGGTACAATCAATATCAGATTTTACAGTGAAGCTGCAGGCAGTAAGATTAATTTTAACTTCTACAACACTGCAAAGGGCTTTAGTGGAAACAATCTTAACCAGCAGGTTACCATAAACGGCGGCTGGCAGGTACATTTTGTCAAGCTGTCCGATGTTTATGCAAAAACCGCCAATACAATCACCTTCCGTATTAATGATGATGGCTGGGACAATATGTCAAAGGGCGGCTATAATGACGGAGATACAGTTTATATAGACAGTGTATATATCGACACAAATCCCAATTCTTATTACAAAAATCTCGGCGAAGACACCCTGACTATATGGGACGCTGTTACATATCCTGTTGGCACAGCAGCCTACAGTAATACAAGAGAAGGTGGACTTAGCAAATACAGCACTTTTTCCGGTAAGAGCACAACCAAACAGTTCCGTGTGAACATGACAACCGATGAAGTAAAGAACCAGTATTACACAACGGTATTCAATACAGGAGACTACAACTGGGTAAATATGTGGGTATATTCTCCCAGGGCTCAGGACGACGGCTTTAACTTTGCTCTCTATACCAACAAGAGAAATGACAATGATACAGACGGCGACGGCGTAACAAAAGAAGCTGACGACTCGGCATATATTGACGGCGTAAAGCAGACAGCAAATGCCAATACATATCCTCTGATGTATTCTGTAAAGCAGGTTAACTGGGAGGGCTGGAAGCTTATTTCAATTCCTCTTCCAAGCGGTGCTCAGAACAAGAATATTATCAGCTGTGAGTTCAACATAGGTGGATGGACAGGAAATTATACAAACTGCCCGGATACAAACAATCTTGAAATCGGCTTTGAGGGCATCTGGCTTTCAAAGGGCGAGACATCTCCACAGGCAGAATGGGAGACTGCCAACCCAATAGGTACCGACGCGGCAATTACCCCTGCAGCTTCGGATATAGTGCTTAAGGACTACAGCACAGATGAAGTCAGCGGAAGCAATGCAGCTGAGGCAAGAGGCAACGGCAGACTCTATGACAGAGTGGCAAGAATCAGCTTTGAATCTATCTCCGAGGCTCAGCTGTGGGAGGTTGCAAATAATTCGGCTGACAGCAAGGTACCGGGTACGGCAAAAGGATCTCTCACCGTTTACGGTTCAGGCTCAAATTCAACAGAAATCATCACAGGTCTCAGCGATGATGCATATATCAACGCGTGGATATACAATCCCGAGCCAAAGTACAGCTACGACAGCACCACAAGTGCAGAGCTTATACTTGCATTAGGCTACTGGAACGGTACAACAACAAAGCTTACTCCCATACACATCATCGCAGACTGGACAGGCTGGAAGTTAGTCTCTGTCCCGGTTAAGGATGCTAATTCAAATCTTATTTCAAAAGGTATCAACTATGTATACTTTGCTCCCAATTCAGGCTGGTATCCTGTAACCAAGGCAAGCGCAGGCACCGCAGCAGTAAGTGTGATTACACGTACAGCCGAGCAGAAGGCTCAGGGCTATATAATAAACGGCAGCAGCAATGTATTCGGCAAGGCAGCGTCAACACCAAAGAATCTGTACAACTATATAGATGTAGAGCGCGTATGGATATCTCAGGGCAAGCCCGAGGCAGAAGCGGCTGTTAACTATGCAGACCTTTCAGCTCTTGTATGCTCAGAGAATACAGATGTAAGCCTCTTTGCTGCTGACAGTGCAATCGGCAAGGCAAGCATAGGCGCAGTATCCAATCTTGATATGAGCGCAGCTGCAGAGGCTGTAACACTTTCTGAGGGCACAGCCGGCTTTGATACACTTAAGAACGGCGCACAGTACAGTGTGTATGTATCCGATATATACAATACAAACGGTGTTAAGCTTCCTGATACCGAATATATCTTCAATGTGGAGAACTATCATGTGGCAAAGACCGAAGAGAATGGCTCAATCACAGCAGAAATGCACGGCAATGTACCTGAAGAATATACAGCAGGTGTAATGGTAGCGGCTGTATATAATAAGGCTACAAAGGCTCTTGAGGATGTGGAATTTGCACAGGTTGCAGAGGGCAAGGTAACTGCAAGTGTTGAAGGCTTCGATGAAGCAACACAGGATATTAAGTTTATCTTTATCAGCGGATGGACAGACCTTAAGCCTCTTAAAACTGAGATTGTGGAGTAATTGATTTTTGCACTGTTAAAGCATTGCAATAGCAATGCATCGATATGAATTCATATCATATCGAGTTTGAGCGTAGCGAAAACATATCGATTTTACGATAGTAAAAATATCGAGCAAACGAAGTTTGCATATCGACAAATTTTTTGTCCCTAACCTGACAAAATCAGAAAAAATGTATATTATTTTTTACCAATCATGACAGTTTTAGAGAGGAGTTGAATTCATGATAAAAAAAAGAATAACAGCACTGCTCACAGCATTCAGCTTCCTTATTACACTTATTCCTGTAAATATGGGAATTGCTTTTGCTGAGACCTCCGCTCCTTATATTGAGGACGGAAAAATCCTGCTGTTTGATTTTTCAGACAGCAGCAGTATCCCCTCAAAATATCTTGAGAGTGGCAACGCTTATCTCACCGAAATGAGCACAGACATAGCCTATGAGGGCAAGAGCGGCTCTTTTAAATGGACTATGGATGAGAACAGCGGTGATATAAACATACCGCTGGATAAGTATGATTATACATCCCTTATAGGTCATAGCGACGCAACTGTAAAGGTGAGATTTTACAGTGAGGCGGCAGGAAGCAAGTTTAATCTGCTTTTTTTCCCGAATAACGCTAATTTCTCGGGCAAGTACAGCATAAAATATCCTGTTATAGCCGGAGGCTGGCAGGTGGTGGACTTCAAGCTATCCGATGTGCTCAATGCAGTTAAGTATTCAAGCCTCGGTGCGCTCACTGTCCGCTTTAACGACACCGGCTGGAGTAATTACACAAATGGCGGCTATACCATAGGCGATACTATATATGTGGACAGCATATGGATAGAACTGCCGAGCTACGGCAAGGCTCTGGCTGTACCCACACCGTCTGTTGCCAACGGTGCGGCACATGTTGCCACCGACCTTGGCAATAACAACAC
This sequence comes from Clostridia bacterium, assembly GCA_017481205.1. Lineage (GTDB taxonomy): Bacteria > Bacillota > Clostridia > UMGS1810 > UMGS1810 > RGIG4708. Next base: position 179,010 of record JAFUPN010000041.1, on the reverse strand, counting down.
ATATACCCTCAGCTTTGCAGAAAGCCTCTGGCAGTATACCTATTCTGCCGAAGGTACAGACTACAATACTGCAGAGGGAGTAAGGGTATATGAGTTTGACGGAAGCGATTATACCGAGACAGCTCAGCCCTATACTGTGGATGTAAGCGGCAGTACTATATCCATAGTGTTTGACGGACCCCTTGCAGACCAATGTGCATACATGGTGACTGCATCCAAGGATGCAATCCTCGCTGCAACAGGCAAAAAGCTCAGTACCGACGCGGAATTTTATTTCTCTGTAGGTATGGATTCTGTAAACTTCAATGTGGTGTCCACCTCTGTAAACAGCGGCGACAGTGTTGACGCAAGTGAGCCCGGCTTTACATACAGTCTCGATTTTTCAAACAGCCCCGACAATTATGACATTGGCAAAATGTTTGCTGTAACAAAAGACGGCGAGGAGTATACTGATTTCACAGTTTCCTGCGAGGAAAAAACCGTTACACTTACCTTCCCGAGCGGTCTGCCCGGCGGCTGTGATTACACAGTGACTGTATCCGACGATTTTGCCGATACAAACGGCTTTTATATCAGCGGTACACAGGAATTTGCCTTCAGTACGCCTGCGGTGGTGGGCAGTGACGGAGTGGTATTCTCTGCAGCAGACAGCAGTGATATGACAAAAATATTTGACTATGAAGAAAATACTGCACTGATGCCTTCAAACTACAGTATAGAAAAAGAAGACGGATATGCTCTTACCGGAGATACAACCTTCAGGATAAATCATCCGGTGATAAGCTCCGGTCAGTTTAACTGCCTTGTATCAGACAAGCTGGCTGCGGATATAAATAAATATACTTATATAAACTATCTTATCTACAGCCCCAAGGCTACGGATGAAAATATAGTATTGCAGCTGAGAGAAACCTCCACCTATTCCGGCAAGGCATGGTATTATACAAAGGTGACGACCGACTGGCAGGGCTGGAGGACAGTAAGCCTCAGGATATCTGACTTTACCAATCAGTCAATGGGCAGCAGGGTAGACAAGTTTATTGTAAACATAGGCGGCTGGGGCTCCACCAAGGCAGAAGCAGGATTTTTCTGTATAGACAGAATCTGGCTTGGCAACGAGCTGCCGGAAGAAATCACATATACCGGCTCTGAGTATAGCTACGAACAGGGATTTGTGCCAAACGACCTTGGCGGTGACAATGCCTATAGCTTTACCTACAGCGGAGACATTGCACCTGCAGATTACAGCAAGGCTGTAACTGTATATAAGTACAACGGAGAAGAATATGCTGAGACCGACGGCTACAGTGTAAGCGCCGACGGAGACAAGCTCAATGTTGTGTTTGACAGCGCTCTTGCCGATGGAGATACTGTGAAAATCACTGTAGACGGAGCTGTTCTCTCGGGCGATTATTCTGTATGTACAGAAGGAGCCGAGGCGGTATTTACAGTAAATGCACCCTCTCCGTATTTTATGCTTACAGACAGCTCTGTTGAGGACGGGGCGGTGATAGACTCTCTCTCTGAGCTTACGCTCACATTCAACAATGATATAGACAAGGCACTTCATGTGCCCGACTATATATCCCTTTACCGTGACGGCGAAAAGCTCTACAATGTATTTAATGCGTCAATAAACGGAAATGTGCTTACTTTAGACATGACAAAGGAGCTGACAGCGGGTACATATACCCTGAAAATCTCTCCTGACTATACAGATAAGTACGGCTATAAATACACCGGCAGGACAGAATTTACTGCTGTAATAGGTGAAAAGGCCGTGACTGCCGATACCGTAACAATATTCTCGGCAAACAACGACGAGCATATGAATGCTTTGGCGGCACATCTTGAGCCCTCAGGCGATATTACAAATCTCTATTCACGTACAGCCAAGGTTGCATACACCGCAGGTGTATCTAAAAACGGCTGGTTCAGAGAGAATACTGCCTTTGACGCAACGGGTATGAAATACCTTAACTTCTGGATATATTCTCCAAAGGCTACAGGCAATACAGCTAATATTGCTATTTATACAAGCCTTAAAAATAATAAGTACAATACTGGCAATAAGGTATACACCATGGGTATTGACTGGCAGGGCTGGAAGCTTGTTACCATACCTATGAGCTTCCTTTCAACCGCGACCACCTTTGACGCTTTCCTCATAAACTTCGGAGGCTGGAGCGGCGGTGTAAATGAGAGCAGCTATATTCTTGTAGACGAGGTATGGCTTTCCGGAAGTGAGCCCGGAGCTGTAGAGCTTAAGGAAACCAGCTTACCGGACGGATATACTGACGCGGCTGTATCCGGCGAGATACTCAGACTCACCTTCGGAGCAGAGCTTAACAGCGTGCAGAATCCCGATATCGTTATTACAGACGAAAAGGGTGCCGTTCTCGGCGGTGATAAATACTCGGTTGACTTTGGCGGCGATTCAATGACAATCACCTTCGGCGAGCTCTCGCCTTCGACTGAATATAACATAAATATCAATGGCGTTGTGGGCAAGCAGCCTGTTATACAGACCAAGCCCATTGAGCTGAGCTTTACCACCTCCGACGGCGGTGTGTATCTGACTGACCTGTCTATGGATGATACCGTAGATTTTCAGGTAGACAATATGTCCTCCGCTTCAGCAAATGTAACTGCAGTTGTGTATGCAGTGGGCGAGGACAATGCTCTTCTTGCAAAATCGGTTAAGAGCGTGACTCTCCCTGCAAAAACTGCAGAGATTGTGTCTGTAGACTTTGCAGCTCCTGCAGGTACAACAGATATCAAGGCATTTGTCCTTGACTCCAAGGGCAGATTTGTATCCGATAAATATGCAAGCCTTAAATCGGGAGAAGCGGAATATACCCTTCCCTCACCCTTATACGGCACAAGTGCAAGGGCGGCTCTTGATGTAAGCATCAATGTAAATGTGCTTGAGGCAAGCATAGAGCTGGCGGCACTGTCAAATCTTGTAACCGTAGAGATTTCCGACAGCAAAGGAAATGTTGTTTCCGCCAATGCAGCTGCGGCAGGAGCAGACGGCAGCCTGCAGTATTACTATGTATTCCCCGCGGATGCGGCTACGGATATATATACAGTTAAGCTGAATGCCGACGGTGTGACAGCTAACAAAGAGCTTTCGTATCTCTCCAAGGCAGACAGAGACGAAATCCTTGCTCTGGCAAACGGTACAAGTGCTTCGGCTTTTGCAGAGTTCATTTCCGGCAATGCGGCTGCACTGGGTATTGAGGATGCATCTGACGAGCTTATAGATGATATAGCGGAGCTTGTTATCGGCAGCGATGACTTCGGCGGCTACACAGAGGTTTTGGAATTTATCACCTTAGTTTCCGATTTTCTCGATAATGTAAACAGCGTTCCCTGGGGCGAAATTACAGAGCTTATCAATGACAATGCAGCTCTTCTCGACGGCGATGATAATTCTGATATAGAATATTTCACAGAGCTTTCAGAGAAAAAACAGAATATCGTAAGCTCCATTCTTAAAGAAAAGCTTCCGGCAGACAGCATTACAGACCTGCTCTCTAAGCTGGGCGATGCGATAGATGAATATAAGGATGAAAACGAGAGCTCATCAGGAGGCGGCGGCAGCTCATCGGGAGGCGGCGGTTCCTCAGGCGGCAAGTCTGTGGGCGGCTCATTCCCCGTTGCAAGCGAAAGCAAGCCATATACTCCCGTTGAGTCTCAGACTGTATTTACTGATATTAATGATGCCGACTGGGCAACAGACAGCATTATGAGTCTGTACAAGGAGGGCATTGTTTCTCCGGCAGAAAACAAGCTTTTCAGACCCAATGACAATATTACCAGAGAAGAATTTGTCAAGCTGGTGGTATGTGCCTTTGCGGCAAATCAGCCAGCAGCGGATCACAGCTTTACCGACGCGGTACCCGGTCAGTGGTACAACGGATATATTGCAAAGGCTTATGCGGCAGGTATAGCTACAGGTTATCCCGACGGCAGCTTCGGCATAGGTGAGAATATCACCAGAGAAGACATGGTAACCATTATCGGCAGAACTCTCGTGCTTATGGGCACAAAGCTCCCCGAGGGACAGTCAGCATCATTCAGTGACAGCGGTGAAATCTCTGCATATGCACGCAGCTATGTTGACGCTATGGTAAGCCTGGGCGTGGTAAACGGCATGGGCAACGGCACCTTCGCTCCCAAGGCATATTCAACAAGAGCTCAGGCGGCAAAGGTTATCGCAAGCCTTATGGAATTATTTTAAAAGGAGGGGCAGAATATGAGAATTTCAAATAAAATAAAATCAATAATATCAGTTGTGCTCAGCCTTGCGTTGATATCCTCCGTACCCTTTGTGTCTCATGCTGCAGACAGCGGTGTAAGCAGTGAGGAGGGGCAGACAGCATATAACTTCCTGATGGCGGTAGGTGCTATGGATCCCGATGAGGATGCCTACAATCCCACCGTGAAGCTTACAAGGGCTCATTTTGTAAAAATGGCTGTGCATCTTGCGGGTGACGCACCAAATGTGCTTGTATCGGATGACGAGGTGTTCAGCGATGTTACACCCTCTACCAAGTACGAAAACTACATTGAAACCGCATACCGCACAGGCTATATTTCCGGCAGCACAAGCGGGCTTTTTCAGCCCGAGAGCGAGATTACCCTTGCCCAGGCGCTGAAAATCCTTTGCAATATCTTAGGATATCAGCAGTTTGCCGAGGCAAAGGGCGGCTTCCCCGGAGGTTATATCATTGCGGCACAGCGTGCTGATTTGCTGGAGGGTATATCCTCAGCAGACGATTTGGGGCTTGATATGGCTACAGCTATGGTGCTTCTGCGCAACTGTGCAGAGGCGGATATTATGCAGGTTGTATCCATCGGTGACAGCCTTGAGATGGCTTCTGTAGGCGGCGAAAGTCTGCTTAGTGAGCGCCACGAGGTTGCCATGACCGAGGGTATTATCACGGCAAACGGCTATACCGACCTGTATGCGCAGAAATCAGAGCTGGATGTAAACCAGATTATGATTGGCGACATGATTTTCAATGAAGCAGAGTCAGGGGCTCAGGATTATATAGGATATCATGTAAAGCTGTATTATGACAATTCACAGAACCGTCCCGTCCGCAATGCTCTTTTTGCGGAGCTTACAGATGAAAACAAGCTTCTTACTGCTCCCGGCGGCGACTATATCACCGTTGACGGCGACTTAATAAGATGCTATACCGATGACGACAGCTCAAGGAAGGTTACTCTCTCCACCCGCGCTACATATATTCTCAACGGTAAAATGGCGGTTATGACTCCGGAAGACCTTGAGAATGTGATCAAAGGCGAAATCACATTTGTGTCAAACGACGGCGACAGCAAATACGATGTGGTTATAGTAACAAGCTATGAAACCGTGATTGCGGCAGGTGTAAGCGCAGTTTCTGAGGTGGTTGTCTCCAAGGACGGCTTTGCGGTTTATCTTGAAGAGGACAGCGACGAATATACCTTTGAGATAATCAAGGACGGCAAGCAGATAACCATTGCTGATATAGCTGCCGACAATGTGCTGCTTATAAGCGAGGGCATAGGCAACGGTCTCTGCCACAAAAAGGTTATCGTAAGCGACAAGGTGATGAATACCTCCTTTGATTCATTAGATGAGGATGAGGCGGAGATTGCAGGAGTTACCTATAAGGTGGACAGCAGTGTTCACAGCAAGGTTGAGCCGGGCAGGACATACAAAATTCTGTTTGACGCTTTTGACAATATCAGCTATGTGTACTACGAAAACGATATTGTATACGGCTATCTCTATGCCATCAAAAAAGAAGGTCTCGGCAGCCCCATGTGCAGGATATTTACCGAGAATGAGCGTTGGGTAGACCTGGCGTTTTATGATAAGGTAAAATACAACGGAGAGTCTGTCAGTGCTGATGAGCTCTACAATGAGCTTATTGCCATGGACAGCTTTAATCAGATGATAAGATATCTGGTTAATGCCGACAGAAAGCTTATTCAGCTTGAAACAGCCCAGGATATTCCCATAGGCTCGGAAAATGAGAAAACCGCTGCCGAGAATGACAACTTCCGTATTTCCTACAGCGGCAGTCAGATGTACAGAAGCGCTACCAGAAGCTTTAACGGAGTGTTCTTTGCAGATTCCAATGCAAAAATATTTGTTATCCCCTCGGATATGAGCAGAGAAAACTTCAAGATGGTAAGTATTTCCGACTTTGTGGGCGATACAAGCTACAGTGTGACCGCTTATGATGTGGACAAATATCTTAACTGCAAGGTTATGGTTATGAACACTGAGTTTAAGAGAAGTATAAATTCCACAGACAAATTTATGGTTGTAAAGGGTGTGGGCTCTATCCTCAATTCCGACGGAGACGCTTCTCCTGCAATAAGAGGCTGGTGGAACGGCATAGAGCTTACCTTTGCAGTAAAGGTGGGCGACGGCGGTGTTGACTCCGAGGTTGTAAACAGTCTTAAGGAGGGCGACTTAGCGCTCTTTACCTTCGATGACAAGAGCAATATTAATGTTCTTAATGTATATGCATCCGACTCGGATTACTACATGTCTGCGGGGCTATACAGTGTATGTACTGTTATGAGCGGTGTTGTCAGCGAATGTGATTATGCAAACAAGAGACTGAGGATTACATACAGCGAGGATGGCGATGAGGTAGGTATTGCTTATGCAAATTCCACCACCTTCCATCTGTACAATACTCAGGACAAGACCTATTCAAAATCCAGTGCGGCAGAAATCCTGCCCGGTGACAAGATATATGTCAATATGCGCTATCTCCAGTGCAGTGATGTTGTTATTATAAGAAGATAAATTTATACGGATTTTATCCCCAATAAAAGATCGCTTGAATCTATGATTTGAGCGGTCTTTTTTTGTGCAGGAATCAAGTAAATAATGATTAATTTGTGGATTGCAGGATTACAATTCCACCTCATCCGAGTTGCTCCGCAACTCACCTTCCCCTCCAGGGGAAGGTGAGTCTGCATTTGCTCAATTTGATTGCTTCGGCCGGAATACAAAGCCGCCGGCGGAATGAGGGCTGAGGTTGTCATTCTTCCGCATGGGCGGTGCGGAACAAATAAAATTGATAATTTACTTAGAAAATTGATAATTCCGTTTGAATATTGATTATTGTTTGGCACAGTGCACCCGTTGTATAATGTAGGTGTGGGATTTCAGCATCTCAAATGCAATTTTTTTGGAGGGTTAACAGAGATGAAAAAACAAACGGAAAATATGACGAGGGTTATGAATTCCGGCAGAAGCTCGCAGCTGAATAAAGTGTGGAAATACAGACAGCTTTATGTTTTGCTGCTGCCGGCAATCCTGTATGTGCTGATATTTAACTATCAGCCTATGTACGGTGTAATCATCGCCTTCAAGAATTTTACTCCCCTGGCGGGAATATGGGGGAGCAAATGGGTGGGACTTGAGCACTTTGAGCGCTTTGTTACCTCACCGTCATTTGTCAATATTCTGAAAAACACTCTGACTCTGAGTGTTTATTCCCTGGCGGCGGGCTTTCCGCTTCCGATACTTCTTGCTCTTGCACTGCATTATACTCACAGCACCAAGTTCAAGAAGTTTGTACAGACGGTTACATATGCGCCCCACTTTTTGTCAACTGTTATCATATGCAGTATGATTATTATGTTTCTTTCACCAAGGTCGGGCATTATAAACAGTCTGCTTGAGGCTCTGGGATTTGAGCGAATATTCTTTATGAGCAATCCCGCGGCATTTAAGCACATATATGTATGGAGCGGTGTATGGCAGGGCTGCGGCTGGAGCTCGATTATCTATATGGCTGCCTTAGCGGGTATAGATACCAGCATCCATGAGAGCGCCATGATTGACGGAGCATCAAAGCTGCAAAGAATATGGCATATAGATATACCGGGCATACTGCCCACTATCATAACTCTGCTGATTCTGAATACCGGCTCTATTATGAACACAGGCTTTGAAAAAATATTCCTTCTGCAGAACTCCCTTAACTCATCTGCATCGGAGGTTATATCCACCTTTGTTTACAAAAGAGGTATTCTTGGAGGCGAGTTCAGCTTCTCCACAGCAGTGGGACTTTTTAACTCCATTGTCAATCTCATTCTTATGTGTTCGGTAAACTTTATTTCCAAAAAGGTTACCGAAGTTGGCTTGTGGTAATCGGGAGGTGAGATTAATGAAGCATTTGGAAACCTTTGAAGACAGAGCTGTAAGCACTGTATCAAATATAATCCTTGTTATTGTGGCATTTCTGGCGATATATCCTCTGTTCTTTGTTGTAATAGCGTCGGTCAGCGACCCTTACGATGTTATGAACGGCGAGGTATGGTTCTGGCCCAATGGCTTTACCCTTAAGGGCTATGAGAAGGTTATGGCTGACGACAGAATCTGGACAGGCTATGCCAACTCGGTATTTTATACTGTGACTGCTACCTTCCTTAATGTTGTGGTAACAATGTCGGCGGCCTTTGCTCTCTCAAGAAAGGACCTGCCCGGCAAGGGGAAAATCATGACATTCTTTATGATAACCATGTTTTTCGGCGGAGGTACTGTTCCTACATACCTGCTTATGAAAAACCTTCATTTGCTGGATAACAGACTGGTAATGATTATCCCCGGTCTTGTAACTGTGTGGAACATGGTTATAGCCAGGACAAATATTCAGTCCAACATTCCCGATGAGCTTATCGAAGCGGCGACAATTGACGGATGCTCGTATTATGCCTGCTTTTTCAAAATAATTCTGCCCCTGTCAAAGGCAATTATGTCGGTTCTGGTGCTATATTACGGAGTGGGACACTGGAATGCATTTTTCGGAGCGCTGCTGTATCTCTCCGATTCAAGCAAATATCCTCTGCAGCTTATCCTGAGAGATATACTTATTCAGACTCAGATGACCAGCGAGCTTATGGCAGACAGCCAGGCAGCTCAGACAGCCATGCAGGATGCAGAGCTTATGAAATACAGTGTGGTTATAGTGGCAAGCATACCTATGCTGGTGCTGTACCCATTTCTGCAGAAATATTTTGTAAAGGGTGTTATGGTAGGAGCTATTAAGGGCTAAGAAATAAAATTATAATTAAAATATAAAGGAGTTGTCGAAATGAAAAAAAGAATTTTTGCAGTAATTTGTGCGGTTGTAATGGTATTTTCTTTAGTATCATGTAGCGGCGGCGAAACAGATGTGGCATCCGATGTTCAGATGAACAAGGAAGGTCTGCCCATTGTCAACGAGCCTGTCACCCTTAAGGTGGCTGTACAGAAGGCACCTCATCTGATTGATTTTAAGGATATGCCTCTCCTGCAGCAGCTTGAGGAAAAGACAAATGTTAAGATTGACTGGAATCAGATTCCCTCAGAGTCCTATTGGGAAAAAATCAATCTTATGCTGGCAAGCGGAGAATATCCCGATGTTCTGCTCTGCCTGCTCTCAGATGTGCACATTCTTGAGCTTTTGCAGAATGACGCTATCTACAAGCTGGATGAGTATATAGACGAATACGCACCCCGCTGGACAGAGATTTTTGAAGAAATGCCCTATGCAAGAAAGGCTGCCACAGCAGGCGACGGACATATATACAGCCTGCCCGGTATCCGTGACGAAGAAGCATACTGGGGCTTCCGTGATGCAATCTTTATTAATCAGGACTGGCTTGACGCTTTAAACCTGCCCATGCCTACAACCACAGAGGAGCTCCATGCAACCCTCAAGGCATTTAAGGACGGCGACCCCAACGGCAACGGCGAGGCAGACGAAATCCCCTGGAGCTTCGTATACGGAGAAAACATCAGCGGTGAGCTGGATATATACGGCTCCTTTGGACTTATTGATGTGCCCGACAAATTTGTAATCAAGGACGGCAAGATTGTTTATTCACCTCTCCAGGAGGAAAACAAAGCCGCTGTAAGATATCTGCATGAGCTTTATGCAGACGGTCTTATTGACCAGGAATCATTTACACAGAAGCATGCAAGCCTTAATGCAAAGATTGCTGCACAGCCGTCTCTGGTAGGTATGTATGCTGCATACGGTCCCGTACATGACCAGGAGCTTGCAAATTATGTGCCTATGCCTCCCGTTAAGGCAGAGGGTGTGGAAAAGCCTGTTATGAGAAAGCAGACCACTCAGGTAATGAAGGGCTACTTCACAATGTTTAAGACAAACAAGTATCCTGAAATCACCATGCGCTGGGCAAACGAGCTTGCGGACAAGGAATTTGGTATAGAGGCGCTGTACGGTCCTCTGGAGAAGCAGGCAGACGGTACATATACTCAGAAAAAGCTTGATAGCGACTCTTCACTGTCTACAGTACCCGGAACCTATGGTCCCTTTGTAACAACAGATGAAACCCTGAGCAAGCTGGTGGGCAACGAGGGTAAGGAAATAAGAACCTCACTGTATAACGTATACAAGGATTACACAACAGAGGTGTTCCCGCCCGTATGGTACACAGCAGAGCAGAGAGAGGTTCTCACAAGATACAGAACAGAAATCAACGAGTATGCAAAAAATACAAGAGCAGACTGGATTATAAAAGGAACTATCGACCAGGAATGGGATGCATTTAAAGGAAAGGTTGAGAGCATGGGACTTGAGCATGTTCTTGAGGTTTATCAGAATGCATATGACAGCTTCCAGGCAAACTAAGAGGAGAATGATTGATGAAAAAAATATTGGCTTTACTTTTGGCGGTTTTGGTCTTTAGCTGCACACTGAGTGCATATGCGGCTGAAACCTCCGTTGACAGAGAATCCGGAATAATTACCGTTAGCGGTGCGGCGGAGCCTTTTGCAAGAGTAATGCTTATAGTTCTTAAAGAGGGGAAAACAGCCGGCGACCTGACAGATCTTGCTCCCGAGCTTATGATGGAGGCTGTGGAGCACATGGACCAGACAAGGGCAGGTGCCGACGGCAGCTTTGAATTTACCTATGCAAGCAGTGCGGGAGATAATTATGCAAGGTTTGCGGCAATGGTGAATACTACAAACGAGCCTTATGTGGTGGAAAATCTTGAGATTAAGTATTACACAAGCAATACCTCTGCTGCTCTTACCAATCAGCTTGTGGCTATGACAGAGGCAGAGCAGGTAAGCAGCAAGATAGATTCTGATACAATAGTTATATTAGGTCTTAATACAACATTTTATGATTTACTTGACAACGAGGGCAAGCTCAAGGTGTATCAGGCGGTTGCAGACATGACCCAGGGCGGTCAGGAGCAGCTGCAGGAGACATTTTACTATGCAGGTGCGGTTGAGTTTATCAACAGCCGGAGCGATTTTTCTTCCATATACGATATGCTGGAGAAGGAAAAGCTGATTGACGAGGCATTGGGCTTTGACAAGTCTCTGAAGCTTTACAAGGGCTTAGACAGCACAGAGGGGCTTGAGGAAAGAATCATGAGTCTGCTCCCCGCAAAGAATATGGAAAGCTTAAGAAGCGGTGCGAGAGAGGCATTTGCCCTTGAAGCAATCGAAAACTATAAGTATACATTTACTGAAGAAATACTCACAGCATACAATGATGTGCTTGATTTAGACCTTGATTTGCTTGACAGCAGTAATGAAACAGAGGTTTACAAAGCATTGGCGGGCAATCGCTATGAGAATGCTTTTGAGCTCTCCGAGGCTTTTGAGGAGGCTGTGGAGGATGCAGAGGATTCCTCCGGAGGCAGTTCATCAGGCGGCGGCTCCTCCGGCGGGGGGGCTTCCACAGGCGGCAGCTTCAAGGGAGCCGGCAGAGGCTCAGCGGCAGTGGCTGTGCCTGTGCCCGAGGTGACAGCTCCTGCAGAGGACAACACGGCAAAAAGCTTTACAGACCTTCCCGGTGAGCATTATGCAAAAGCTGCAGTGGATGCATTGTCTGCAAAGGGCATTATATCCGGCTATCCCGACGGCAGCTTTGCTCCCGACAGAGCAGTTAACCGAATGGAATTTGTAAAAATGCTTGTTGCTGCCTTTGGTATTGAAAAGACAGATGCGGTAATCGGCAGTTATACCGACCTTAAAGAAAGCGATTGGTACTATGACTACTGTGCGGCGGCAATTTCCAATGATATACTCAAGGGTGTAAGCGACACTGAGATAGGAGCAGCTCTTCCGGTAACAAGGCAGGATGTATGTGTTCTCCTTGACCGCATGCTCAAAAAGAAGGGCTATGAGCTTGAGGCAGAGGGCACTGCGCTCTTTGCAGATGAAGGCGATATTTCAGACTACGCCAAGGAAAGTGTAAGGCTCTTTGCACAGGCGGGGATTGTGTCCGGAAGCGACGGCAGTTTCTTGCCTAAGGATGCAGCAAGCCGTGCCGAATGTGCAAAGATTATCTATAATGTGATGATGGAGGTTATGGGATGAATATAAAAAGAATTACAGCCTTAGTGCTGATTGTTTCACTCTGCCTTCTGTCATTGCCTGCCTTTTCGGCGGGAAGTACATATGAAAGTGACAGAAATCTTGCTTATTATGAGATTTTGTCAAAGCTGGGAATCCTGCCGGAATTTGTTGCAGAGAAAAATCCCGGCGATACAATAACCAGAGGCGAGTTCAGCTATCTTACGGCTGCAGGCTTCAGCTATCCGGTAAGCAGCAGCGAAAGACATTTTGCCGATGTGGATTATTCCAAGGAATATGCCGGAGCTGTTATGTCCCTGTACTCTGCAGGAATAGTAAACGGCGATGCCAAGGGAAACTTCTATCCCGAGGACAAGCTCACTGTGGCGGACGCTTCGGTTATTATCACAAGAGCTCTTGGCTACACCGTTATGGCAGACTCCCTGGGAGGATATCCTACCGGCTATCAGCTTGCGGCAAACAAAACAGGACTTTTTAACGGAGTTAATCAGACCGAGTATCTGTCTGTTTCCGACGCGGTAAGGCTGGTGTTTAATGCACTTACTGCAGACAGGATGGAAAAAGACTATTCCGGCAAGGAGGCTTATGAGGTGCTGGACAACAGCAGCGAGCTGTACAACACCTATGGCTTAAAATACACAAGCGGTGTTGTTGAAAAAAATGAGATAACCGCTCTGGACAGTCCTCTCGGCTACAAGACACCTTCAGTGCAGATAGACGGAGTAAAGTATAATGACAGCGGATATCTTGCACAGGAGCTTCTCGGATACCATGCCGATGTGCTTTACAGTGAAGAGGACAACGGCAGAAAAAACATTTTCCTGATATATGCAAGTGATGAAAACAACACACTGCGCATAGATGCCGAGGATATTTATCAGGCAGAGGGCTCAGGAATAAAGTATGATGTAAACGGCAGGAGCAAATCCCTTGATATTGACTTTAATATTGCGGTAATTTATAATAATATAGCCGCACCGTCTATAAACGGTCTGGATTTTATCCCGGAATACGGCGATATTCTCCTTGTGGATAACAACGGTGACAATAATTACGATGTGGTTTTTGTAAACTCATATGAAACCTATGTGGCATACGGCGTTACCGAGGATTCCATAATTGATGTAAATGACGAAATAATTGATTTGTCAATATATGAGGAAGAGAATATTGCGGTTTACAAAAACGGCACCGCTGTGGAGTTGGACTCAATCGCTCCTTATGATGTAGTTTCCGTGTGCCGCAGTATAAAGAATGAGGCGGTTGTTATACATGTTTCTCAGAGTCAGGTTACGGGAGTTTTAAACGAGCTTGCAGATGAGGAATGTGTGATTGGCGAAACGGCTTATTCCTTGTCACCGGCTATGATAAAAGCCGTAAACGACAAAAAATATGTCCTGCCTGCTCCCGGAGAAGAGGTTCTCGCATATATAGACATCAAGGGCAATATCATCCATTTCAGAGAAGCTCTGTACAACGGCATGGCATACGGCTATGTAATGGGTCTCAGCGAAGCATCGGGCTTTGATGAAACAGTGCTCAGGGTTATAAACCACTTAGGCAATGTGGATGACCTTACAATCAAGGAAAAGGTTCTTGTAAATCAGACATACAAGTATGAGCCGGGTGATGTTATCCCCTATCTCAAGGACGGAGACAATGTAAAGCATCAGCTTATAAAATACAAAAAAAGCGGCAGCAATATCCTTGAAGAAATATGCTTTGAGGAAAGCGGAGATATCTTTGACGAAAAGCGACTTGTACTGGCTGCGGACTATACCCAGGCAAAAAAATACTGGCGCCCCTCCGGCAGAAGCTTTGACGGATTGACCCCGGTTACCGATGAAACCATATTTTTCAGTGTGCCCACCTCAGACGGAGACAAGCGCTATGCGGATAAATATGATGTATCAAACTACACTGTCCTGCAGAATGACGTGTCCTACGGCTACAAGGCTTATGATGCGAGAGAGGCGGGAGTTGTAAGCGTTATTCTTTTGGAGGGGGGCAAGTCTACCAGCTTTGACCCGGAGACAACAATTTCTGTTATCTCTGATGTTAAAAAGACTCTTAATGCCAATGAAGAAGAGGTACTGTCTGTTCAGTATATGCTGGGCGGTACAATGAGACAGGCTCTTACGGATTATACCCTCTCATACGGACCTACTCCCAGAACGGGAAATACAGTTTCCTGGTTTGGCACTCCCGATGTGGAAGCGGTTTCTCTGTACAACACATCAGACGGAATAGGCGAGGGCGATGTGGTATTTATATCACTGTCTGCCGAGGGTACCATTTCCGGAATATACAAAATTACAGATGCAAGCAAGGCGCCGGATATGATGGACGGATACAAAAATCCATCTGCAGAAAGCTACAAGTCATATCAGGTGACCTACGGCAAAATGATAGAACTCAATAATACTATATACACCATACTTCCTGAGGGAAGAAGCGATGAAGAAAAGGTTGTTCCTTTCTCATCCCACTATACAGCCACACGTTATACATATGTGGATCTGAATGAAAGAGATGTTAAAGCAGTTAAGGTGACGGTTGATTATTTAAAGCGCTGTGTAAACAACGATGACTACAGAATACTCACAAGAAGCGGTAATGCGGCGGTACTTGACTGTGTTATTTACAAGCTTAAAAAATAAGAAAAGGGGTATATAATTATGAAAAAAGTATTGGCTATAATATTAACTCTGGTAATGATTATTTCTGCTGTACCCGTATCCTTTGCGGCAGAAGCTGCAGACAGCGACCTGGTGGCTCAATGGAGCTTTGATGTGCTCAATGAGGATAACACCGTAGACGATTTGTCCGGAAACGGAAATACACTTACACTTCAGGACTCTGCTTACGCTATTGTAGACGGTTTTTCCGGCAAGACCTTTGATTTTAACAGTGCAACAGATACGTCATATGACAACTCCAAGCACCTGGCTATGTCCTCAGACTCCTTTGTACAGCAGATAAATGGTTCATCTGCAATTACCATTACTGCGTTTATGAAAAAAGAAGTCAAGGGTTCTTCTACAAACTTTACTATGTTTGCCCTTAATGCAGGCAGCAACAGTATCATGATGTATTCACAGGCTGCAAAGCTTGCGGTAAGCTGCCGTTCAAACTACAGCAGTGCATCAGTTGCAACAACAGCAGATGTTATTTATCCCAATGCAGATGATGAGTCAGCTCCAGACAGTTGGATGCATGTTGCACTGGTTATCGACTATGCAGGCGACAATGTAAAAATCTATGCAGACGGTGTCCTCGTTGGCGAAGAAAAGGTACAGGATTCCCAGACCTTTGCAACAGATTATGCCGATTACAAAACAGATGTAAACGATATAGCAACAGGCTGGTTCGGTGTGGGCGGAAGACATGTCCTTGTAGACGAGGTTAAGGTTTATAAGAGAGAACTCAGTCAGAATGAAATAAAAGAATCTATCCCTGCTATTCTCTCCTATGATTTTGAAGAGGTATGCGACGGCAAAATCAAGGATCAATCAGCTCACGGAATGGATATCACAGTAGATGCAACAGATTCTCCGGCTGTTATAGAGGGCGTTCACGGTAATACCATTGCTCTTACAAAAACAGCACATTTCCCTGCAGATACCTTTGCAGGAATGCTGTACGGCGCAAAGGAATTTGCGGTTTCGGCATGGGTTAAGTTCCCTGAAGGAACCGGTACGGCACCAAACACTGAGCTTCATATACTCAATGATGAAATAGGCAGTGCAAGCAAAGCAAAGGGCTTCTCATTCTCCTTCAAGGGCAGAAATGGATATTTTGGTCTCCGTTCAAGAAACTCTACCTCCTCATGCGACTCTATGGGTTATGTGCAGGCGGCAAATGTGCGTAGTATGCACGGAGATACAGAATGGCGTCATGTATATATCGAAGCGGATATTGCAAATAAGACAGGTAAGGTATACTGGGACGGTGTTCTCAAGGAAACAGCTGTATCCTCACTTTCAAACCTGGGTCTCGGCTATATGAATCTTACACCCGATGGTACAGCAGATACACTTAATCTCAACGCAACACTTCCTATATACATAGACAGTCTTAATATCTACAGACGTACCCTTACAGAAAAGGAAATTGCAAGAGTAGCCGGCACTCCGTACATTTTCTCTCAGGACGAAAGCTCTGTTTCTGTAGAATGCTATCCCGAAAATATATCCGGCATTGAAGAAGGAGCACAGCTTATTCTTGCAATGTATGACGGCAGCAAAGCCCTGAAGGATTGCAGCATTGCTAAGGTTAATGATGTAAATGCAGCAGTATCGCTTGCATTAAGCGAAATTGATGTACCTGCAAATTACAATTACCAGCTCTTTATACTCAAGAGTATGGAATCATTGACTCCTGTTCAGGAGGCTGTAAGCTATACAGCTCAATAATTAAAAAGGTGGTTATATAATGAAAAAAATATTAGCGATAGTTTTATCGTTTATGTTGCTTTCGTCCACTGCAACTTTCGTTTCCGCAGAGAGTGATGCCCAGCTGATTGCATACTGGAATTTTGACGAGCTGTCTGCCGATAATACCATAGAGGATTTGTCTGGAAACGGCAATAATCTTATTATGCAGGATTCGTCATACGAAATCGTAAAGGGCTATTCTGGCAATACCTTTGATTTCAACGGAGGCTCAAGTGCTTATGACAACTCCAAGCACATGGTTATATCCTCGGATATACTTGCCTCCCAGATTAACGGTTCATCGGCGGTGACAATAACTGCTGTTATGAAAAAGGAAGTCAAGGGCTCCGGAACAAACTTTACTATGTTTGCACTCAATGCCGGCAGCAATAGCATAATGATGTATATACAGGCGGCAAAGATGGCTACCAGCTCCCGTTCCGACTACAGTAGTCCGGCTATGTCAACAGCTGCGGACGTTATCTATCCCAATATTGATGACTCCACCTCTCCTGACGGATGGATGCATGTGGCACTGGTTGTGGATTATGCAAATGATAATGTAAAATTCTATGCCGACGGTGTACTTGTTGGCGAAGAGCAGGCAGAAGCAACTCCTCAGAAATTTGCAACGGATACTGCAAACTATAAAACTGATGTAAACGATATAACAAAGGGCTATTTCGGTGTAGGCGGCAGACATGTTTTGGTAGATGATGTACGCATATACAGAGGCGCTCTTGACGAGGAGGATATAAAAAAGAATGTTCCTCCCGTGCTTGAATATGATTTTGAAGAGATAAACGGCGGCGAGATTGAGGACAAGGGTGTAAACGGAATGAATATTGCTGTTGACGGCGGAGAGCTTGTTGAGGGTGTTGAGAATAGCACCTTAAAGCTTTCTTCACGGGGAACACTTCCCGTATGTACCCACAGAGGTCTTCTTTACGGAGCAAAGCAGCAGTCTGTTTCCTGCTGGCTAAGGCTCTCTGACGGTGTGCTACCGTCTGTGGCTCAGGCGGTTTTTGCCGAGGGTGAGAGTGACGGTATGCGCCTGGAGCTTATGCCTGACGGCAGTGTGTGCCTTGGCGGCAAGAGCACTGCAGGCGACGGCTACAGAACAGTGGCAACAGACAGCGGAGTATTTGACTCAGGAGATACCTCCTGGCATCATATATACGGAGATTTTGACTACGTGTCCAAAAAAGGCCGTATTTATATCAACGGCAGTCTCGCAGCAGAGGCAGACCTTGCCTTTGCCGGAAATTACTACAATATGAGCGGAGGCGGCAGCAAGGCCGATTATATTGACCTTTCCTCCACTGCCGGTATCTTTATGGACAGCCTCAGGATATACAGAAGATGTCTTATGGAGTCTGAGATAGAAGAGCTTTCTTCTGTACTGCCTCTTGTTAAGGCAGAGCTTTCTGCCGAAGGTTCTTCGGTAACAGCTGTCTGCGATGTTGTCAACCTTACGGGCGGCGATATCCCCGAGGGCGGGATGACGCTGATTTTAGGTGCTTTTGACAGAGCTACAAACAGAATGGTCGGCGGCTCCATGATTAATCTGCCTCAGATTGCAAATTACAGAGGTCTTGATGCTCAGAGCATAACCGTAAACGGTCTTGACAATCCGTCAGACCTTGTATACAAGCTGTTTGTATGGCATGGTCTTGACGGTGTGGCATCATATCAGGATGAGACTGTTTTAACAATCGGAGAGACAGAATAAAGTGTAAATATCAGTCCCGGCGGCAGTAAGCCGCCGGAGCTGATAAGAAGGAATATTTATGATTATGAAAAAATCTATTATACTACTTTTAATATGTGCTGTCACATTATCATCAATACCCTTTGGCGGTGTGTCTGCCGCATCCGGCACTGTTCCTGTGTTTTATCTCACTTTTGAAAAGCTGCAGAGCGGCAGGGTTTCGGATTTTGCTTCATCCGGAGCGGGTATTGATTTGAAAAACGTGACTGTGACAGAGGGTTACCGCGGTGTGGGCGCGGCTGTCGGAAGCAAGGGCTATATCCACTCGGAAGCGGGTAAAATAGTCAACAGCCTTTCAGGCGCACGGGGTGTCTCTGTGTCTGCATATGTAAAAAACGGCGATAAGCAGGACGGAAATGTCCTGACTGTATATAAGGGCGGCGACAAAGTGGGCATAAGCCTGAGCAAGACCGGCTCTGTTATAAAATTTGCCGTGAGCAGCGACAAAAACGAGCTTCCCAAGACAGTTGAAGCCGGTACTGATGAAAGCTTTGCGCAGTGGACTCATGTTCTTGCCTCTGCAGACTTTGACAAAAATATTATATCAATTTATATTAACGGCAAAAAAATTGCTTCATCCACTGCGGCTTTTGTGGGAAAAACCTTTAACCTGCAGTCCGGTTCACTTTGGGATGTAATCGGCGACAGCGGATTTTCCGTTGATGAGGTGAGAGTTCACCCTGCGGCAATGTCTGAGTCTGATGCGGCGGAGCTTTTTGCTTCGGACAGCCTGCCTCCTGAGGAAGAAGGCTATAAGGATATATTAAAGGATAATCTTATTGCTCATTTTGCCTTTGACGAGGGAGAGGGAAATGTTGTTCATTCTACCGGCAAGGCTGAGATAGAGGGCAAGGCTGTGTCCGACCTTGACTGGACAGAGGGTGTAAATGGCTCTGCGGTTATGTTTCATGCAGACAGCAAAAACTATATTAATATAGGAAAACATGTTTCTGACGCTTTGGTAGGAAAGAGCGGTCTTACTGTTTCCGGCTGGTTTTTCCTCAATTTTGAGAGCGGCTCCGCTTATCAGAACAGAGCGCTTTCTCTCAATATAGACGGTGTGCGTGCTATGTTCCACTGGACAATGAATTCCGGCGGAATAATACTCTGTGCCCTGCGAAGCGATCCGGCGGGACCTCTTACAGGTCTTAACTACCAGCCGTCAAAGACGGATTATCCATTCGGTGTGTGGCATCATATAACCATGACCACCGACCTTGAGGAAAATACAATCCGTCTGTTCCTGAACGGTAAGGAGCAGAAGGGTATGCAGAACGATGGTGATATACATACCAACTATTCTCAGACCACCTTCTCCTATGCCGAGGGCGCAAACGATGATACAATCGGCGGCGACCCAACCAATATGGATTATACAATGACCTTCAACGGAGCTATTGACGACCTTAAAATATATGACCGTGCAATCTCTGTTGAAGAGGCAGAATATATTTATGTTGAAAACAAAAACGGAAGTGTTATATCAAGAGATTCCGATAAATATGCAATTCTCAGAGAGCTTACAAAGGATACTGCCTTTATGTCTTTAGGCTTTAACGAGGTGTTTGCAGATGAAACACGCCTGCGTATAGACTGGGATAATTTTGATGCAGTGCCGGTACTGCACGGCTCAACCACAATGGTTCCCGCATCCTTTGCAGCAAATGTGCTTGGTGCTCAGACAGAGATAGACTCTGATAAAAAGACAACTCGTATTATAGCTGAGGCAGGCTCGATGCTGTTTACTGCGGGAAGCATGGAATATTACTCCGGAAACGTAACATTCCCGCTAAGTGACGCTCCGTATTTTGAGGGGGACATGATGTATGTTCCCTTAAGACCCATTGCTCAGCTTATGGGCAAGGCGATTTATTACAACGACTGCGGACTTGTGGCTGTGGGAAGTAGCAAGGCAGTAAAACAGCTGGAGGTAGACGGTGAATTTGTGCTCTGGATGCAGGATGCGCTTACCAATCTGCCGTATCCGCAGCAGAGAGCTGACCATTATGCTACCCGAAAGGTCATTGACTATATTGATTCAAGCACAAGGATATATTATACCTCTCCTTCCATAGTAAGACTTAAGGACGGTACCTTGGTTGCTTCTCATGACGTAATCGGAAACGGCACCATGATTCTCCGTTCAACAGATGACGGAGATACCTGGGAAAGGGTAAGAAAGCCCAATGCCGATGCCGACAATGACATTATTGACGATACAATAGAAGAAATTGTGTATGCAAACCTCTTTACCAACACCCCTGCAGAAACAGGAGTAGAAACTCTTTATCTTATGGGTGTGCGCAGAGGTACGGGAGACCCGGCTGCTGTTGCAATTTACCGCAGTGACGATGGCGGACTCACCTGGTCTGTGCCTGTGGATAACAAGACAGGCTGGCTTGTGGAGGATGACGGCACATCCGTTGTTATTCCCGCGCATACTGCCCCCACACCTGTTGTAAAGAAGGACGGAAGGATTTACCGCGCCTTTGATACCAGCGGCAGAAGCTGGAGGTATTTTAAGGTTGTGGTTATGTCTGCCGATGAAAATGCAGATTTACTTGACAGAGACAGCTGGACTATTTCCAACCCGATACTGCTCAGTGATTATGCAGACCAATTCCCTGAGGGCAGCACCTGTACAGACCCAGGTATGTTTGAGGCAAATGCGGTTGTCGGACCGGACGGAGAAATTTATGTTATGGCACGCTTTAACTCTGCGCCCAGCATAGAGCTTGCGGCAGTGCTTAAGCTTGTTGAAGACGAAACACTGGTGTTTGATCGGATTATTGATTTCCCCGGAGGCATGACAAAATTTGTTGTCAGATACGATGAGGTATCAGGCAAATGGATTGCCCTTTCAAATCCTAATATTCAGCCGGATTATACGTTGCAGCGAACAGTGCTCTCTATGCTGGTATCCGATGATATGTACAACTGGCGTATTGCCGAGACCCTTATAGTGCCTCCCTGGCTGGAAAACTGGGAGATGCTCACAAAGGACATCGGTTTCCAGTATCCCGACTGGATATTTGACGGAGACGATATTCTCTATGCTGTCCGTGAGGCAGACCCCGACGCTGAAAACTACCACAACAGTAACTATCAGACCTTATACAGGCTGAGTGATTTCAGAAAATATATTGATTGAGGTTGATTTGATGAAAAAACACTTATTTACAGCAGTAATGGCTTTATCCTTAATATTACCCGTCACAGCTTCTGCTGTCAGCAATCCCATTGTTCATCTGAGCTTTGAGAGTGTTGAGGGCGGTCTTGCCGTAAATGAGAGAGACAGCCTCCAAGGCTTTGACGCTGTTAACGTATCCGAGGTGTTCGGATACGTTGGCAGCGGCGTGCGTATCGGTGAAGGAGGCGGCATATTTGCTGATAATGGAGAAATCGGCACTATGCTCAGCGGAGTAAATGGTGTTACCCTGTCGGCGTATATCAAAAATGACGGAGCGGACAACGGCAATCTCTTTACCGTTTATCAGAGTGGTGAAAAAGCCGGTATAAAGATTGTGAAGGAAGCCTCTGTTATCACTGTCTTTGCAAGCTCCGAATCTTCTGAGGATTTGCTGCAGGCGTCCTACGATACCGGCAAAAGCTTTGCAAGATGGACTCATATTGCCGTGGGTATTGATTTTGCAAGGAAAATGACTCGCTTTTATGTTAACGGCGTACATTTTACAACTGTGCCCATGGCTTTTTCGGGAGATGTGTTTACCTTTACCGATGCATCACTGCCGGATAAAATAGGAGATACCGGTATCATGATGGATGAGGTGAGGATAAACCCTGCAAATATCCATTGCAGTGAGCCGATGACAGTGTATAAGCTGGACAGCGGCTATGATATTGACGAAGCATACAACGATGTATTAAAGGACAGTCTGATATCTTATTTTCCCTTTGATGAGGGTGAGGGCAATACCGTTTATTCAAAGGACGGCTTTATAAAAGCTGTGGGCAATGCTCATAGGGACCTTGACTGGACCGAGGGTGTAAGAGGCTCTGCTGTGGTTTTTCACCCCGACGAAAAAAACTGGATTAATATAGGTAATAATATTACCAAGGCGCTGAACGGAGCAAAAGGTCTTACTGTTTCCGGCTGGTTTTATCTCAACAAGCTGCCGGGTTCAAACACCGTGAATCGAGCTCTTTCACTTAATATCATAGATTCAGGAGCTTTGTTTCACCTTGTGTTCCGCAACAGCGGAGAGATATCTGTTTCTGTGAGAAGCGGCACTGATACACCCTTGTGCGGAATAAATTTTATCAAAACCACCGATTTTGAAGATGTTATGAAAAACGAATTTGAAAAATGGCATCATGTTACGGTTACCACCGATCTTGAGCAAAAGTATATGAGGCTCTTTCTTGATGGAGAGGAAATAAAGCCTAATAATGCCAAGGGTTCAAACACTGTTGCTTATGTAAATGACAGCTTTGTGCTTGATGGCTACATACCCGATGCCACCATCGGCGGCGACCATTCGGGAAGTACCTATTCAAAAACCTTTAACGGAGCTATGGATGAGCTCAGGATATATAACCGTGCTGTAACTGCTAATGAAGCGCGGTACATTTACCATGAAAATATCAGCGGCAGTGTTATGTCGCGGGATGCGGATAACTATGCCCTTTTAAATACACTTTCTCCGAATATGCTTGTTCTTGCCGAGGGTCATAACGAGGTTATGGCTGATTGCAGGAGACAGCGCATAGACTGGGAAAACCCTGATGCGGTGCCTGTCATTGCGGGCTCAACTCTCTTTGTGCCATCAAGGCTTATTGAAAAGCTGACGGATTATCCTGTTACAGTGGATATTTCCTCAGGTACTGCAAGAATAGGAGAAATGACATTTACCGCCGGAAGCAATGTATATACTGTATCCGGCAATGAATATATACTTGCCGATGCTCCCTATGCAGAGGGGAATAATATGTATGTTCCTTTCAGAGCGGTTGCAGAGCAGCTGGGCAGGAAGGTATATTACAACAGCTGCGGTCTTGCGGCTGCAGGAACTCCGGGAGCACTTGAAAAGCTTGAGTGGGATGACGATTATGCCCTCTGGCTTTATGACGCTCTCACCAATCTTCCCTACAAACAGCAGTCTGCCGACCATTACGGCACAAGGACAGAGATTGCAGTAAGCGAAAATCCCGAAAAAATCTTTCCCTCATCCCCTGCTGTTGTAAAGCTTGGCGATGGTACACTGGTTGCCTCCCATGATACAATAGGGCACGGTACAACCGTATACCGCTCTGCCGATAACGGCAAAACCTGGCAGAAGGTGAGAAAGTTCGATGCCGATTATGATGATGACAATATAGACGATACTATAGAAGAGCTTGTGTATGCAAATCTTTTTACAAACACCCCGTCGGATACGGGTAAGGAAGCTCTGTATCTCATGGGAGTTCGGCGTGGCACCGGCGAGGCGGCGGCTGTGGCTATTTACCGCAGTGACGATGGCGGTCTTACCTGGTCTGTTCCCGAGGATAACAAAACAGGCTGGCTTGTAGAGGATGACGGCACATCCATTGTTATGCCTGCCCATACCGCTCCTGTTCCTGTTGTAAAAAAGGACGGGAGGATTTACCGTGCTTTTGATATAAGCGGCAGCTCCTGGCAGAATTTTAAGGTAGTGGTTATGTCTGCAGATGAAAATGCAGATTTGCTCCGCCGTGACAGCTGGACTATTTCAAACACTGTTCAGCTTGCCGACCATATAAGCAGGCTACCGTCGGAGCTTAACTGCGCAGACCCGGGCATATGTGAGGCAAATGCAGTTATCGGTCCCGATGGAGAGCTTTATGTCCTGACCCGCTTCAACTCTGCTCCAAGCGCTGATTGGGCGGCTGTGCTTAAGCTTACTGATGACGAAACTCTTGCTTTTGACAGAGTGATTTCCTTCCCCGGAGGTATGTCAAAATTCACTGTCAGATACGATGAGACCACAGGAAAATATATCGCCCTTTCAAATCCCAATACACAGAGGGATTATTCACTCCAGAGAATATGTCTGTCTCTTCTTGTATCGGATGATATGTACAACTGGGAGGTCGCAGAAACCCTGCTTGTGCCGGATTGGCTCGATAACTGGGAAAAGCTGACTCAGGAAAATGCATTCCAGTATCCTGATTTTATATTTGACGGAGAAGATATTGTTTATGTGGTGCGTGAAGCAAATATCGGCGCTGCCGATTACCATAATGCAAACTGTATAACATTATACCGTCTTGAGAATTATAAGCAATATGTGGTAAAATAAATATTATTAGGAGGTGACAATTTTGCTTAAACAGTTTAAAAAGATATTTTCAAAAAACACAATATTAAAAAGCTTTTTGTTGCCTCATATTTTTACCATGGTTGTTCCAATTGTGCTGATTACAGCTATTATGTTTCAGATAAACTTTAATATGTACAAAAAGGAAATTGCCGAAAGAACAAAATCCGGTATTGAAAGTCTAAGACAGGTTATGGATATAGAGACAGAAGGTCTTATGTATCTTGCGGGAAAGATTTTTTCCGACTCGGAGCTTATGGATACAGAGCAGGTCAGTGTTAGCAATATGCGTCTGTTTCAGTCAAAGCTTGACGGCTATATCGGTGCCAACAATTTTATTTCGGAGGTGGCTGTATATAATCCTAAGCTGGATTATGTCTTTTCCTCACAGAACTCCATGAGCCTGTCCCATTATTTTGAGATCATGTATGAGGCAGTGGGATATTCTGCTCAGGATTTCAGGGATTTTCTCGGCAGTAAGGAGATAATCAGGCTTATCCCCATTCGCCAGAGGATAAATTCAAGCCGTGAGATATATGCTTATGTAGTAAAGGAAACCACCATATACAGCTCAAACAACAGGCTTGCCATATTTATGCTGGACGCAAGCTATATTGGCAGTCTGCTGAAAAATATCGACGGCGACAGTTATGTTTTTGATGGGAATGGCTACTGCATTGCCCAAAATACTGAAAACTACAGGATTCCCTCCTGGGAAATAAGCAAGCTTGAATATAAAGACGGTGAAAAGCTTAAGCTTAACAACGATGTGTACTATATAAGCAGTGTCTGCTCCGACTCTGTTGACTGGTGCTATGTTTTTGTATCGGAATATGCCGATACCCACAAAAACCTTTTGCTTATCCAGTGGATTTATACTTTTGTAATCCTGATGGTTGTAATTGGAGGTGTTTTTGTAACAGTATATTCCATAAAGAAAATATACAATCCTATACGAAGTCTTGCACTGCGCCTGGAAAAATCAAATGACGATGTAAATGAGCTTGAGGCAATAAACAATAATATCAATTATCTTGTCAAAACCAAGGATGACCTTGAAAAAAAGGTTGAAGACGCCTATGCCATTGCAAAGGAGCATATGTTCTATAAGCTGGTAAACGGAGAATTTTCCGATGAAGCCGAGGTTAAGAGCAAATTTGCCTTTTATGATGTTTCGTTTGATTTTGACTATTACTATATAGCTCTTTTTGAGATTGACGAATATGTACCGGAGCTTGTTTCGGATGTTGTAAAGCTTCTGGTTGAATACATTGCAGAATACAACTGCCTGTCCGTGACGGTCTTTGAAAACCGCAAGCTATGCATTATCTGTCCTGCCATGTCCGATGTGCACACGGATTATGACCACAACCTAATTGCCAATCTGCAGAATTTCCTTGAGGAAATGATGACAAGCAGGATAACGGTGGGAGTGGGAAACCCTGTGTCGGATGTATCTACCGTATGGAAATCCTATATTGAGGCAAAATCTGCAGGGGATTATAAGAAATCAAAGGGAATAGGCAAGATTATTTTCTTCAGTGATATAAGTACGGATTGCGATAAGGATAAGTATGTTTACCGCGATATGAAAAAAATCCCTACCTATATTAAAGCAGGAGAAATAGAAAAAACCTTTGAGCAGATTGACAATATAGTCAATTCACTTTACGATGCACCCCTCACAGCTTCTCAGTGCGTATGTTTCGAGCTGATTATCGTTATACTCAAGGCAGTGTCCGACAAGTTCGGCAGTGAATATGAGGAGCTGTATCTGAGCAGATTTGACATTACAACTCTGGTTAATTTTGAAAGCATAGATGTTTTGGTGAGCGAGGTAAAAAAATTCCTCCGGGATGTATTTGACGAAATCTCAAAGGAATCTGCCGAGACAGACAGCTTTATCGACCAGATTGTGGAATATATAGAAAACAATTACAACAGTCCGCATTTTTCGGTAGACGGTGTGGCAAGGCATTTTGGGGTTTCTGCAACCTATTTGGGTCAGTATTTCAAGATGAAAAAGGGAACCACAATGTCTGCCTATGTGGCAAAGGTCCAGATTGACAATGCAAAACGTATTTTGCTGGATACGGACAAAACAATCAAAGAGATTGCGGATGATATCGGCTTTACAGAGGTATCCAACTTTATAAGAAAATTTAAGGCACAGACAGGTGTTACACCCGGTCTATACAGAAAAGCAAATAAAAAAGAGGGTTGATTATGAAGATTATTGAAAAAATATGCCGTAAGCAAGAAAATAATAACGGAAATCCCGCCGTTACAATAGCCTTTATGGGAGACAGTGTGACCCAGGGCTGCTTTGAGCTTTATAAAACAGGGGAGACAAGCTTTACAACGGTTTTTGACAGTGAAAACGGTTATATATATAAGGTAAAGAAAATCCTTTCCTACCTTTATCCTCAGGTTGCTTTTAATATTATCAATGCAGGTCTTAACGGAACCACAACCAATGTAGGTATTACACGAATTGAAAGAGATGTACTGCGCTACAGCCCTGATTTGGTTGTAGTGTGCTTCGGGCTCAACGACTGTCATTGGGGTGTGGATAAGATTTGTGATTTTGAAAAAAATCTTGATATTATCTTTAAAACAATACTTGACTCCGGTGCGGAGGTTATATATATGACGCCGAATATGATGAATACAGAAATCAGCTGTCATATGACAGACCCTCAGTTTATAAGCATGGCAGAAACCGTTATGAAGGCTCAGAATGAGGGTGTACTTGAGCAGTTTGAGGAGGCTGCAAAAAAGCTTTGCAAAAAATACGACATCCCCGTGTGCGACTGCTATGCAAAATGGAAGCTGCTGGAGAAAAACGGTGTTGATACCACAAGCCTTCTGGCAAATTATATTAATCACCCGAGCCGTGAGATGCACTGGCTGTTTGCCGCAGAGTTAGTTGACACAATGATGAACAAGGAGTAAGCTGATGATAGAAAATGCAAAATGGATATGGGCGGACTGTGCATATAGCATCAACCAATATGTTGATTTTTTTCTTGATTTTAATATTGACTGTGTTGACAAAAATGCTGTACTTGAGATATCTGTGGACAGTGAATATGCGGTATGGCTTAACGGCTCGTTTGCAGGCTGCGGTCAGTATCACGACTACCCGGACAAAAAAAGCTATGATACCCTCGATGTCGGAGATATGCTTAAAGAAGGCGAAAACCGTCTTGAGATATGCGCATATCATCAGGGCGGCAAAAGTATGCAGTATGCAAGGGGTATAAATGCATTATGCTTTGCCCTCAATAATTTTGACAACGTGTATATCAGCGATGAAAATGTTATGGCAGCGGTCAATACCAACTATGCTTCCGGTGATACATATATGATAACGGCTCAGCTGGGCTATGGATTTATGTATGATGCAAACAGTACAAACGGCGATTTCAGTCCAGCGGCGGTAAAAGCTGTTGATACCGTGCTTGCTCCCAGACCTGTCAAAAAGAATGTTATCGGCGATATAATCCCTGCAAAAATTATAGCCCAGGGATATTTTATACGTGGTGAGAGGGAGAGCGATAATATTGCTCACCGTATGTACACTGATTTTCTTTCTCACAGGAAATTTGAAGATATTTTTGCAGGAGAGCCCTGTCTGCCGGGTGGAGCATCCCTTTTTAATATGCAATACGACGGTGTGTATGTTATTATAGACTTAGGCAGGGAAGAAAGCGGATATTTCACCATGGATATGTGTGTGGATAAAGGCACTTTGATTGAAATCGGCTATGGCGAGCATCTTGATGATATGCGCGTGCGTACCGAGATAAAAACCCGCCGGTTTGCAAACAGCTATATTGCAAAAGGCGGCGGAGAAAGCTTTACATATTATTTCAAGAGAATAGCAGGCAGATATCTGCAGCTGCATATTTCAGGCACTGAGAGTCTTGAGATTAATTATATAGGCTTAAAGCCATGCTTCTATCCCGTAAATAAAAAAGCCTCATTCCGCTGCAGCGATAGTCTGCATAATAAGATATATGAGGTGTGCATGAATACTCTCAGGCATTGTATGCATGAGCATTATGAGGACTGCCCGTGGAGGGAGCAGGCTCTGTATGCCTCCGATTCCAGAAATCAGATTCTGTGCGGATATTATACCTATGAGGACTATGATTTTATCAGAGCGTCTCTGGCGCTTTTGGGTGACAGCTTCGGTGAGGACGGCTATCAGACCATATGTGCTCCTACGGATGAACTTCTTAGGATACCCTCGTTTACATTGCTGTGGTTTCTTGAAATTACCGAATATTATGAATTTACCGGTGATTCTTATTTTGTGGATAACTACTGGGATAAGCTTGAAGCGGCAGTAGCTGCATATGAGAAAAACGGCTTTGAGCCCCCCGCCGGAGATAATTACTGGAACTTTTATGAGTGGTCGGAGGGCTATGAGAATGTCGGCAAAAACTCGTTGCGTCTTGAAAATCCCGATTTCTTTGACGGTATATACAAGGTGTTTGTTTATATAGCGTTAAAAAGCATGGTAAGCCTGGCAGACAGCTTCGGCAAAAAGGAATTTTACGAAAAATATACTACAATTCTTAATAAACTGAAAAACGAAATAAACCAAAAGCTGTGGGATGCCGAAAAGGGAATGTATTGCTCTTATTACTATGCAGGTAAGGGTCAGCATTACGGAGAGCTTATGCAGGTTATGGCAGTATATTCGGGCGTTGCAGCGGGCAAGGAGGACGCACTCTGCAGTCTTATTGCAAATCCCGGAAACGGTCTTGTAAAAATTACTCTGAGCTATTCCCTGTATAAATACGAGGTGCTTCTGGGCAGGGGCGGCAGGTTTGACAGGCTTGTATTTGATGAAATCGCCGAAAAATGGGGCAGAATGCTCTTTAAGGGAGCCACTTCCTTCTGGGAGACAGAGGGCGGAGCAGAGGATTTTCAGCTGGCGGGCAGTCTGTGCCACGGCTGGTCTGCATTCCCTGTATATCTCTATTACCGCTATGTTATGGGAATCACTCCCGCCATGCTAAGAGGCAGCGAAGAGCCGGGCAGGTGGATAGATGTGTTTGCCTCCTTTGAGGGACACTGTGCTGACATACAGGTTATAAAAAAAGAAGGTGAACAGTGTGATTATATTAAATAATCTGTGGCAGTATGCCGCAGAGCAGGACAGGATTAAGACAGAACGTACAGAGGACTGCTGGCAGAGAGTGCCCTATGAGATAGAGGATATACAGGGCGAGATGCTCCTTGCAGGGGAATGTACCTCGCCGGAGCCGCTCACACTGAGAGTTAATCTTTCCGGCTGGTATAAGATATATATTTGCTTTGTTAATATGCGAAGCGATAATTATGTGTACTTCAAGCTGACCGATGATACGGGCTACTGCGGTATCAAAAACATTGCCCTTGGCAGTCCACGTACCTGGTGCAATACGGAATTTGCACAGGAGCTGTACTGGAAATGTGCAGATATGAACGGTCAGGAGATTGTTATAGACAAGCCTCGTGATACTCAGAAAAACGCCGCTTGCGTAGCATGGATTAAGTTTGAACCTATGAATGACGAGGAGGTTGAGGGCTACAGGGAGTACCGGAGGGCGTCAGAAAACAGATGTATGCATTTCCACTTTGACGAGGACAGGAATCTGGAAGACACAGTAGATTGCCTTGATGGCCTTGTGGCTCAGGAGGCTCAGCTTGTTGGTACGGATGTGGGTGAATGCAGCTTTGAAATTTCCTTTGATTACGACAGTGTTATTGATGAAAGCTATATTCCCATCCGTCAGATAGACCGTCTGTGGAACAGGAAGGATATATTGTTTAAAAAGCATAAGGAGCTTGCCTACAGAAAGCGTATTGAGGTATTGCATAATGCAGGTATCAAGGTCTATGCTGCCAACAGAATGAGTGTTTGCAGCTTCCATACTCCATATGACCTCAAGACCTGGAATTCAGCCTTTGCAGATGCTCATCCCGAGTATTACTGCACAATGCGTGACGGCAGCACCGTTAATGTGTGCTCCTATGCTTATCCTCAGGTACGCAGACATATTATTGATATGTACCGTGAGCACATGAAATACGGCTTTGACGGGGCGACTCTTATATTTACTAGAGGGCTCAATATTGCTTTTGAACCGCCTGTGCTTGACGAATTCAAAAAGCTTTATCCTGATATTGACCCCTTCACCCTCCCCATGTCCGATGAACGGCTGAACGGAGTCTGGTGCGGCTTCATGACAGAATTTATGCGGGAGTTCCGCGCTGCTTTGCCCCATATAAGGATTAATGTGGTTACCGACTATACCCCCGACAGTGCAAAACGGATAGGCGTTGATGTACAAAAATGGGCGGAAGAAGGGCTTGTCGACGGAATTATTCAGGGGCATATGGAGATATATGAGGATTTGGAGGGCTGTCTTGATAACAGCGGCTGTATTGACCTTGAAATTTACCAAAAGCTTTTGCGCAAAAAGCAGATTATAAGAAGAATTCACGGCAATGCCAAGGAAAAGGTGATTGAGGGAATAGGTAAATATAAAGCTATGTGCGACAGATATGGCATAGACTTTTATGCTGTTATGTCCTGGCCCAGAGTTATTCCCTATGACCAATACCCGGCATATGTTGAGGAGCTCAGAAAAGCCGGAGCAGAAAAATTCTTCTGCTGGAATTCCAATCAGGTGGTATGGAATCTGCCTGAGCTTCACACGGCGAGTATGCTTGGTCATAACAGTTTGTTTGAAAAAGACCTGTCAAGGTATTACAAGGTAATTTCTCTGGCAGGCAATAATATAGCAAGCTTTAATCCCAATTGGAAGGGATAATAAAAATAAAGGAGAGTGTATTAAAATGAAAATGGTAAAAGACAAAAAACTGGTGGTAGGAGCAGATTTTGCGGGATATCCCCTCAAGGAAGCTGTGGTTGCCCATCTTAAGGCAAAGGGCTGGGAAATAACCGATATGGGTGTTAAGGCAGATTCCGACCCCAACGATACAGACCTCATGTTCCACAGAGTTGGTCTGAGAGTCGGCTCCATGATTTCTGAAGGTGAGTTTGAAAGAGCGCTGCTTTTCTGCGGAACCGGTATGGGTATACATATTGCCGCAAGCAAATGCCCTCATGTTCATGCAGGTGTTGTTGAGAGCGTTCCCGCGGCTCTTCGTGCCATCACGGGCAACGGTGTAAACGTTCTTGCCATGGGCGCATTTTATGTGGCACCGGCAATGGGCTGTGATATTGCGGACGCATATCTTAATGCAGAGCTTGGAAGCGGCTATGAATGGTGGAAGAATTTCTATGAGTTCCACAAGCTTGCCATAGATGAGCTTGAGGCATTTGATTATGAAGAATACAAGGCAAACGGTTTTAAGGTAAACAAACTGGGCGATTATCCCCTCAAGCTTGAGACAAAGCCAGAATAATCAGGTGAACATTATGAAATATACAGAGAGTTTGGAAACGTCGGCGCAGTATAAGCAGTCATATGCAGACGGTATTGACAGCCTTATCCAAAGGCTTGAGATGCAAAGCAGGGAGAAACGCACAGAATATATAGCCGATATATTACAAAATAAGGACAGATACAGACAGGATTTTGTAAAAATGCTTGGCTGGCCTCTTACTGAGCGTGGGGGAGAGGATATTCCCCGTGCTGTAAGTCAGAGGCTTTCTCAAGAGGAAGGATACGACATATACCGTCTTCAGATTGAGGTTACAGACGGGCTGATGCTTACGGGACTGCTGTTTAAGTATACCGACGGAGTGAATCGCCCGTTGGTTGTTGTACAGCATGGCGGCTCAGGAACTCCCGAGCTTATCTCCGGTATAAACGGAAGCACCGCAAATTACAACAATATGCTCCGCAGGGTATTTGACCGCGGGGTCAATGTATTTGCTCCTCAGCTGCTTTTGTGGTCGGCAGAAAAGTATAAGGTGGATTATGACAGACAAAAAACTGATGCACGGCTCAGGCGCCTGGGAGGCTCAATTACTGCTCTTGAGGTGTACGGCATTATACGTGCTCTGGACTATCTGACAACCCTGCCCGAGGTTGGGAAAATAGGAATGGTTGGTATGTCCTACGGAGGTTTTTATACTATGATGACCGCCGCGGCAGATGTACGCATACAGGCGGCGCTGACCTGCTCTTATTTTTGCGACGGAAGCCTGTTTACACAGACGGATTTATGCCATTACAACGAGGGCAAATATTTCGGTCAGGCAGAAACCGCCTGTCTGGTTCATCCCAGGAAGCTGTTTATACAAATGGGTGATTCCGACGAGCTTTTTGATTTTAAAAAAAGCGAGGAGGAATTTCTCCGTATAAAGGAATTGATAAAATCCGACTGCGGCTGGGTTGAATTTTCCGTATATGGCGGAAATCATGAGTTCTGCAAGGATGATACATATATACAAAAGCTGACGGATTATCTGTATGAGGGATAATACTATATATTTGAGATTATAGACAGTATATAAGATTTCATTATTTACAAAATGTCCGTTTTTAATATAAGAAATAATTATATTCAGCCGAAAGAGAATAATGCGAACCACGATTTTTAAAGGCGGATTTTCGCTTTTGTAGCATTAAAATACTCGGTAATCCGCCAAGGATTACCTGCGTTTTTGCCTTGCACTGTTTAAGGCGGGTTCGGGTTATACTCTTTCGGCTAAGGTGGGTCAATATGAAATCAGGATTTATTATATGTGTTTATCACGACGATACTTTTCGCGCCCATTTTTAGATTGATTTATATCATCATAAACATATTTGCCGTATTTTCAACCATTATCTGATGAAGCTGCTGCTTTGTGATGCCGGTATTTTCCATACAGGGAATGACATTTGTAAACAGGTGCTCATATGGATTTGTCTGCTGGATATATGATACAGGACAATATTCATTATATACAAGAGTATCCTGGGAAATAAGCACCTTGTTGCCATACCCCATTTTGCACAGCTCAGCTAGTTGAGCCGCTTTCCTTGGGAGAAATGTTTCTCCGCCTTGGGGGTACAGTCTGTCATAGCCGATGTAGCAGCCTTTTTTCAGAATTTCATATATGTATTCATTATCGTCGGAGTCGCTGCAGTGACCAATGGTGACAGCAGAGGGAGCAACGCCGCACTCAAGCACAAAATCCGCAGCTGCAATGCCGTTTTGTATAAAAGCATTGGTGTGGATATAGATGGGTATGTTAAGCTTTTTCTGTGCCATACACACTGCCTTGAAAACCTTTTGAATGTAACTGTCCGGCTTTTGGCTGTCAAGACCAAGCTTTAGCATACCTATGCAGGACTGCTCGCAATCCCGGACAATCATATCGCACAGATACTGCTCCGATTTCAGATTGAGCATAGGCTCGTACTGGTAGTACAAGCCGCTTGATGCAACTATGTTTACTCCGGACAGACGGGAGATTTCTCTGAGCAGATTCAAATCTCTCCCTGTGTTGATGGGAGTGCCGTCTACAAAGGTGGTTAATCCGTAGGTTTCTTTAAGGTGTTTCAGATATGCTGCCGAGAGCCGCACAACCTCGGCTTTATCCATATGCTCGTTGTCAGCTATGTTGTAAAATGGCTCGTAATAGCAGCATATATGCTCATGGGGCAGTGTTTTGCCAAGCTTGTCTATGCTCTGTCTGCCCAACACTGTGTTGAAATATTCCATAATTGGTCTCCTTGTTATTCCAATGAAATTTGGCTGAATTGGTTTACTGCGATGTTCGCATCATTTATATCTGCAATTTTCTTTCCGTTGAAGTATAGATTTTTTATCACAATTCCGTCAACCTTGTGCTGCTCATCGTTACCCGTAAATATTGACTGGGGCATTTGCACTCCGTCATCTGCAATTACATAAATATTGCTGAATGTGACATCGTGAACTTTTCCTTTTTCGCTGTCGCCGCCAAAGGGGTCTCCGTCGTATGAATTTGATATAAACATAAGCTGAGGCTGTTGTATATTGGGCGTACTGCCAAACTGATATTTTTCGTTAAGGTCGTGCTGATAGGATGCTTTCAGCTGATTTTTATTGTATTCGCATCTGATGTTGTCAAATAATATACCGGTTATAAGTGCGCGACCGGTATTTTGCATATCCATCATAACGTGGGTGCCGTGTATGCAGTCGCAGTTTGTAATGGTTATGTTGCAATAAATATCTGCATTTGTTTCCGCTCCGAATTCAAGGTTCCTGCCCCAGTCGCACCACACTACACAGTTGTCTACAAGTATGTTTTCCATATTGCGGCTGTCCCATCCCTTTATGCCCTTGAGCACAATGCTGTCGTCAAAGGTTCGCACAAAGCAATTTTTTATCGTGACATTCTTGCTGTTGAAAATATCTATACCATCACAGTTGTATTTCCACATACCTATGAGCTTGATGTTGTCAACAGTCACATTGGTACAGGCCGCTGCAATCATTCCGTAGGTACATGTATCCCGGAGCACCGGACCGCTTACGGTGATGTTTTTGCAATTATAAAAACGCAGGCAGCCGTTCAGCATTTTTTCGTCATAAAGAGTATTTTCAAGTATGGACATATCCCGAGTTACATCCATATCCCGGTAGTTTTTTGCATAGTGCATATTGGGGTTTGTCCGTGTATCTGATCGGCGGCTTTCGTAGCTGCCGTCAATAATACCGTTGCCGCATATGCTTATATTTTCCTTGCCTATTGCGGTGAAGCCCCCGTATATAACCGCGCCGTCCTCAATATACACCTTGTCATTGCTTTCAAGACGCATTACTCCTATGTGATGAACGCCATTTTTAAAGATATATGTTGCATCTGCAGGCGGTGTGTGCGGCTTGTTTACAAATATGTGAATTGCATTGTGAAAATCGTCCGCCTCCAGCACATACTGACCTTCGCCCGGCAGGGTAAAATGTATCACGCCGTTGCGGATGACGGGTTGAATATTTTTAGAGAGAGGACGGATAATCGCTGTTGTAAAAGCGGTATTCGGTTTTACCGATATATCTACTGCTGTGTCAGACGTTATGCTGAAAAAATATGCCTCCTCTGTCTGGTCATCCTGCCTTTGTGAGCCCGGCCATATTTTATTGTAGGGCACTGCAGATACCCTTGTTGTACAGGCGTATATTCTGTGCTTGCCGTTGGCGTATATTTCAATGTCCTTTGCTGTATACTCGCTTTCGGGTAAATGTGTGTATGAAATCATTGATGTACCTCCAAATCTTTTCTCATAATGGTGTATGTACCGGGGGATAAGTCTTTTGCTTTATCGTCAACCACAACAGTTCCGTTTACAGGGAGAGTCACTGTGATTTTTTCCTCATCCCAACAAACCTCAATATCCTTGTGCTTTGCCCGTGCATAGGTCAACCCTTGCAAAAAGCATGGTTTGACAGTGATGTGCTGCGCCCCCTCGTCTATGTGTATCCCTGCTACGTGCTTGTACAGCCACATATCAATTTCGCTGTACATATGGTGATTGCAGGAAAATTTCATATCCCAGGTTTCGCACAGGGTTGTCATACCGTTGTTAATCCAGTATGCGTAGCTTGGATATTCGGGGTTGGTGCACATTCTGTATACTGTGTCTGCATAGCCGTATTCTGACAGTGCAGAGAAAATGTATTTCATACCCAGTATGCCGCAGTCTATGTGGCAGCCCTTTTGTGAAATGATTTCTGATAGATGTCTTGCTGCATCAGACTTTTCATCCTCTGTGTACAAATTCTGATATATAGCGCAGGCTATTGCGCAGGTGTTGTCACTCAGATACTTATCCGGTTTTATAAATTTTTCACGGAAGGCTTCCTTTATCTGATGTGCGCGGGTTTCATAGTATGTGCTGTCTTTGCCCAGCAATTGTGCACATCTTGCCATTATTTTATTGTTCTGATAAAAATATGATATATCGGTTATCACAGTAGGGCACAGGTCAACTCCCTTTGGTGCGCACCAGTCACCAAGACCGAAGCACACTGTGTCATCAAGGGACATACTTTCCATAAACTGCATATATAGCTCCATAGAATCCCAGAATTCCTGTATAATGCTCATATCACCGGTGCAGCTGTAAATGTAGTATGGCAGATATATGTATATACTGTCCCAGGCGGGACCGCTGCCCCAATTGTACCCCCAACCGCCGGTGGGAGCTATGCAGCATATCTGTCCGCTTGGACGCTGAGTGTCCAGTATATCATACATCCACTTCCGGTAGGAGGATACCGCATCATAGTTCATAAGAGTCTGGTCCACAGATATCAGTGCGTCGCCTGTCCATGCATTCTGTTCACGATGAGGACAGTCGGTAGGCAGCCCCACAAAGTTTGAAAGGGTCGCCATGCAGGATGCATGGTGTATCCTGTTGAGCATTTCATCACTGCAGACAAACTCTCCCACAGTGTCAAAATCGGTGTTAATCATCTCTCCCTCAAGCTCAAACTGCTCCGGTGCGCCGGTTACCTCTACGTAACGGAAGCCGTGATATGCAAAGGAGGGTGCCCAACTCTCCACGCCGTTTCCGCTCATTATATATTTGTCAAAGTGAGTGTCGCTGCCAACTATTCTGTTAAGCTGTTCCGGTGCGATTGTGCCGTCCTCGTGGAGCAGCTCGCTGTATCTCAAAGCGATTTCAGTTCCGCGTTCACCTACAGCGGTTATCCTTGCCCAGCCGCTGATGTTCTGACCTATGTCATATACATTGTTTCCTATATATTTTCCCTTGAAGCGCCTTGTCACTCTTATGGGCGGAGTGGTTCTCGGCCCAAGGATGCCGCCGGGACTTCTGCAGATAAAGGCATTGCCCCAATTGCTGTCGTCATAATCCGCCATATTCCAATCCGGTTGCCACAGCCGTGCATCAAATATCTCTCCTCGCTTTGTTTCGTTATATATAACGGCGCTGTCGGCGGTTTTCCAAGAGGTGTCAGACACTATCTGCTCCTTTGTTCCGTCACAGTAGGCTATGTCCAGCTCCAACAGTAGCTTGGGATGGTGAACCCAATCCGGGCGGTAGTAATCCCAGCGCCAGTAGGTTACAAAATAACATCCGTTGCCAAGTATGCAGCCTATTGAATTGGTGCCTTTGCTGATGAGCTCTGTCACATCATAGGTGTTGTACACAATGCGGCTGTCATATTTGGTAAAGGGGGTAGAGAGCACTTCATCAGATACCGGTACGCCGTTGATATAGCTGCATGCGGTACCAAGACCGCATATGTGCATTGTTGCTGATTTTATATCTTTGTTTATATCAAAACACTTGCGGAACAAAGGAGCCGGCTTTACTTCTTTTATATCCTCTTTTGCAATCCATCGTGAATTTTCAAACAAAATAATTACCTCCTTTGTAGTTGTCAATTAATTTTATCTTATTATATTTTGCCTGATGTGTCAATTGTAAAATATTTAGAATCTTTTGCTAATTTTATTTTTTTCGTCTCTCTGGGAGAAGTTGCACAAAATACCTTGACAGCCACAATCTCATTGTGATATAATTTACAAAAATGCAATCGGTTGCAATGATGAGGAATGTGAACACTGATGAGCGGAAATGTGACAATATATACAATTGCAGAGGAACTCAAGGTAACTCCCTCTCTGGTGAGCCGGGCATTCAACCCCAATGCCAGTGTCAATGCCAAAAAGAGAGAGCTTATATTGAGAACGGCAGAAAAATATAATTTTGTGCCAAACAAAATGGCATCGCGGCTTTCTATGAAGGAAATAGTAATCGGTGTGCTGTTGTACTTCCGGTTTGAGCCCTGCTATTCGGAGCTTATAAGAGGTATCAAAGCAGCTCACGAGGAGCTCAAGGATTATAAAATCAAATGTGATATGCGCTTTCTTGACAAAAACAAGCATTCTATTGAGGAGTGCAGGCAGATTCTTGATGATTTTTCAAAATATGACGGCATTATAATAGGTGGTATCAGCTACGATAACCACGGCGATATTATCACCGAGCTGTACCAAAAAAATCGCAATATTGTAATGCTGGACAATCATTCAGAGGGGCAGAAGCGGCTGTTTTCGTCAGTATTTGACGTGGAGTCCTCTGCAAGGCTTGCGGCAGATTTCCTGAGCAATTGTCTGTTTTTCTCTGAAAGAAAGAACATTGTTCTGTTTACCGGTGATACACTTTCAAGTGTTCATCGCAGGAGAAGAGATGCCTTTGAAAAAATGGCAAAGCAAAACGGATTGAATATAATTTCTCAGATGAATATGTGCGATTCTGCTGAAAAGCTAAGAGAGTTGTGCTATTCTCAGCTGGGTGACTGTCCCTATGTTGACGGTATATATATAACCAGCGGTAACTCGGTGGAGCTTTGCAGATATATCGAAGAGAAGGGCTTGTCAGATAAGATAGTTCTTGTTACCTTCGATACATTCCCTGAGCTTAACGAATATCTGAAAAGAGGCATTGTAAATGCCACTATATATCAGAATCTGTTTGGTCAGGCAAAAGCGGCTTTTGAAGCGCTGGTGCAATTTATATCTGACGGCAGGGGAGTTGATGATGTTATTACAACCCGCTGTGAGCTGGTTATGAGAAACAACATAGAGTATTATGAATAGCCGAAAGATAATAATCCGAACCCGCTTTAAACAAGCGCAATTCCGGCATCTTTCGGTTAGGCATACGGGGTTCGACTCCCGTGTGCCTAGTGTGACAGAACTCGAACTAAGGAGGATACTATGATAACTAAACCATGGGAAGGATATATAAAACCCTTCAGAATATTCGGAAATCTGTACTTTGTGGGTACGATACCGGCTTCATCCCATCTGGTAGATACCGGTGACGGGCTGATACTGCTGGACAGCGGATATCAGGAATCGCTGTATCTTGTGTTGGAGAATATCAGAAATATAGGATTTGACCCAAAGGATATCAGATATGTGTTGCACACTCACGGACACATAGACCATTGCGGAGCAGCGAGAGCATTGAAAGAGCTGTACGGATGTACGCTGTATATGGGCAGGCGTGACAAGGAGTATGCCAACGGTATGCTGGATTTGTCATATGCGGCAGAACTGGGTATGACATATATTTCCTTTGAGCCTGATGTGCTGATTGATGACGGCGATATCATAAGCCTGGGCAATACCCGTATTCGCGCAGTTGCAACTCCGGGGCATACACCAGGTGCCATGTCCTATTTCTTTGAGGTGACAGACGGCAAAAATACATATACTGCAGGACTTCACGGCGGCATGGGTATCAACACCATGTCACGGGAGTTTCTTGACAAATACAAGTTGCCCTATACATACCGGGATGAATTTGTCAAATCCATGGAGCGGCTTGGGAAAGAGAATGTAGACATATTCTTGGGCAATCACGCAGAGCATAACCACACTGTGGATAAAGCAAAGCGGCTGGAGGCAGGCGATACAGATGCATTTGTCAATCCCGGTGAGTGGAAGCCATATGCACAGTGGTGCATACAGAATTATGAAAAAATGATAGAGCAAGAACAAAAGTAAATTTTTTTAAAGTTTTTTGCAACCGGTTGCAAAAACTGGAAACGGAGGAAAATATGAACAAATATACAAGACTTGCAGAAAAATTCAAAAACAGAGATAAGATTATCGGTACAACTATGGTAATATTCAAAAACACCATTATACTGGAGGCAATGAACCGGGATGAGCTTGACTTTGTACTGTTTGATGCAGAGCATGGTGTGTTTGATACACAAAATGTAGTGGAGCTTTTGCATGTCTGCCGCCTTATGGGCTTGCCTGCGTTTGTCCGGGCTCAGGACAGTGAGTATCACCTCATTGCCAAGGCGATTGATATGGGCGCAGATGGAGTGATGATTCCCCGTACGGAGACTCTGGAGCAGTTGAGGACAGCAGTGGACGCGCTTCTGTTTTATCCCGAGGGCAGAAAGGGATGCGGCGGACCCGGTCAGTTCCGTCCGGGAGAGTCACCTGACGATTTCGGCAAGACAAGATTTTTGCTCCCTCAGATAGAGTCCCCCAAAGGAATTGAACTGCTTCCGAAAATGCTTGAGGAATACGGCGAATATATAAATGCGGTTATGATTGGTCCATACGATTTGTCTGTTATGGTGGGCACACCTAGAGATATAAAAAGTCCTGAAATGATAGAGGCTATTCAAAAAATCTTTGATATCAGCAACAGCTATGGAAAATCCTGCGGAATATTCTGTGACGATGAGGTTCTTGCACAGAAATACAGGGATATGGGCTGCAATGTTTTGTGGACAGCTACAGACAAGGATTTTTATATGAGAGGCTACAACACAGAGATAGAGGC
Organism: Clostridia bacterium; assembly: GCA_017481205.1. Taxonomy (GTDB): domain Bacteria; phylum Bacillota; class Clostridia; order UMGS1810; family UMGS1810; genus RGIG4708. The sequence continues at coordinate 137,842 of JAFUPN010000041.1, read as the reverse complement.
TCTCAAAAACATAAAGTAAGTGATTGTATGAACTATCACGGAAAATCAAAAAATTTATGAACTGAGAAAGGATATGATAAACATGAAAGTTGCAATTGATGAAATTAGAAATAGGTCGGTGGCAATATTTGAAAAAGCCGGTCTGAGCAGTGATGATGCAGAAATTATAACAGAGGTACTGCTTGAAACAGAGATGAGAGGCGTATTTACCCACGGATTTTTGCGCCTGGAAAGATACATAAACTGCATAAAGAGCGGTGGTATCAAGACTGACGGCAGCATTGACGTGTTGTATGACAGTCCTTCCTGGGCAGCTGTTGATGGTAAGGACAATCTGGGTATTGTGGTTTCCTACAAGGCTATGAAGCTTGCTATGGAAAAGGCAAAGCAGACCGGTGTCGGAATTGTAAACGTAAAGGGTAGTCACCACTTTGGTGCAGCAGGATATTACACATCTATGTGTGCCGACAACGATATGGTAGGTATGTCTATGAGTAACGGAGATATACTCATTGCCGCCACCGGCAGTGCTGAAAAGACAATCGGTAACAATCCTTTCTCATATGCATTCCCGGCTGGCAAATACGGCAAGATTGTATATGACATAGCAATGAGCTACACATCTGACAGAAAGGTTGTTCAGATGGATAAAGAGGGTAAAAAGCTCCCTGAGGGCTGGATTATAGACAAGGACGGCAACGCCACAACAGACCCTGGCGAGTACGAAAAGGGTGGTACTCTGCTGCCCTTTGGCGGATATAAGGGCTACGGTATGGCAATGATGGTAGAAACCCTCGGAGCAACCCTTTCCGGTGCGGCAATGACAAAAAATGTTCACGCATGGAATACAGACGAAAAATGCGGCGGAAATGTGGGTCATTTCTTTATGGCACTTGATATTTCAAAGCTTGGCAGTCCCGATGCATACAAAAACAGAGTGGACGATATGATAGACGAAATCAAAAATTCCAAAAAATCGGCAGGTGTTGATACAATATACTATCCCGGTGAAATCGAAATGGCAAAAATGGCAAAATGTCTCAAGGACGGATATGTTGAAATTGATGATGACACTATGGCTTCTGTGGAGCGTGTAGAAAAGGAATTTGGTCTCAAATAGGATATCGGAGGTGTATATATCATGCACAAACGAGTAAATATTACACAATACGGTGCAAAAACTGACGGGATGCTGTGCACAAGATTCATTCAGCAGGCGATAGACGATTGCTTTATGTGCGGCGGCGGTGTGGTTGAGGTACCGGCCGGCACCTTCCGCACCGGTTCGGTAAGGCTTCGTAGCAATGTTACATTGTATCTTATGGAAAATGCCCGTTTGGAGGGCAGTACAAACCCCGAGGACTACAATGATTATATAAACGATACAATCGAACCGATAAAACCGGAATATAAAACCGATGATTTGTGGAAATCGGTATCAGAAAGAAAAAACCACAATTATTCCAGATTGCCGGCAGGGCGATGGAATAATGCCATAATCAGAGCAATTGATGCGGATAATATATCAATTATCGGAGAAATCGGCTCTGAAATAGACGGAATGGATTGCTTTGACGAAAAGGGTGAGGAGCACTACCGCGGACCTCATGCCATAGATATGCATTACTGCAAAAACATAACCCTGGTGGGTTACACAGTGTGCAACAGCGCCAACTGGGCACATGCGCTGTATCAGTGCAGCAACATACTGATAGACAGCGTCGGGGTGATTGCCGGACATGACGGTGTGCACATTACCGGCTGCGAAAATACAGACATAATCAACTGTTGTTTTTATACCGGTGATGACTGTATAGCAGGTATTGATAACATTAACACCACAGTAACAAATACCGAGCTCAACACCGCCTGCAGTGCATTCCGTTTCGGCGGTACAAATATGCTGGTGCAAAACTGCAGAATATATGGTCCTGCAAAATACCTTTTCCGAGGCAGCCTCAGCGATGAAGAAAAGCGAAATCGCAAGGTCACGGTACAGAACACAGACCACAGATACAATATGCTTAGTTTTTTTACATACTATTCGGACTTTTCGCGGGATATCAGATATCCTCCGGGCAATATTGTCATGAAAAACTGCACCGTGGAAAATGCAGACAGATTTCTTCATTACAATTTTTCCGGCAATGAGCCATGGCAGCTCAACAAGCCTTTAGAGAGCATAAGTTTTGAGAATATAAGCGCAACCGGTGTAAAACTGCCTCTTACAGCCTATGGCTCAGAGGAAAGCCCCCTGGTGTGCCGGCTCAAAAATTGCACAGTTGATTTTGACAGTACAGCCGGAGATGTGCCTTTTATGCAAGCGGCACATTTTGAGAGGATATCGCTGGACGGGGTAACCGTCACCGGCTTGAGCAAGCCTGTTATAAGAACATGGACAGACGGTACATTCACATCAAAAGACAGCACCGAATGCTCCGTGGAGCAGGCAGACAAAGAGTTTTACGCACAATCAATATAAAAAACGAAAGGAGTTGGTAATATGAGATTGAAAACAACTATCCTGACAGCAGTTTTATCACTGTCTGTTGTATGTGCAAATGCAGCATCGGCAATTCAGTTTGAAAATCCGGGATTTGAAACAGGCGGCGTGGTAACCATAAAGGCAAATGCCCCTGATTATGCCGGCCAGCAGATAACCCTCAGAGCATACAAGCAGGATGACAGTCTTGATTACACAGATTTTGTTGCTTTGGAGCAGCAGGAAATTGCCCCGGATGGCAGTGTGGAAATGGTATTTACCATTCCGGAGCAAAAGAATGGTGTAAGTACAAACGGTACTTATTCCGTTGAGTACAATGTGGCAGACGGCACAAGGAAAAAGGCTTTGGAGTTTGAATATATCAATTTTGAATTCCTGCTTGAACAGCTTCGTCTGGTACAAACCGCAGAGGAGGTGAAGACGCTGTTTGATTCGCAAAATACGGTCAACAGAGAGGCTCTTTCCGTAATGGGATTTGATATGTCACTATATGACAAGTTGACCCCCGCAGGGCAGACGTCAGCAGCCGGAGATTTCATAACTATGTCTGACCTTGCTGTAGATTCTGTAACACAGTTTATAAGCAATTACGGAAAGGCTGTGGGAGTTGCACTCCTCAACAAGTCACTCATTGCAGATGGTCTGGCTTGTACCAACCCGGTATACGAAGGAACCGAGTATGCCAAGGAGACTGACGAGTTCAAAAAATGGGTAGCAGGTGCAATCACTGCTCAGCTGCCTGTTACAGTTGCAAGCATTGACAGTGCTTACGCTCAGTGCAAGGACGTATATTCAATCACAACCTGTCTTGCATCAAAAATCGGCGGTATTATCAGCAGCAAGACTGCAGATTTTGGCTTTGACAAGAGCAGCAGATGGAGTCAGTACAGCAATATGAGCGACATCAACCGGGGAATGGTTCACGATATTATGGCAACACGCTTTACAGCGGCAACAGATTCTTATGCCATGGTTGTCTCCGCCTTTGAAAGTGCTGTAGCCGAGGTTGCAAGCTTTACTTCCAATAGCGGCGGAAATACCGGCGGTGGCGGAGGACGCTCATCAGGCGTCTCCGGTGGCAGTAAAACCGGCGTAACCACCTCTTCAATTCAGCTGGACAGCAGCCTTGTTAAGGAATATTACAGCGATATATCCGGCTATGACTGGGCAAGAGAGGCAATACATGCTCTCAGCGACAAAAACATTCTGTCCGGCTACGGAGACAAAACATTCCTTCCGGGAAAGAATATGACCCGCGAGGAATTTGTAAAGGTTCTTGTTCTTGCAACGGGTGTGTACGATTCTGCCGCAATGTGCAGCTTTGACGATGTGGCAAAGGATGAATGGTACTATCAGTACATTGCAAGTGCGGTAAAAGCAGGACTTGTAAATGGAGTAAGCAAGGACAGCTTTGGTGTCGGCAGCGTTATTACAAGACAGGATATGGCTGTTATGATTTGCCGCGGAGCAGATATAAAAGGTATCAGCCTTGCAGATAGCGGTGCACAGTTAGCATTTACAGACGCAGACAGTATATCCGACTATGCCTTGCCAAGTGTAACAGCACTTTGCAATGCAGGAATTATAGATGGAATGGGCGACGGCAGCTTTGCTCCTGCAGGCAGCCTTACCAGAGCTCAGGCGGCAAAGGTAATATACCAATGCTATTTCAGCAACTGATTTGTTGGAAGGGAGGTAAACAATGAATATTAAACTTAAACGCAGCATTGTGTGGATGCTCATAACGGTTTTGCTCACGGCGATGCCAGCAGGCGTTCCTGCATTGGCAGCCGACGTTGCAGACCCGGAAGCAGTGGCAGATATGGAGCTGCTTGAGGCATTGGACATTGTTTGTTTTGAAACATCAGACCTTGTGCTTAATGAGGGCTTCAAAAAAGGCGACTACATCACAATGCTTGTCAACACAGTATTTGACAAAGGGTACAAAACTGCAAATGCCGAGGTGATAAGCCTTGCCCGCGGTCTTGGTTTGATAAGCAGCAGTGATACAAGGATGAATGTATTTATCAACTATGACGAAGCGGTGGATATGGCAATGAAGCTGCTGGGATATTCATCCCTTGCAGGTTTAGGCACATCGAAGTATATCACGGCAAAAAGCAAGCTTACAAAGGGAGTAGAGTCCTACGGTAAGTATATAACCGCTTCAAGCTGTATGAGGCTTGTCAAAAATTTCATACAGACAGACATTCTACAGATAGTAGAGATATATGATGATTCAGTAATTATAGAATCCTATGAGGGCGATACACCAATCGCAGTGTACCGCGGTATATACGAGCTGGAGGGCCTTGTGGACGGCTCATATGAGACAACTCTGTATGGTGCATCTATGCTGGACAGTGATGAGATTTCAATAGACGGAGTTACTTATAAGACAACTGCAGACTGTACTGAGTATATAGGCTACAAAGTTAACGCATATGTAAAGTACACCAAAAAGCACCCTCAGAAAACAGTTATGTATATGGAACAGGACGATACACAAGTATTGGTGCTTGAACATAAGGATATTGCATCGGTTTCTGACAGGCTTACAAGTATAACCTATTACAACGACAAGGGTCGTCAGAAAACTGCCGTACTGGATATATCATACAAGCTTATATACAATGGTGTGGCATTGTCAGATTACACAAAATCACATATGATTCCCGTTGACGGATGTGTAACGCTGATTAACAATGATGGAGATTCAGCCTATGATGTAGTCAAGGTTGACAGTTATCAGACCATGATTGTGAACAATGTGGCACTCAACACCAAGACAATATACAACAAGCTTACATATGAAGGCGCACTGAAGGATTTGTGTATAGACAGCTCCGGCTTGGATGATGTGATTTATGTTGAAAAATACGGCTTGGAGGCAGCGGCAGGAGATATTGCGGTAAATGATGTTGTAACAGTTGCCGCAAGCTGCAATACAACCGGACGAAAGGTTATCAGGGCTGTGGTAACAGCTGAAACTGCTGCCGGTACAGTAAAGTCAATCGACACAGAGAACGGCATCATAGAAATCGCCGGCAAGGACTATAAGTTGACCGCTCAGCTGGTGAACGCGAGCAGCAGCGGAGACAGATATTGCGAGCTTCCCCGTGTGGGCGAATATACAGTGGCATATATTGACCGCTTTGGCAATATAGCAGCTTTTTCACCACTTTCTGACAAACAATATGCATATCTTGTTGCTTGGAAAACCGATGGCGTTTTTGAAACAAGCGTACAGCTCAAGGTATTCAATTCTGAAGGTGATTGGGAGATACTCACTCTTGACGATAAGCTCACATACAACGACAGTGCATCAAGGATAAAATGTGAGGATTTGTATAATCAGATAGGTCCTGATATTACACCGCAGCTTATCAGATACAGAGTGGACGATGAAAATATTGTAAAAGAACTCAGCACAGCTCAGTCCACCACTGATACAGATACAGATTATTACAGCGTCAGACCGGAGCGTACCATGGCGTACAGAACACAGAATTCTTCCTTCAACCACGAGTTGTTTGTGGGAGACAACTGTACTATGTGGTGGATTCCGGCAAATGCAGCAACGGCAGATGAGATGGATTTTATGATTATCGACAAGAGCTGGCTCACTGCAGACTTGTCATACGGCGTAACAGCCTATGATGTGGATGAGTTTTTTTCCAGCAACCAGATTATCATTACTGCAGATCCGGAGTTTCTCAAAAACCGTAAGTCAAACAACACGGTTATTGTAGAAAAAGTAACTTCAAAGCTGAAGAGTGATGGCACCTACGGAGTGTGCATCAATGGTATGGTGGAAAGCTATTCTGACTTTTCAATATTTGTTGCAGATGGTGTTGATGCAAGCAGTATAAAGCCGGGAGATTTTCTTCAGGTGTTTATTGACACCGCAGGCGAAATTTCGGAATTTGAGAGATACTATTCCTCAGCAGACGGTATACTCAAATCTCAGTTGGCAAACGCTTCACTTCATACCGCCACACCTATAGGTTATGTCAGCGGTACTGTGCTGAAAACCAATCCATCAGAGCTTAGACTTCTTATTCAGATAGACAATTCAACCTCGCTTATTGCATCTAAGGGAGCAAGTACTACAAGAGTTACCATATGCAATACCGCAGACCGCCGGCTTACCCTTGAACGTGGAACATACAGCGATATTGAGCCGGAAGACAAGATATTCATAGCAATGCGTAATTCTACAGCAAGAGACATATATGTAGTTAAATAATGATATTGAAATCCTTAGTGTAATAGTTCGAATACTATCACACTATACGGAATTTCATTATAAATATTCTTTTAGCAAAGAGAGGAATTAATTATGAAAAAAAGATATGTTTCATTATTATTGATTTTCACATTAATATGCACTATGTTTGCTCCGGCATTGACAGTAAGTGCAGCAGGCAGTATGACAGAGCTGAGCGATTACTGGTTTGCATATGGCAATGAAGTAGCTATCGGTGATGGAAAACTGGCAGAAATATCAACCGCACAGTCATTCAGCGGTACAAAATCTCTTCATGTGCAAAAAAGTGCAAACAATAATGTGCTTTATGTGCAGAACCTTTCTCAGGCGCTTGAGCACGATACACTGTACAATGTAGAATTTTACGTTTACAACAACACTGAAAATGCAATGCCAAGCAGTGCATTGTATTATGTAAGTGATAACGGTAAAGGAATGCACAACCTTACCGTAGATAATAACACCGGCAAAACCGGCTGGACAAAGTATACCCACCAGTGGAGAAACAGTATAACCTCAAATCAGGGAAGCGGCTTCTGGTTCCAGTTTAATAATGCGTGTGAAGTTGACCTTTACATTGACGATATAAAGGTGTGGAAAGAAGGCGATGCCACACAGACAAATGTAATCAGAGATGCAGGCTTTGAAGATGGTTTTGGCACAGCAACAGCCATTCCCACGATAGAAGGCTTTACAGTTCAGTATGTCAACCCTGCAGACAACTCTAAGTTTGAAACACAGCCTACAGATGTATATGAAGTAGCTGTAAAGAATGACGCATCCTACGATGCAGGCGGCAACTCTCTTTATATAAAAAGAGAGGGCTACTACACAGAGCGTGCAAGACAGACAAAGCTCATCAGCACAGAGGCTACAACATTTGTGGCAGGTACAAACTATACACTGACATTCTACACAGACAAGCAGTTTGATACATACACTGCAAACCGTTCATATTTCTATATGGGCTCAGGTACAAACGTATGGCTTAAGAATATGGACTGTGAAGAGCAGTCCAACGGCTGGTTTAAGTATTCATATACTCAAGCAGCTACAAACAACACTGCACTGTTCTTTATCCTCAGAGGATATATGGATATGCATATAGATGAAATCAGCGTAGTGGCAGAAGGCACCGAAGAAAACAAAACTCCTTCCGGCTCATTTGGTGAGGGCTCCGGAAGCATCGAGCCCGAGGTCCCTGCAATTCCCTATACTGCATACGAACCAAAAAATGTTATTCTTAATTCTTACCAGCGTTTCTATACAGCAACATCAGTTATGCCTCTTATGCTTTCATGGGAAAATCCCACAGGTGAGGTTGCTATAAGCAATATTACCGTGTATGATGTAACATCAGGCACTCCTTCAGAAATATCACTTTCAAATATTTCAAAATCAGCAAAGGCTGTAAATGCACACTATATCGGCGACTACTCAGTAGATACAGTACACACCTTCAGACTGGTATTTGCATTTGCAGACGGTAAGACAACAAGCATCGAAGCTTCAATCAAGCCTGAATCTCCTACATCAACAATTATAGGCAGTGTAGGCAAGCAGGAGGGAAGCGGCTGGATTAAGTATTATCAGAACGGTTCCAGTACAAAGCAGCCTTATATGATGCCTGCAGATATCACAGTTGACAGCAATGTATATTACGGCACAGAAGCAAGCGGTAAGTCAATGCATATCACAGCAAACAAGGCACCTGATGCTTCTGCTACAAGACCTGCTGATTTCTCTTCAACAAATACCGGAAACTACTATCTGCGTACATATTACAGATCAAATTCAAACGGTATGGCTATCAGTGAGCTCGGTGCAACCTACAGAGTAAAATTCTATGCAAAGGGTGACCTGACAACAGCGACAGATGGTTCGATTAATCTTCAGATTCAGGAAAGTGCCGGAAGCGGTGCATTATTGAATGTTACACCTTTTGCAACTTATATGGGTCAGACAATTGATAACTGGACTCCGTTTACAGCAGAATTTACCACAACAAAGGCAAACACATACTGCAGACTTCTCTTCCAGGTAAACTGTGCGGTATCAGACCTCTGGATAGACAATATCGAGTGCTACAAGCTGGAAAACGGTGTAGAAACAGGCGAAAACCTTGTAGGATGCAGTACATTTGAAGATGTAAGTGCTGCTACAGATGTAGAAAGTATTTCTGTTGAAGGCGGCAACGGCAAGGCAATCGTAAACTACAACGCAGGCAGTGCAACAAAGGTATATATCTACGAAAAGACAACAGAAAATGATAAGGATGTGCTCAAGCTCCGTGCTATAGCTGATCCTAACGGAAATCAGATTACAATAAACGGCCTTGAAAATGACAGTGAATATGAATTTGTATACGTAACACAGAGTAACCGTTATGTACTGTCCGAAGCAAAGACAATCGGAACAGTTACACCGGATGCTCCATCCTTTGAGATAACCTCATACAAGCTCTATGACAGCACATCAGAGGTTGCAGATATTACAGCAGCAGGTGACTACACTGTTGAAATCAGCCTTACAAACAATAAGGAAGCGTCTCTTGATGCATCACTTATCATTGCACTTTGCAAGGGCACAGAGATTGTAACTGTTGTTGAAGATCCCAGGACTATTACCCTTGGCGATACAGCAGATTTTGAGGCTAAGGTAAACGTTCCTCAGTCTGATGATTATACAACATACAAAATCAAAGCTTTTCTCTGGGATAGCCTTGACGGTATGAAGCCACTTAACGTAGCTTGTGAATTTTAATCAAATCCTCCCCCCTGGCGCCGTTGCATTTTGCGGCGTCAGGGAGTGTTAAAAATATTACAGGAGAATTTATATGAGACAGAGTGTTTTTAAAAGACTGATATGCTTGACCTTAACAATACTGCTCACATTCCAGTTGACCGGTGCAATGGCACCTGTGTGCGCCGCATCAGGCTATACCACGGAAATATGCGAATCTGCAAAAAACAGTTCTGTCGTAACAATCAGTTCTGTGAGTGTTTCAGACGGCAATATAATCCTGGAGGGTGTTGTAAAAGACGGCAGTGACAGTGTTGCTATCAAGATATACGACAGCTGCGGCACACTCCGCTGGATAGACCAGCCTATGCGCAGAGTTGACGATACATATACCACAGCGTTTGCTCTGGATGATGAAGCTCTTGGACTTTTCACGGTAGAAATGTATCCACGTAACGGCAGTAAGGTTACATATACCTTCGGTGTGTACTACAACGATGCCTACACAGAGCTTGAAAAACAGCTTGCAGAGGTACATTCTCTGATAAAACAGTGCGAAAGCAAGGGGATTATCCCTGAATACGAAAAGCTTCTTTATAACTGTGCAGTACGCGCAGTTGACGTAATGCGTCAGCTTGACGCCCGCACAGACGAAAATACAAACGATACTTTAATTACAGATTACAACACAGCTTTTGTAAGTGAGAGCACAGCAGAGCTCAGGGCAAAGCTGCAGTCGTATATAGACGGCACGGCAAAGCCTGTTGAAGTAAGCGCTGCAGACAATTCACAGCTTTCAACTTACGGAAAAACCTTTTTAAACAGCAGCGGACAGCCGGTATTCTTAAACGGATACTGTGATGGATGGGAGAACAGAGACGATACCGGCAACTACAAGTCATTTGGTGTCAACACTGTAGCTCAGGTTATCACCTTTAAGGATATAGTAGGCGAGGCTCAGGCTCCTGCCGGTTGGGCAACCAACGGCGGCAGTGCCGGTATGTCGGATGCGGATATGCTGACCGACGGCAGCAATGTGCATTCCGGAGAGCGTAGTCTCAGCATTGTCAACAGAACCGCTGCAACTGCAAATGTAACAAAGTATATTTATCAGTATGTAGATTTGCAGCCAAACACCACATATGTGCTCAGCGCCTATGTAAAGGGCAGGGCAAACAATCTCATCCTCAATGTTGGCTCAGGTACCAACAAGGGTAGAATTGAGGGCTCTGTCAATTACAGCAGCTGGACATACAAATCTGTTGAATTTACAACTGATTCCTCTGGTCTGAGCAATGCTCTGGCGTATGTGGGCTCCAATGACACCGCAACGGGTGTTTATGTGGATGACTTAAAACTGATTAAAAAAGGTGCCACTCGCAATCTGATTGTCAACGGCGATTTTGAAGATTATTACAAGGCGGATAGCGGAGATATGTTTGGTGTGTCTCAGGCAAGTCTTGACAGCTACAGACAAAGATTGTCCGACATCAGAGACAATGGGCTTTATGTGGTTGTTTCACCTGCCTTCCATGATGTGGATTCCTTCAAGTTCCTCATCAGTCAGGACGGCGTCAAAGGCTCCGGTGAAGAATACAGTGTATATATGAAGCTTAATCCTACTCACCCTGTATTCTTTGATGCGGCAGACACCTACATTGAGGCTGTAATGCCCGTTGTGGCAGAGTTTGATAATGTGGTTGGCTTCCAGATTGCAAACGAACCTCGGTTCAATGCCTATGCTCATGCATATTATGTTCCTCAGTGGCAGCAGTTCCTTGAGGATAAGTACGGAACCGTTGACAAGCTCAACAAAGTATACGGCAGCTCTTATTCAGGCTTTGAGGCAATTACCATGCCGTCGTCGGCATCAAAGACTGCGCTGTATTATGACTATGTTACCTTTAACGAAAACATAATGGCTCAGTTCCACAGTCATATTTCCGGCATCATCAAAAGTGTATCAGAGGATATACCGGTGTTTACAAAGGCCATGATTGCAGCTATGTCTCAGGTGGAGCCGGCAGTGATGACCTATGGAATCAACTATGAGAGCAAGGAGCTTTCAGACAGCTTTGATTACAACGGAAATGACAGCTGGGCATACATAGGCAATTCGTACAATACCATGCAGGCAATGCTTATGTGGTATGATACACAGACCTCGGTTAAGAACAAACCGGTGCTCAATCTGGAAAATCACTATATAGCCGACAAGAGCACCGTTGTGTTCGATGAGCGCACTCCCGACTGGCTGCGTACAAGCCTTTGGCAGGGTGCCATACATGGTGGCAGCGCTAACCTGACCTGGCTATGGGGCATAAGTGATTCTACAAATGCATCATTCCGCAATCCATGCGTTCAGTACAGGGGCGATGTGATGTACCAGAGCGGAAAGACAACATACGACCTGAACAGACTTGCAGATGAAATATCTGCTTTACAGAACAAAGCCTGCGATGTGGCAATACTCCATTCTCACACCACATCAATATACAACTATCAGCATGAAAACAGCTTGTACAAAACATATACAAGCCTGCTGTACAAAGGCTTCAGACCGTTTATTGCAAACGAATATGACATATCTCAGATAAACAACTATGACATACTCATTGTTCCTGAGGTCACTCATATAAGCGATGAGGCAGTTGAGGCGATTGTCAGCTACATAAAGGGCGGCGGCAAGGTATATCTGTTTGGTGCCGATTGCTTCACATATGATTGCAACGGTCTTTCAAGAGCGGCATCAGCATCGGAGATTGCAGGGCTTACTGCTGCAGAGACCTATACCGCAACAAGAACCTTCACTTCAAAAAAATCCTCGATAGCAGCAAGCATACCCACCTATGTAGCAGAGATTATGGGAGATGCAGATTTTACTGTTACCGACACAGGCACCATGGCGGCAGCTGATGGTGTGGAGATAACATATTTGCGCCAAGGCAATAGCCTTCTGGTGAATATGTGCAACTACAACAGCAGCTCGGTAACTGTAAAGCCACAGCTTGAAGGATACAGAATAATCGGTGGAGCCGAGCTTATCGACGGCGAGGCGGTAGGTGACACAGTAACACTTAACACCTATGAGCCGGTACTAATAAGATACACCATTCAAAAGGGAGAATTTTCTCTTGTGGATGACAGCGGTAATATAACATCTCAGGATATACATACACTTATCGCCGGCAATATACAATACACCGTTACTGCAGATGAACTTGACTGTCAGGAAGATGTGACGATGATAATGGCTCATTTTGGAGATAACGGAGAAACATTGAAAAAAACAGCTCTTGTACAAGGAGCTGGACAACTGGCAACAACTATAAAAATATCGGAAGTGTCTGACGGAGACGTGCTCAGGGTATACATCTGGTGCAAGGGCAATTTAAAACCCGTAGCACAACCGACGGAACTTTATAAGGGAGGTAATTAACGATGAAAGCATCAAAAGTAGTTGTACTTTCACTTTTGATTGTGTCTATGCTATGCACAAGTATACTTCCTGCTTTTGCACTTACCGACAGCAACGGAGTAAATGTAAGCGGATGGACAGAGGTGCGAAAGAGTTATGACGCAGAGGTAACCCTTGACGGCACAGAAAAGTACGACGGCAATTATTCCCTGAGATTATCCAGTAATACTCTCAAGGATGCCTCAAACCATTATCTCAATATGTATACGAACGTAGCAATCAAAAAGGGCAAAACCTACGAATACGGCTGCGTTGTAAAGGCTGATAAGGGCTCTGATGTGTATATGTATTTTGATGCAGCTATGAACCTTATCACACCTTTTTCCAAAACCTTTGGATGGACAGAGTACAAATTTACCTATACATACACAGGTCCGGATACCAACAAGCAGATGGGCTTTATATTCTACAACAAGATGAAAAATGTCTGGATTGACAGAGCATATATCTATGAGCTTGATGAAAACGGCAAGCCTGCAGGTCCCAATCTTATGTCAAACGGCAGCTTCGAGTCGGGAGCACCGGCTGTTACAGCAACCGGCAGCACTCAGAACAAGTGCGGCAACATTGAGGAACTGTCAGGAACAGAAGCGATGGACTATGTTGTTACATCCCCTCAGGTACCTATGCAGGAAAAAAACATCACAGTGGATGGCTTCGGCGATGACTGGGCGGATATAGATGCTATCAAGCTTAATGAATATTACCGCTTTGGTACTTATAGCGGCGATATAGTTATGAGAGCAGATTACAAAATAGCATATGACGACAAAAACTTCTATTTCTATGTAGCTGCTAAGGATGCTCTTCACCATACCGATACTGCTTACTACTGGCAGGCAGACAGCATACAGATTATGCTCAGCAAAACAGTTGGTGAATTTGGCACAGAGGTTGGCCTTATGCATGTAGAGGGCGGCGACCCCTACTGCACACACAACAACATTGAATTTAAATCAACAAGGAAAGGCGAGGAAACTATCTATGAGGTAGCTATTCCCTGGGGTTCATATATCCCTGAGAAGCCTGAACCCTTCTCCTTCAACCTTATGCTTAACGAAAACGACGGTGTAGACAGACGCTATGCACTGGAGATTGCCCAGGGTATAGGTAACGGCAAAACTGCACAGTATTCGCCGGCAGTTGTACCTGTAAGCGAGGCAGAAAAAGACGTCTTTGCATTCATTGAGGGCGAGGACGAAATAATGACCGGTGTAGACAGCAGATACACTGCTACTATTGTTAACTTCGGCGACGAAATCAGCGGTGAGCTGCTCAAGGATGACGGCACCAAGGTTGCAGACTTCACAGCAGGCACCGGCAAGGTTGTCAAAGTACCTTTTACATATATGTTTGAGGATATGGGCGAAGTGGAAATTGCTGTTACACTCAAATCAGGCAGCAGGGAGCAAAAGCTCTCATTCGATGCAAATGCAGTACCCTCCTATGACCTGTTTTATGAGTATGCAGACAAATATACCAAGAGAATTGCAGATATCCGTGCCATTATTGCGCAGTGCGAGGAAAAGGGTATAGACACTACCTATGAGACTACTGATATGAATGCTGTAGAGCGTTCGCTGGAGGTGCTGCGCAAGCAGGTAGAAAGCGACGACTACAGAAGCGTAGCATACAATCTTAACAAAATGCCGGGTATCCTTGACAATGCCGAGGCATCTCTCAAAGGCTATCTTGACGGCACAAAGGCAGTTAAGGATGTACCGAAATACGTTTCAAGCAAAATTGAGCTTGACGGAATGAGCTTTGTTGCAGATACTGAGTACAAGGGCGAGATTGAACGCAGACCGTACTTCTTCCTCGGTTACATCACCGGTTGGGAGGACAGAGACGATATCCCCAATTACAATGATTTCGGAATAGGCTTTATGCCGGTTGCATCGGTATTCTCTGACGTAATCGGTCAGGCAGAAAAGCCCAGCGTATGGAAATCTCAGGGCGGCAGCGCCGGATGGGCAGACGCGGATGTGATTGTGTCCGATGAGGAAGCCTACGAGGGCAAATTCTCATTGAAAATGGTTAACCGCACTGCTGCAAAGGCAAACATAACCCAGTATATATATCAGAACATTGCCGCTAAGCCAAATACCACATATGTATTCGGCGGTATGGTTAAGGCAAAGAATGCAAAGCAGTGTTCAATGAGCTTTAACGGTAAAAAGGTGAATTTCAACGGAAGCTATGATGAATGGACTCCCTTTAAGGAGACCACCACAACCGCTGAAAATCTTTCAGGTAAGGTTCTGTGCTTTATCGGTACCTCTGACCTTACTGAGGAAATATACATAGATGATGTATATCTCTATGAGCAGGGCAGTGATGTAAATCTCCTTGAAAATGCAGATTTTGAAGCTTGCTTTGAAAGAAGCGGCGATTCCGTATTCGGTGTAAATCAGCTTGCTTTGAGCAAGGTTGAAATGCAGCTCCAGAGAGCGCAGTTCTACAATATACCTGTTATTCTGTCACCGGGTACACCATCCGCTCCGGAATATCTCCTGCGCTTGTCTGAGGAGGTTGCAGAGCCGGGCAAAAACTACAGCGTATATCTTAAATTCAACCCGACCCATCCTCTCGTATTTGAGGCTATAGAGATTTATCTTACAGCGCTTACCGAGATGGCTAAGGATTATGATATAATTGCAGCATTTGACCTGCACAACGAGCCGAGATTTGACTCGTCTGACAAGTCATACTATCTGCCCAAGTATCATGAATATCTTAAGGGACTGTATGGCACGATTGAAAATCTCAACAAAACCTACGGAACAGAATATGCTGCCTTTGAAGAGATAGTAATGCCCAGAAACTCATCCCGAGATGTCTACTACTATGACTGGCGTGTGTTTAACGAAAATATATATACAGAATTTTTCAAGCATATGCACGACACAGTTACTAAAGTAGCTCCTGATATGAGAATTATGGCTAAGTGTATGCTTGATATTTACAGATATCCTGCAGCTACAATGAACAGAGGTGTCAACTATGAGGAGCTGTCTCAGTATTTTGATATCGCTGGCGACGATGCCTGGGCATACATCAACCAGGACAACGAAAGCCTGCAGGCAAAGCTGGAATGGTATGACCTTACCGGCTCACTTACAGACGCACCGTCAATCAACTCTGAGGACCACATAATCATAGATAACGCTACTATCGATTACAATCCAAATCAGTTCAACTGGACGAGAACCAACATATGGCAGGGAATTATGCACGGACTTTGTGCTGACAACACCTGGGTATGGGGCATAAGCGACCATCTGGAAAAAGGTATTTTCCGTAATCCTACTTACCAGTACCGTGTTGACTGTATGTCAGCAATACCGAGACTTGCATATGATGCCAACAGATATGCATACGAAATCGAGGCTATAAAGAGCAAGCCGAGAGATGTTGCTATATTGTATTCTCATCCAAGTATCGGTTACAACAGCCAGTATATGAACTCTACATTTACTGCATATTGTACCACCTTGTACAATGGTCTGAAGCCCGGCTTTATCGGAGAAACACAGACAGAAAAGCTGGATAACTACAAAATGCTTGTTGTTCCCGAGGCTACTAATGTAAGACTGGATGCAGTAAAGGCGATAGTAGAGTTTGCAGAAAAGGGCGGCAAGGTTGTCGTGGTAGGAAAAGAGGCTCTCCACTATGACGAGCAAAACAATCCGGTACCGGCAGATCTTATAGACAGACTCAACAAAGCAGCAACAATTATCCCGGTTGAGAAAAGTCCTGATGCAATAGCATCTGCAGCGCAGAGTGACTATGCAGAGTTCCTGGGCGAGGCATTTGACAAAGCAGGTATGAAAAAGCTTGTGGTTTATGATGCCGATACAGGCAAGCAGGTTGAAGAGCTTGAATGGAACTGGGTAGAACATGACGGTGCAATAATCCTGAATTTGTGCAACTATGACTGGGGCAGCACCAAAAAGGTGTATATAGAATACAACGGAAAAAGACTGACAGATATAACTGAGCTTCGTGAAACAGAAAAGCTCGGAGAGGTTGTCGAGGTTAATCCTTATGAGCCGTTGTTTGTAAGATGCGAACTGTAAACCGGTATCAGCGTGCCTGCGAATATACTTCGCAGGCACAGAGGTAGAAAAAATGCTGAAAATGATTATCATAGACCATAACAACCAAATACAAGCACATTTGAACGACCTTGATTTGCCAGCAATGAATATTGATAATGTCGGCACTTTTGAAGCTTCGTCTGCAATTGGCAGACTATCCCGTGGTGATATCAGTATCGCAGTTGTTGACAAGCAATGCGCCAGCCAAAGTGACATAACAGACGTCCTGAACTGTCAGTTCCCCAAGGTGGTGTGTATTGTGGCAGAAGGCTGCAACGCTGTGTGCACACAGATATGCGAAGCGGCGCTGAATATTATGGAGCAGAATGTGAAGTGCATTACGATGTATCTTTCCAAAAACAGAAAGAAAAATCCTCACAGCGTACTGAACAAAGCTATTGAGTATATGGAGGAACATTTTGACAAGCAGGTGAGTTTAGAAAGCGTGGCAAAGCAGGTGTATGTTAACCCGGCATATCTGAGTCATATTTTCAAAAAACATACCGGAGAGCATTTTACAGAGTATCTCACATCTATGAGGATAAATTATGCAAAGCAGCTGCTGAGAGACACAGAGTACAAAATATACGAAATCGGCAAAATGGTCGGCTTTGTAGACTCTTGTTATTTCAGCACCGTATTCAAGAAGCATGAGGGGATAAGCCCCAATGAATACCGGGTAAAAAGATAACACGAGGTGATATAGTGAAATATTCAACCATTGACGGATTTGACAAAAAAATTTCCAAACTGGTTTTTGGAACAGCAACACCGATATTGTTTGCAGCAGTTGCACCCGGTGCCACTGCTGAGGACAAAAAAAAGGCATATGAACTTCTGGACGATGTATTCCGGGCAGGGGTAAATACCTTTGACTGTGCCTCTCATTACGGAGAGGAAATAATGGGAGAATGGATGGAGCTGCGCGGAAACCGCGAAGAGTGTGTTATTATTACTAAGTGCGCCCATCCCAACAAGTGGAGAGACAGGGTTACAACCTTTGATATACTGTCGGATATCCACGATTCTCTCGCCAAGCTCAGAACAGACTATGTGGACATATATATGCTTCACCGAGACAATCCGCAGGTTGCGGTGGAACCGATAGTGGATGTTATGAACAAGCTTTATGCAGAAGGTAAGGTAAAGGTGTTTGGCGGATCCAACTGGACTCATCAGAGAATTGCCGAGGCAAACGAATATGCGAGAGCGAAAAACCTGCAGCCTTTCACTGTTTCCAGTCCCAACTTTGGTCTGGCAGAGCAAATTGCAGACCCCTGGGTGGCAGATGCACGCTTTGGTGGCGGCTGTGTTACCATTGCAGGTCCGGATAATGCACCGGCGCGGCAGTGGTATGCAGACAGCGGCATAGCGGTTTTTGCATATTCCAGTCTGGCACGAGGCTTCTTTTCAGGAGCTTTTTCCAGCAGTGAGCCGGAAAAAGCAAAAGAAGTGCTTGACGAACCGGGAATTCTGGGTTACTATTGTGATAACAACATAAAAAGACTTGAACGCTGTGAAGAGCTCGCCCGACAGATGGGCATAACAGTGGCACAGGTAGCAATAGCATGGATATATAATCAGGAATTCGATGTTTTTGCTCTTTCAAGTCCTGTAACCAAACAACAGCTCCAGGCAAATATTGACGCAATAGATATACAGTTGACAGAACAGCAAGTAAAATGGCTTAACCTTGAAACTTAAAAAATTTTATATAAGGAGTGTGCATTATGTTAAAATTCACTACCAAACGAAAAATCACAGCGCTTGTTACGGCAATTGCAGTAACCTGTATTGCTTTTTCCGGTTGCGGCAACACTGCAAGCGATAAGGATGAGCAGGGAAGAACTGTCATTTCCATAGGTAGCTATCCTGCAAAAGAAGGCAAGAGCAGAGATACCTGGGATGCAAAGTGGCAAAAATTTGAGCAGGATAATTCTGATGTCAAAGTTGAACCGGACACCTGGACCTTTGACCTCAAAACCTTCTATGCAAAAGCAGCCGGCAATCAGCTTCCAAATCTGTTTGTTACTCATTTTACCGAAATCGGGCAGTGTATAGATGCCGGTTATGTGGGCGATCTTACAGAAGCGCTCAACAAGCGTAACTATCAGGGCAAGTTCAACGACAAAATCCTTGATATAATATCCGATGATGATGGCAATATTTTTGCATTCCCAGTTTCTACATATGTGCTGGGCATAGGCTATAATGTAGAAATGTTTGAGGCAGCAGGTCTCATGGAGGCAGACGGTACTCCAAAGCAGCCCGCTACCTGGGATGAGCTCAGAGAATTTGCTGTAAAAATCAAGGAAGCAACAGGCAAGCCCGGCTTTGTGTTCCCTACGTCAGAGAACAACGGCGGTTGGATGTTTACTTGTCTTGCTTGGTCCTTTGGCACAGATTTTATGGAGCAGGATGCAGACGGCAAGTGGAAAGCAACCTTCAATTCTCCTGAAGCAGCAGAAGCACTTCAGTACATTAAGGACCTTAAATGGAAGTACGATGTACTCCCTTCAAATAACCTTATAAACAACAGCGAATACTATAAGCTGTATGCTACCGGTAATGCAGGTATGCTTATGGCAGCCGGCAGTATGCCGTCCTCACTGACAAAATATGAAATGAACCCTGAAAATATCGGTATGTTTGCAATGCCTGCAGGTCCAAAGCGCCATGTAACCCTTCTCGGCGGCACGGTTTATTCAGTTTCAAAGAATTCTACTCCCGACCAGATTGATGCAGCTATCCGCTGGCTGGAGGCAAGCTACAACTACAATGCTACAGAGGACTTCAAGCTCAACAAGCAGAGAGAGATTGACGTGGCACTGGAGAACAATCAGCTTATCGGTATTAAAAGCATGAAGCCATGGAGCGGAGAGGCTGAAAGCGTTCAGTACGAATATGACCTCATCAACAAATATGCAAATGGCAATCCAAATCATTTTAGATTATACAATGAATTTGTAGAAAACGGAACAGCAGAAATTCAGCCTGAAGAGCCGGTTTGTGCGCAGGAATTGTACAGTGTGCTTGATTCCTGCATACAGGAGGTTCTTACAGACGAAAATGCCGACTGCGCAGCTATTCTGGAAAAGGCAAACAATGATTTCCAGGTTAACTATCTTGACAATCTTGCATATTGATTGTGATTTGAGTAGTTCATTTTAATTTTGCAACTGAAGAGGAGCGTTGTTTCAACGCTCCCTCAGCCTTTGAGAAAGGAATAGTTTCACTATGAGAACATCAAAAGACAGAAGCGCTTCTCTTGCCGGAACACGTATCGGGAGAAGGACACGTCTGCGTAATAATATCGACGCCTGGGTGCTTATGCTACCCATGGTTGTCATTTTGTACCTGCTTGTCTGGCGTCCCACAGTTCTTGGCGTGGTATGGTCATTTTTTAATATGAAGGCATATACCCCCGGCGAGTTTTGCGGATTTGATAATTATATAAAGGTTTTGAGCCACACTCAGTTTTTGCCTACATTATGGAATACTGTTCAGTATGTGCTGTGGTCATTGGTAATAGGTTTTTTGCCTCCGCTGTTTATCGCTATAATGATAAATGAGGCAATTCATTTTAAACGCGGTTTTCTGGTGCTGATATACATACCTGCTGTAATACCCGGTATTGCGGCGATGCTTATGTGGTATTTTATGTACTATCCCGATGCAAGCGGACTTCTCAATATGCTCCTTGCCAAGCTGGGAATGGAGCCGTATACCTGGCTTAATGACCCGAATTTTGTTATAATCGGTATTATTATATATACAACGTGGAAGGGCTTTCCGGGAGCAATGCTGCTGTACTATGCGGCATTGCAGGGTGTGTCGAGTGAGCTTTACGAGGCGGCACTTATTGACGGTGCTTCCCCCTGGAAGCGTACATGGCATGTAACTCGTCCTGCTATGGAGGGTCTGCTGCTTCTCAATCTGGTTCGTCAGATAATAGGCGTGTTCCAGATAATGGAGCAGCCTCTTGCCATGACATCCGGCGGACCCAGTGGTGCGTCAGTGTCCCTTTCATATCAGCTGTACCAGTATGGCTTTAACAGCGGCGGTAAGGGAACAGGCCAGGCAATGGCTCTTGGAGTAATCATATTCCTTATACTTATAGTATTTACAATTTTCTATTTCTGGCTCAACAAAAAAGTTGAGGATCGTTACTAAGGAGGCTTGTATATTATGAAAATCAAACGCACAAAACCTAGCGGGATTCTCAGCTTTTCTGATATGCGCCGTCCTTCAGGAATAGCTATTTACTCCGTATTTATACTGCTGCTTGTATGCTGCTCTGTGGTATCAGTGATTCCTGCAGTGTGGACAATTATGACATCATTTAAGGATACTCAGGAAATATATTCATCCTTTAGCTTTTTTTCTAAGAATATGTCCTGGGATAAAGCAATAACACGAATAACCGAGTCCTGGCAATACCTTGACCTTGCAGATTCTTTTGTAAATACAATTGTACTGTCACTGGGAAATCTGGTTGTCAGAATTGTGGTATGCGGCTTTGGCGGATATGTTTTATCCAAGCTCAAACCCACCGGTTCAAAGCTTTTGTTTACACTGGTTGTGTGGACAATGATGATGCCGGGACAGATACGTATGGTGCCCAACTATATTTCGTATTTGCATTTCCCGTTTGCATTTGATATAGGACTTGGCGTAAGCCTGCTGGATACATATTGGCCTATGTGGCTGTCCTCCGGTGCAGACTGCTTTGCGGTATTGCTGTTCAAAAATGCTTTTGACGGACTTTCACAATCTTATGTTGAGTCTGCAAAGATAGACGGATGCACCAATTACGGAGTATTCTTTCGAATTATGCTTCCGTTGGCGATGCCTATTGTTATATACGAATCAATCAACGTTCTTTCCCTTGCATGGTCAGATTTTTTCCTGCCCTTGCTTGTGCTGGATAAAAATGTGGTTGTACCGCTTAAAATTTATCGCCTGCAGCAGGATCCTGGTCTGCAGATGAACACATATTTTATGGCACTGGTATTTGCAAGTGTTCCACCGTTTCTGATATTTGTTATATTCCAGAAGCGTATTCTCGGCGGTGTAAATATCGGCGGTGTTAAGGGATAATCAATACCAAAAACATATCAAGTAAATGATGAATAATTCATAAAATGTAGGGTCCGGCAGCCCTCCCTTGTCTAAAGGGAGGGGGACCAAGCAACGCTTGGTGGAGGGATTCGTCCGACGACCTGAAAATGCTGTAATTACGGCAAATTCTGAGGGCTGTGCCCTACAATTCCTGATAAAAAATGGAGCTGTCTCGCTGAAAAAGTGAGGCAGCTTTTTGCATGACTGCCCAATTAAAAAACAGATTATACAACTCTGAAATTTTCTATTGAATTATTCCGGTCAATGTATTAAAATAATAAGTAAATAATTATTTTGATATGAGGTTTTTTCATGGAAGATTATACAAGCTACGAAACAGTAAAAGAAAAGCTTATAACTGCCGGTATAAAGGAGCTGCAGCATCACGGCGCAGCGGATTTTTCCCTACGCAGGGTAGCCGCTATGTGCAATGTTTCCTGCGCCGCACCCTATAAGCATTTTAAAAGCAAGGAGGATTTTATTGCGGAAATTCTTCTTTATATCAACAGGCAGTGGGAGCTGCTTGAAAATCAGGTGGCGGAAATATTTGGCGGCGACCTTAAAAAGCAGATTGCCGAGACCTGCATTGCCTATGTTAAATTTCGTATTGCAAATCCCGGGTTTAATGCTGTGCTTATGATGAAGACCGACGGTATAGAGGAGAGGCACATTTCCGGCGGTCATATGACGGATTATATATGTAAGCTTGTGAAAGAGCTGTGCGCAGAAAATAATTGCACCCCTGAGGAAACAGAGCGTAAGATATATGTAATCCGTTCGTTTATATACGGCGCTGTAATTATGATAGACAGAAATCAGTTAAACAACAGCCGGGATACCGTTGCGATGATAAAAAAATGTATTGAAGCCGAGCTTGAGAGATAAGAGAATAGCAAGTGCAAAATTGTCACCACAATCTGGGATTATTGCACTTGCTTTTTTTCTGCAATCGGTTAATACAGCATGGAAAAACAAAGAAAATGACACTTTTTTTATAAAATACAACAAAATGACACTGCAAAAAATATTGACACAAATGAGGATATAGATTAAAATTAATATACAAATATTTTTTGAAGGAGTGGTACAAATTGAAAAAAGTATTATCCATTATATTGGTTGTTGCTATGCTGTTTTCAATGAGCATGAGTGCTTTTGCCTCAGCTTGGGGAGACAGTAACGCAGCCGTAACACTTGACAGCGGTTTTGATTTTTCAAGCGCATCAACACCGTTTGTGCTTTCAGGCGGTACTGCGAATGTTGTTAAAGGCGCATTCGGTAAGGACGCAAATGACGAAAGTGTTATTATAACAGAAGGAACCGGAAGCAAATATTTTTATATGATGCATGACCACGGCGAGCCTATCTATCTTGAGGGTGGCTCTATACTTGACGGTTACCTTATTATTGAGTTTAACTTCAAGCTCGTAGGTGACGGTATCTCTTTTGTTCAGGCGGCATTATCGGGCAGACAGCATTCACTGTCTCACAAGATAAGTCCTAATACAGAAGGCTATAACTCCTACGGCTGGAATAATGTCCGTGTTGTATACGACCCCTCAGACTGTGGAGACCTTACATTATACAACGGCATTGCAGCAGGAACTGAGGGCGCTGCACCCAAGGGTACCAAATACGGTAATGTAACCACATATCTCAACGGTGTTCCTGTGGGAGCAACGGCTGATAATCCTTACGGCACAATGGAGTTGCTTTCCGAAGAAGAAGGCTGGTTCAACATGGGTGTAAATTCAATTCTTATACAGGCCTACAGTGGTGACGGAACCGGAACTCATGATACATATATAGACGATATCAAGGTTTACAAGTCTGACTGGAATGAAGCTCCGTTCTTCCCCTATCTTGAAGACGGCGATACATACACTGTTGTCGGAAACAATATTATTCTCTCCGATACAACAGCTGTAGATACTGTTATTAATAACATGGCGGATACAAATTCTGCCATTGCATATGTAGACAGCACTCTGGCTGCAAAGGTTTCCGGCAACAATCTTTCTTCCGGAAATGTTATTGTTGCAAGGAGCAGTGACGGTGAGTATTATACATACTTTACAGTAAGCGATCCGGCTGAGGACTCAAAGTATCTTGTAAACAACAAGAACGGTGCTCTTGATGGTCTTACCAAGCAGAAGTTTACTGTTGAAACTGCTACCGGAGTAGGCGGTAAGCACATGAATGATATCAGCACAAAGCTTACTTCATGGACAAGTGCAGAAATGAGCAACTATGACGGAAACGGATATATAGCATTTGACTACACCAAGACCTCAAATTATCTTGTTGCGGAATTTAACTACTATCCCACAGACTCTATGTCACAGAAATTCTTTGTACTTACCAACGGTAATGCAAATGTAGCGGGTCATTATGTTGCTGAGCTCAACAAATGGAGCAAGGTAATGGTATATATTGATTTTACCGGCGAAAGCACCGTTGCACATATGTATGTAAACGGCGTTAAGGTTGCAGAAAATGTGGCAACAGGCTTTAATGATAAGAGCCAGCTCCGTATAGGTAACTACGGCGAAAAAGAAGGCGATTATCATACTGCATATATTGATGATATAAGAATTTATGAAACAGCAGAGGTCCCTGCAGATACAACAGCTCCTGCAGCTCTCGCTTCAAGCGATATTGCTTCTGTCAGCGGAAACATAGTTACAGTAAAATCAGGCACCAAGTCATCTGACCTTGCTGCAGCAAATGCTGATGATTCAGTAAGAGGATATACCAATTCATCCTGCACAGCTAATGTTGATGTCCTTTATGACGGCGCGGTTATTGTAGTTGAAAGCGCAGAAAATGCGTCACTCAATTACTACACTGTAGCTATCGAAAATGATTCTTCTATAGTATATCAGGCAGATGATGCCACTGCATTTACCAATAATGTCGTCAGAGCTGCAAAATCTCCTGTAACAGGTCTTGCGGGTAAAGCGGCTGATGACGAATCAATCAAGCTTGTTCAGAATAAAACTTATGATCAGACGGCATATACCATGTACTATGACATGTCCTGGGGTACATCCACAAGCTTTGATTCATGGGATAAATCCGATTATGTGGGATATTTAGTATATGAAATCAACTTGTACAATGAAAGTCTCACCAGTGTGTACCTTGCAACAGATCAGAACACCCCTGTTTCAAACGTAATAAATGCTTCTGATCTTGAGGAAGGCAAATGGAATAAGATTGCTTTCGTCCTTGATTTTTCCGGCGGAGCAAACACAGGAAAATCGTTTATATATGTAAACGGTAACAGAATTGATACAGGAAAATCCACTTCTGCTCTCGGTACAGAGTATGCAAGCCAGAAGAGACTCAAGAATACACTCAGACTCCTGCTTTCAGGCGCAGCAGTTGTAAAGAATGAGGACGGAACAGTTACAGAGGTTCCCGAGGATTGTGGAACAGCGTATATTGACAATATCAATGTATATGAGTCAACCGGCTTCCCCGACCTTGCAATGCCCGAGCTCGGCAGTGAATATATTGATGCCGACGGCAGATTTACTCTCACAACAGAAATAAAGGTTTCTGACATTACATCAGATTACACCGTAAGAGTATATGAGGATGATTCATACGCAGCACTTGTTGCCGATGATGCAGCTGTAGCAGACGGAAATGTTATTGTAGTCGAGAATGAAAGCGGCTCACTTACATACTATCCTGCAGAAAACTGGGATGGTACAACCCTTATTACAAACACCATGCCCACAAGCTTTAACAGGGGCTCTGTAGAGGCTGTAACAGGAGTTGCAGGCAAGGCGGCAAATGATACTGTATATAAGATTACAAGAACAAATGAATCTGATTCAAACGTATTCTCACAGGAAACCTGGTCAGGCACAAAGCTTAATGATAATTCAAAATATATTGTATTTGAAGCAAATATAATGCCTACATCGGGCTATAATGCAGGCTTCCACTTTGCAACAAACACTCATAAAGATATCAGCTCAAGAGTTAATGTTTCCGACAACACTTTCTTCCCCGGCAGATGGAACAAGATTGTAGCTGTTATGGATCTGGCAGACAACACTGTGGATACCTATGCTAACGGCAAGCTGCTGGCAGAAGATGATGAAACCTTGTTCGGTACAACCGGCTTTAATGCAATCCGCTTTGTACTATATTTGCCTGTCGACGAATATATGTATGCTGATGATTACAGAATTTATGAGGCTATAGATTATCCCGAGATTGACCTTGCTCCTGAAAGAGTAAACGGTATTTTTGAAGATGTTATCACAACAAACGACCTTATATATACCACAGCTGATATGACAGTTGCAGATATTAAGGCTCTGTATACACTTGACAGTGACGAATCTATCAAGGTTTGCACAGGTCTTGATATGGCAAAACAGCTCGCTGATAATGCAGTTGTTACTGACGGTGCGGTTGTGCTTATCTCGGCTCCCGGCGAAAACTACTATTATAATATTATCAAGGTTGTTGACGAAATCCCTGCAGCTGAGGAAGGCAAGATTACAGTTCTTGGCGATGCAAGCGGTGAATTTACAATCATAACCAAGGCAAAGGCCGGAAACCTCCTTGCAGTTAAGCAGATAAACAACCTTGGCAAACTTATATCGATAAAGCATCTTGACTTTGAAGAGGGCGATGTGGTTTACTCCTTCCACCCCAATTTTGTTCACGGTGAGGTAAGAGCATTTGTAATCGACAGTGTTGATACAATGAAGCCTCTGGCTAAGGTTACAACTCTTGAATGTACTCTTGGTGAAGCTGCAGTAGAGGAAGAAGCTGCAGAATAAGCTGTTTGTAAGCTGCAGTAAGTGCCGG
This sequence comes from Clostridia bacterium, assembly GCA_017481205.1. Classification (GTDB taxonomy): domain Bacteria; phylum Bacillota; class Clostridia; order UMGS1810; family UMGS1810; genus RGIG4708. The sequence goes on along the minus strand of JAFUPN010000041.1, from coordinate 110,792 downwards.
TACTACGGCATTTACTGCAGTGTAAATAAAAAAAGAGGTGTTATTTATGAAAAAAATTATTTCTGTTATAACTGTTATTGCAGTTATGCTGACAATGCTGGTTATGCCGGCAAATGCGGATGTTAGTGCAACTATTTATGCAGGATACAATCTCGGTACAGAAAACGGCGGACTTTACGGCAAGACTGCAGATGAATATGCAGTAATAATGACAACGCCTGCTTCTGATGCAAAAGCTCCTTTAAAGATAAGTGGAAAAAATTATAAATTTACAGATTCAAAATATGCTGTGCTTGACCTGAATGTTGCTCCTCTCGATGGTGCGACCTATATTTCTGCAGGAGCAGATGCAGCTATATATGCAGTTGACCAGGTAAAGGCATTTAACAGAAATCAGTGGAACAGTATCCGAGTGGTTGTGGAAAATACTTCTGCTGATACAATGACTGCATCCGGCAAATATCAGCCTACCACACTATATGTAAACGGTGTTAAGATAGAAACAAATGCGGCTGCTTTGAATACCGGTGATAAGTTGCATCCCGGCGGCACAGGTACTAACGTTTACGGCAATGGCTTCCGTTTTACTGTACACGGACCTGTAAGCACCGACGTAGCTTATGTTGCAGATGCAAGAATATCTGAGAGTGATGTAAACGAAGCTCCCGTAATGCCTGTGCTCGATACTTCCGATAAATATACTGTATATAACCGCGGTATTATTATCAATGAGGGAGCAACAGTGGGAGACCTTACAGCCGGTTCAAACAGTGTTGCCGTATACAATGGCGATACCCTGATTGAGGATGAAAGCGCAGCTTTGGCAGAGGGTTATACAATCATTGTAACCGATAGTGTGAATAAGCTCTATAAATATTATAATGTAGGTACTGCTCCCGAGGTGAAGGAATGGAAAGATTACAAGCCCAAAAGAGATGCTGAAGGTAATGTAATTGATGCTAATGGCAATATAATAATTGATAAAAATGGTAAAGTGATAAATAGTAGCCTTACTAAGGTATATGAAGAAGAAGCAAATACTTATACATGGTCTTTTTCTCCATATACTCAGGTGCTTACAATAGGTATGCTTGATAAGCCCACTGTTTCAGCCAACACAACCTATGGCGCAATAGATGTCGAACCTTGGGCAAACGGAACCACTGCTGGTTCTTCAAATCGTCCATGGCATAGCGTAAGAGACCAGATTAAGGAAATTAAGTTTGAAGAAAACTCAAAGAATCATTGGCTGTGTCTCGGAAGAGAAATGTTTGCAGGCTTTAATGGACTGGAATCGGTTGTAATTCCACGTTATGTAGTGGATGCACAGTGGGGAACTTTCGGCTACTGTACAAATCTGCACACAGTAACTTTTGAAGAGGGTAGCCATGGTATGGAAGGCGGCTACACTACACTTTTTGGTATGAAAATGTTCCAGGGGTGTACCAACTTGAGAAATGTAGAGCTTGGTACCGGTATGACTCATCTTAATGTCGGTCAGATGTTCTATAACTGTAAATCACTTAAGGAGCTGTTTGTACCTGCTCATGTGGATACTGTTTCTACAAGTCTGTTTGACGGATGCGGCGATGTTAAGATTACAACCTATGAAAATTCTACAGCTGCTGCAAAAATTGCAGCAACAACATTTAAAACATCATCAACATCTGTTACTTTGAATGTAACAAAAGAATACATTGCAGCGGAAGGATATATCCCGGATTCCCAGGGTAACGAAAACTCCATCAGCTGGAAGATAGATGCAGATACACAGACACTTATCATATCCGACGTTGCAGAGGTGGGAACAGGCGATATGCCCGATAAAGCCGGCGATAACTATCAGGGACGTTTCCCCTGGAATGCTATCAGCGGATACAACAAGGTGGTTGTTGAAGACGGTATTACGAGAATAGGCAGATGGTTCCTCCAGTCTCCGAAGCCCGGCGATCTTGAAAGCATTTCAATACCCGGCAGCGTGAAGGAAGGTAAGGAATTTGCTTTTGTCAGTGTTGTAGCAACAGACCTGATATTCCATGAAGGCGCTACAGGTATTTTCAGTGCCGGTGAGCTTATCAACAGAGATGTAAAAATCGAGAATGTATATCTCCCTGCATCTGCATGCGATATTAAAGCGAATTTATGGCGTGGTTTGGATGAAAGTGACGGAAATGTATATCTTGGACTCAGTGAAGTGAACATTTATGCCCCTCTCGGCTCAGATGCATACAAGTGGTCTGTGGCAAGAGCCGCAAATCCTGCAAAGGACAGCGGAACTGAAAAAGGAAACGATGTCGTTATAGCAGCTATTGCAAATATCGAAGCAAAGAGCTTTGACGATGAAAATGTTGTTATAACAAACCACGGCTTTGCAGATGAGACTACTGATGTAATCGTTGCATATTTTGACGGTACAGTTTTTAAGGATGTTGTTATTGCACAGGATGTTGTACTTGCAGCAGATAGCGATACAAATGTGAGCGCTCCCGTAAGTGCAGACGGCTATAAGAGAGAGGTATTTGTATGGAATGACATTGCAAAGCTTGTTCCTGTGGCAATAAATGTAGGTGAATAAAATTTAATATGTATCATTTCAATAGAAAACAGCTTGTTTGTTAATTGAATTGATTAATCCCCGCCGCTTTTGATTTAAAAACGGCGGGGTGTTTTGTTGTAAAAAACATTTAAAGAGCAACGCCATTTGGGGAGGCAGGTGACAGGCGAAGCCCTTTGGCATGGAGAACCTTGGTTTTCTGTGCCAAAGCAGCTCCGTCCCCACAAAATGGAATATTTGCGGATTTACAGACAATCTTTTTACGTATGCTCCAAAGCCCGTTATCGGTGTGTCGGTTCGTCACGCCCTACGTCAAGCTGTCGAATTATTACCGATTTTGCTCGCCATTCTGTAGGGACGGGGCGCTTTTTGCACAGAAAATCAGGATTTTCCATGCAAAAAGGATGCAAAGCATCTGACTGCCACCGTCCCTGAACGGCTCTTTTGTGCGGCAATTGAATTATCCGACAGTCTGTCGTCACGCACTACGGATTGCAATAATTCATATGGAATAATGAATTTCATGGGGAGCGGCGCAACGCTCCGCAGATGCGAAAAAAACTTTTTTCACAAAAAAGCTTGACAAATAAATAAACTTGTGCTATCATAGTAAATTGCAGTTATAGCCTTTTTTGGTGCTTTTTCCTTGTGCAACATTACAATTAAAGTTTACATAACTAAGGTAAAAATTGGCTAAAACGGAGAATTTTTAAAACAAAATTCGTGCTATTTTGCAAGTGATTGCAACTAATTATATGATGAGGTGAGTGATTTTATGGTACATCCTATCAAGCTTGGCAAGAACGAGAGAATGTGTTACTCAAAAACCGAACAGATTGTTGAGATGCCAAACTTAATTGAGGTACAGAAAAATTCATATCAGTGGTTCATCGACAAAGGTCTCAAGGACGTTCTCAAGGACGTATCTCCGATTTGCGACTTTTCGGGTAACCTGCAGCTTGAATTTTTGGATTATTACTTGGAGGATAAGCCCAAGTATTCTATTGAGGAGTGTAAGTCCAGAGATGCCACATACTCAAAGCCTTTAAAAATTAAGGTTAGGCTCACTAATGCCGAAACCGGCGAAATAAAGGATCAGGAGATATTCATGGGTGATTTTCCGCTCATGACTGATTCCGGTACCTTTATTATCAACGGTGCAGAGCGTGTTATAGTAAGCCAGGTTGTGCGTTCCCCCGGTATATACTACGATATGCAGCATGACAAGACAGGTAAAGAGCTGTTCTTTGCAACCGTTATTCCAAACCGCGGCGCATGGCTTGAATATGAAACAGACTCCAATGATATTTTTTCTGTACGTATTGACCGTAACAGAAAGCTGCCTGTTACAGTGCTTATCCGTGCTTTGGGTCTTAATACAAATCAGGAAATTTTAGATGTATTTGGCTATGACGAGAAGATCCAGATGACCTTGGAAAAGGACTTTACGGGAAATGCTGAGGAAGCTCTTATTGAAATATACAAAAAGCTTCGTCCCGGCGAGCCTCCTACGGTAGACAGTGCCACAACACTTATCAATAACCTGCTCTTTGATGCCAAGAGATATGACATTTCAAAGGTAGGCAGATTTAAGTTTAATAAAAAGCTGGCTCTTTCTTCAAGAATCAAGAATAAGGTTCTTGCAAAGGATGTTATAGACGAAGAAACAGGCGAGGTAATAGCCAATGCCGGAGATGTTGTATCATCAAGCCAGGCAAGAGCTATGGAAGCAGCCGGTGTAAATACTGTGTGGATTAAGCTTGAAAGCGGCAAAGAGGTAAAGGTATTTACCAATGATATGGTTGATATTGCAGACTTTATCTCCTTTGATATATCCGACCTTGAAATTACAGAAAAGGTTAAATACAGCGTTCTCCGTGAAATTCTCAAATCCTCTGACGATGAAGAGGAAATCAGGAGACTTATTGATGAAAACAGAGACCTGCTTATTCCCAAGCATATTATAATTGAAGATATTTTTGCTTCAATCAATTATCACTGCAATCTGGATTACGGAATGGGCACAACAGATGATATCGACCATCTGGGTAACAGAAGACTCCGCTGTGTAGGCGAGCTTTTGCAGAACCAGTTCAGAATCGGTCTTGCAAGACTTGAGAGAGTTGTGAGAGAGCGTATGACAACTCAGGATCCTTCAAATGTTACACCTCAGATTCTCATCAACTCAAGACCTGTTGTATCGGCAATCAAGGAGTTTTTTGGTTCATCACAGCTCTCACAGTTCATGGATCAGAACAACCCCCTTGCAGAGCTTACACATAAGAGAAGACTTTCTGCTCTCGGACCCGGCGGTCTGTCAAGAGAAAGAGCAGGCTTTGAGGTTCGAGACGTTCACCATTCCCACTACGGAAGAATGTGTCCTATCGAAACTCCTGAAGGTCCTAACATCGGTCTTATCAACTCCCTTGCTACCTATGCAAGAGTTAATGAATACGGATTTATTGAAGCAGCATACAGAAAGTTTGATAAGGAAAGCTGTCAGGCAACCGATATTATAGAATATATGACTGCCGATACCGAGGACAACTACAAGGTTGCTCCTGCCAGTGAAAAGCTTGATGAAAACGGCAGATTTGTAAATGACAGAGTTATTGTAAGATACAGAGACGAATTTCTTGAGGTTGACCCGAAAGAGGTTGACTATGTTGACGTTTCACCTCAGCAAATTGTATCTGTAGCTACAGCACTCATTCCCTTCCTTGAAAATGATGACGCAGTACGTGCACTGATGGGTTCAAACATGCAGCGTCAGGCTGTTCCGCTCCTTAAGACTGAGTCGCCTATAGTAGGTACAGGTATGGAATACAGAGCTGCAAAGGACTCCGGAGTATGTGTTGTTGCAGAGGCAGACGGTGTGGTTAAAAAGGCTGCTGCCGATAAAATCACAGTGCTTCAGGATGATGGTCAGACAAGAGAATATCGTCTTACCAAGTTCCTCCGCTCCAACCAGAGCACCTGTATCAATCAGCGTCCTATTGTTGCAAACGGCGAGAGAATAAAGGCAGGCGATATCATTGCCGACGGCCCCTCCACCTGCAACGGTGAGCTTGCCCTGGGTAAGAACATCCTTATCGGCTTTATGACCTGGGAAGGTTATAACTACGAGGATGCTGTCCTTATTAATGAAAGACTTGTTAAAGAAGATGTATTTACATCAATTCATATAGAAGAGCACGAGTGCGAAGCAAGAGAAACAAAGCTCGGTGCTGAAGAAATCACCAGAGATATATCAAACCTTGGTGAGGACGCACTCAAGGATATTGACGAAAGAGGTATTGTAAGAATTGGTGCCGAGGTAAGAAGCGGCGATATTCTGGTAGGTAAGGTTACCCCCAAGGGTGAAACCGAGCTTACCGCCGAGGAAAGACTTCTCCGTGCAATATTCGGCGAAAAGGCAAGAGACGTAAGAGATACCTCTCTCCGTGTACCCCACGGTGAGGCAGGTATTGTTGTTGACGTTAAGATATTTACCCGTGAAAACGGCGATGAGCTCCCTCCCGGAGTAAATCAGCTGGTAAGATGCTATATTGCCCAGAAGAGAAAAATCTCTGTTGGTGACAAGATGGCAGGACGTCACGGTAACAAGGGTGTTATCTCACGTATTCTCCCAGAAGAGGATATGCCCTTCCTGCCAGACGGTACACCGCTGCAGATTGTGCTTAACCCTCTGGGCGTACCTTCCCGAATGAATATAGGACAGGTTCTTGAGGTTCACCTGGGATACGCTGCAAAAGCACTTGGTTGGAAGATTGCCACACCTGTATTTGACGGTGCTCATGAAAATGACATAACCGAAGCGCTCAAGCAGGCAGGCTATCCCGAGGACGGAAAGACCATTCTTTATGACGGCAGAACCGGTCAGCCCTTTGATTCACCGGTAACAGTAGGCTATATGTACTACCTCAAGCTCCACCACCTGGTTGACGATAAGATTCATGCACGTTCCACCGGTCCTTACTCACTGGTTACACAGCAGCCTCTGGGCGGTAAGGCTCAGTTCGGCGGACAGAGATTCGGTGAGATGGAGGTATGGGCACTGGAAGCATACGGTGCAGCATATACCCTCCAGGAAATACTCACGGTTAAGTCCGATGATGTTGTGGGAAGAGTTAAGACCTACGAAAGCATTGTTAAGGGCGAGAATGTGCCTAAATCAGGTATCCCCGAATCCTTCAAGGTTCTTATCAAGGAGCTTCAGAGTCTCGGTCTCGATGTCAAGGTGCTTGATGAGAGTGACAATGAGGTTATTATCAGAGAAGATATTGAAGAAGAGGAATCAAATGTAAAGATGACAAAATCCGACGGAGACTATGAAACCATGGAATTTGACGATGAAAAAGAGCTGGATTCCGATGAGAATGAAAAGACAGACGATATCTTCGGTGATGTTCTCGGCGGCTTTGATTTCGGCTCCTCGTCTCTCGATGATGTGGAAGAGCCCGATGATGATGAGTTTATCTCATTTGACGATGTTGAAGAACCTGATATACTTGATACCGACGATGTTGTCAGCCTCGACGATTTTGATGTTGTTGACTTTGACAATATCGACAGCAGTATTGATGACACCGACTTGTTCGGCGATAATTAAGGAGGAAGCTTATGTCAGAATTTAATAATTTTGCGTCAATTAAAATTGGTTTGGCTTCACCCGAAAAAATCAGAGAGTGGTCATACGGTGAGGTTAAAAAACCCGAAACCATAAACTACCGTACACTTAAGCCTGAGCGCGAGGGTCTTTTCTGCGAAAAGATTTTCGGACCTACCAAGGACTGGGAATGTTATTGCGGAAAGTATAAGAGAATCCGCTATAAGGGCATTGTGTGCGATCGCTGCGGAGTTGAAGTGACCCGCGCCAAGGTAAGACGTGAGCGCATGGGTCATATTGAGCTTGCAGCTCCTGTGTCTCATATCTGGTATTTCAAGGGTATCCCCAGCAGAATGGGTCTTATCCTGGATATGAGTCCCAGAATTCTTGAAAAGGTACTTTATTTTGCTTCATATGTTGTTACCGACCCCGGTACATCCGGTCTTGAATATAAGGCTGTTCTCAGCGAAAGAGAGTACAGAGATAATATTGACAAATACGGCTCAAATGCCTTTAAGGCAGGCATGGGTGCAGAGTCTGTTAAAAAGCTTTTGCAGGATATTGACCTGGATAAGCTGTCTGCTGAGCTCAAGGAGGAGCTCGACAAGACTCAGCAGGGCCAGAAGAAAATAAGAATTGCAAAGAGACTTGAGGTTGTAGAATCCTTCCGTATTTCAGGCAACAAGCCTGAATGGATGGTTATGGACGTTGTTCCCGTTATTCCTCCCGAAATCAGACCTATGGTTCAGTTGGACGGTGGCAGATTTGCAACAAGCGACCTTAATGACCTTTACAGAAGAGTTATAAACAGAAACAATCGACTCAAGAGACTTCTTGAGCTGGAGGCTCCCGATATTATTGTACGTAACGAAAAGAGAATGCTTCAGGAGGCAGTTGACGCACTGGTTGACAACGGCAGAAGAGGCAGAGCCGTTACAGGCCCCGGAAACAGACCTCTCAAGTCCCTTTCTGATATGCTCAAGGGTAAGCAGGGACGTTTCCGTCAGAACCTGTTGGGTAAGCGTGTTGACTACTCAGGACGTTCTGTTATCGTTGTAGGTCCTGACCTTAAGATTTATCAGTGCGGTCTTCCTAAGGAAATGGCACTGGAGCTCTTTAAGCCCTTTGTAATGCACAAGCTTGTTGCAGATAATATCTGTCACAACGTGAAGAGTGCAAAGAGAATGGTTGAGAGAGTAAAAACAGAGGTTTGGGATGTGCTGGAAGAGGTTATCAAGGAGCATCCTGTATTCCTCAACCGCGCACCTACACTGCACAGACTTGGTATCCAGGCATTTGAGCCTATCCTGGTAGAGGGAAGAGCAATCAGACTTCATCCTCTGGTATGTACAGCCTTCAATGCCGACTTTGATGGTGACCAGATGGCTGTTCACGTACCTCTTTCACCTGAGGCACAGTCAGAAGCAAGATTTCTCATGCTCTCTGCAAACAACCTGCTTAAGCCTCAAGACGGTAAGCCTGTTACAGTTCCTACACAGGATATGGTACTTGGCTCATACTACCTGACCATACTTAAGCCAAAGGAAGTTAAGATAATCGATCCCGGTGACACAGGCTTTGAAGCCGGAGATGTTGTATGCTACCTGAGCAATCAGGAGTTTAATAAAAACAGTAAGAAAGCTATTGCAAAAGGTCCTTCACTCCGCGAGCTGAATGCTCAGCTGGAAGCAGAAGGAAAGAAGCCTGCTACCTTTACCGAAGAGGGCTGCTTCCCCGGTGAGCCCGGTGAGGCAAAGTACTTTACCAACTTTAATGAAGTGCTTATGGCGTATGAGAATCAATCTCTCGGACTCCATGCTCCCATCAAGGTTATCAATACAAGAGTTATTGACGGTGAGACAGTGAGTGGCATGATTGACGCCACAGCAGGTAAAATTATCTTTAATGAAAATATCCCTCAGGATATCGGCATTGTCAACAGAGAAGAGGAGGGTCCCCTCACACTGGAAATAGGTATGTCCTTTGTTGCTGATAAGAAAGGTCTCGGCAAGATTTTTGACAAATGTATCAGAAAGCACGGTACAAACGGCACTGCTACAGTTCTCGACCAGATTAAGGCACTGGGCTACAAGTTCTCCACAAGAGGCGCTATCACCATCAGTGTAAACGACATGATTATCCCGGGAAGCAAGCAGGAAATCCTTGATGCTGCCCAGAAGGAAGTTGACAAAATCGGTAAGCTCTATAAGAGAGGTCTTATTTCCGACGAAGAAAGATACGCACACGTTATCACTGCATGGAACAAGGCAGTTGACGATATATCCGATGCCCTTATGGACGGACTGGATCAGTACAACCCCATCTACATGATGGCAACCTCCGGTGCCCGTGGTAGTAAGGACCAGATTAAGCAGCTCGCAGGTATGCGTGGTCTTATGGCGGATACATCAGGTAGAGCGATTGAGATTCCTATCAAGGCTAACTTCCGTGAGGGACTCAACGTTCTGGAATACTTCATTTCAACTCACGGTGCCCGTAAGGGTCTTGCGGATACAGCTCTCCGTACAGCTGACTCCGGATACCTCACAAGACGTCTTGTAGATGTATCCCAGGATGTTATTATCCGTGAAATCGACTGCGGTACCGATGACTATATTGTTGCAAAAGCAATTAAAGACGGTAACGAGGTTATCGAGTCCTTTAAGGACAGACTTATCGGCAGAACCGCAAGACAGGATATTGTTCATCCGGAAACAGGTGAACTGCTTGTTACAGATGGTCAGCTCATGAGCGAGGCAGATGCCGAGAGAGTTGCAAATGCAGGCGTAACCGAGGCAAAGATAAGAAGTATTCTTACCTGCCAGGCGAGAATCGGTGTTTGTGCAAGATGCTACGGCTCCAACCTTTCATCAGGCAATCTGGTTGATGTTGGCGAAGCGGTTGGTATCATTGCGGCGCAGTCCATCGGTGAGCCAGGTACACAGCTTACTATGAGAACCTTCCATACAGGCGGTGTTGCGGGTGAAGATATTACCCAGGGTCTGCCAAGAGTTGAAGAGCTCTTTGAAGCACGTAAGCCTAAGGGTGTTGCAATCATTGCAGAAGAAGCCGGCGTTGCAAAAATTGAGGAATCCAAGAAGAAGAGAGATGTTGTTATCACCAATGAAAACGGCGAGACACGCAGCTATATGATTCCTTACGGTTCAAGAATCAAGATAACAGACGGTCAGGAAATCAGAAAGGGACAGGAGCTCACAGAAGGCTCCATCTATCCTCAGGATCTTCTCAGAGTTATGGGTACAAGCGGCGATAACGGTATCAAGGCAGTTACAGACTACCTTATCCAGGAGGTTCAGCGTGTATACCGTCTCCAGGGTATTGATATCAATGACAAGCATATTGAAGTTATTGTACGTCAGATGATACGTAAGATCAGAGTAGAAGAGCCTGGAGATACAAATCTGCTTATCGGTTCTGTTATCGACAGAACAGAATTCCTTGAAGCATATAAAAAGGCAGAGGACGCAGGCGGCGCTCTTCCCGAGTGCACCAGAGTACTTCTCGGTATCACCAAGACAGCTCTTGCTACAGACTCCTTCCTCTCTGCAGCGTCCTTCCAGGAAACCACAAGAGTTCTTACAGACGCAGCTATCAAGGGCAAGAAGGATCCCCTTATCGGTCTTAAGGAAAATGTTATTATCGGTAAGCTCATCCCTGCCGGTACAGGTCTTGACACATATCACAATGTTGATATTGTTACACCGATTATCCAGTCAGCAGATGACTATCCGGAAATCTAAATAATAAGTAACTTACCCCATCCTCATATAATGTGCGGATGGGGTGATTTTTTTGTCTTTTTTTGCATTGGGAAATTGAAATATGGTATGACTGTCGGTATTTTTTTGCAAAAATGATAATGCCCCCGCCACTGCATGGTTACTGACTTCCGACAATATTTTACAATATAAAAAAATGTCACAAAATATAAAAAACAGTCTCTGTACAATGCAGAAGCAGATGTGATATAATTATGCTAAACAACTGACTGTATATTCAGCCGGTACACAGGCTGACCTGTTATTTTTGTTTTGATTGATTTTAAGAAAGGTAAAGTTTGTTATGAAATTGAAACTTGTTATCTGTTACGCAGCGGTCGCGTCGTTGATGTTGTTTTGCGGCTGCGGCGGAGAGCAAAAACAAACGGACCGACAAAAAGATGTTCTTACAGTGTGGATGCCTCTGGTAGACCATGTTTCTGCCACGGTGTCAAATTTTGGCGAGACCGAGCTTGCAAAAGCCCTTCAGGAAAGAATCGGTGTGGATATAGAATTTATACATCCACCCAGTGGACGGGATTATGAGAAATTTAATCTCATGGTTGCTTCGGCAGATTTGCCTGATGTTATTGAGTACAACTGGCTCAACTACCCCGGCGGACCGGCAAAGGCAATCAAGGAAGGGGTTATTATCGATATATCAAGGCATCTTGATAAAGCGCCCAATCTGGCGTCCTATCTTGAACAAAACAAGGAAATAAAAAAACTTGCCACAACCGATTCCGGCGAGCTGTTTTCATTTCCTTTTGTGAGGAGCGATATCAGTCTTGGTTTTTCCTCGGGTATAATAATCAGGGGAGACTGGCTGGAGAGTCTGGGGCTCGATATGCCTTATACCATTGACGACTGGGAGACGGTCCTCACTGCCTTCAGAGACAAAAAAGGAGCGAAAACTCCCTATTCTAATTCATCCGTAAATCATTTTGCTTCTGCCTTTAATACCACTGTAGGCTATTATCTGGAAAACGGCAGGGTAAGATACGGACTGTTGGACGAGAGCTTCCGGGATTATCTTGTGACTATGAACCGCTGGTACAACGAAGGTCTTATTGATCCCAACTTTGCTACCCTTGATGGCAAAACCTACAGTGCAAACAACATTAACGGTCGCAGTGGAGCCACATTCGGCGCCATTGGCTCGGGTATAGGTCAGATGATGGCAAATGTACCTGAAGGCTCAGATTTTTCTTTGGAGGGTGCGCCTGTTCCTGTGCCGGAAAAAGGCATGAGGGCAAAATTCGGTATGTATCAATTACCGGTTACTTCGTCTGCAACAGCTTTTGACGCTATATCAACAAGCTGTAATGATATTGACATGGCAATAAAATATCTTGACTACGGCTATTCCGAAGAGGGCTATATGCTCTACAACTTCGGTATAGAGGGTGAGAGCTATAATATGATAGACGGCTATCCCACATATACCAAGCTCATTACCGACAATCCTGATGGCTACTCCATGTCGGTTGCTTTAGCACGATACACTCGCTCCTGCTACACAGGGCCTTTTGTTCAGGACAAACGGTACATGGAGCAGTATGCGGCGCTCCCTCAGCAGAAGAGAGCCTGGAAAACCTGGTCGGATACAGACGTGGCAGCTTATACACTGCCTCATCTGTATATGAAGGATGATGAGCTTACCGAATATGCACATCTTAATAATGATATCAACACATATACAAACGAAATGATTGTAAAATTTATTATAGGCGCAGAGCCGATGGAGAATTATGACCAAATGATAGATGAACTGCACCGCAAAGGCATAGACCGTATCATCGGGCTTATGCAGTCGGCGTATGAGAGATATCTGGCAAAATAATATAAAGAGAGGTACAACAAATGCGAAAAGGACTAAAACATATTACAACCCTTCTGTGCGGAGCTTCCCTGATAGGAGCAGGCTTCACAGCGGGAGCAGAAACTCAGATTGACTTTGATATGACAACAGGACAGCTTGAAATATTCGGTGAAATAGAGGACGGAAAGTCTGCTTATGCAACATTTTCGATTTTTGCCGCAGATGTAAATCCTGCAAGTCTTACCGAAAGCTCCCCCGAGCTTGACAATGCAATTTACAAAACCGTTAAGCTTTCCGGAGACGGCAGCTTTAAAGAGACAATGGTTATTCCCTCAGGCTTTGAAACAGGGGAATATGCTCTGCGAACCTATGGCAGTGACCTTGAGGGCATCAACTATTTTGCCTTTGTTCCCGGAGCTGTTTCAAAAAGCGACCTTAGCGGCATAAATAATGCAGAAAATGCGCCGGAGGTGCTTAAGGCTATGAAAGAGCTTACAAAAATCTACTTTGACAGTGCATCACTTACAGCCTACGGCAAGGCTGTGAGCGAATATATATATTCCCTCAAGCCCTCGGGAGGCTATGATGCAGAGAGCCTGATAGCGGCATATTACAACGGTCTTGCCCTTGCACGTATTGAGCAGGGGGATATATCGGCGCAGGAGGGTCTCCTGCAATACTCTGCATATTCTTCTATTGACTATGACAAGGAATATGCACCTCTCACAGCTGCCGAGAAGCAGACTCTTGAAGCTCTCTTTACATCATCCCACGGTGTGAATGGAGATTTCGGCGAGATATACGGCAACCTCAGTATGACAGCAAAAATGATAAATGCATCCTCCTTTGAGGATTTGCAGGAAAAATACCTTGCCTATGCCGTGGATAACGGTATATCTCTTAAGGATTACAACGACCTCTCCACAGACTACAGCCGTGACAAGGTGTTTATGTCTGTATACAGCTCTGTAGATGAAGTGAAAAATATGGAAGATATAACCGCTCTCTTTGAAGAGGCGGTAGAGGATGAAGAGGACAGCGGCTCATCCGGCGGCTCGGGCGGTGGCGGCGGTTCTTCCGGCAGCAGAGGCTCTTCCGGTGTTTCCGGAGGCAATGCCACCTATATACCTGTAGAAGCGCCCGTGACCGAAAGTATATTTACCGATACCAAGGGTCATTGGGCTGAGAATGAAATCACTGCTCTTAAAAACAGCGGAGCAATAAGCGGCTTCCCCGATGGCAGCTTCCGCCCTGACAGTACGGTTACTCGTGCCGAGTTTGTAAAGATGCTGGGCAATATCCTTGATATTCCTGACGGCAGCGGAAGTCAGTTTGCAGATGTGACAGCCGATGACTGGTATGCAGGCGTAGTGTACGGTGCATATGCCCGAAATTTGGTTAAGGGCACCTCAGACACAAGCTTTTCGCCAAATGCTCCCATAACCCGTCAGGACGCTGCGGTTATCATCAGCAGAGCATGGGACCTTGCCGGGGAGCAGGCGGTAGAATTTGCCGACAGTGGAGATATAGCCGATTATGCGGTAGAAGCCGTGGCAAAATTAGCGGCGGCAGGCATCATAGGCGGCTATGAGGACAACACAATCCGCCCCGGAGCAAATCTTACAAGAGCGGAAACAGCAACAATCCTGTGCCGTGTAATTACAGCGGAATAAACAGCTGAAGAAATGGAGATAAATATGAGAAAATTCAGAATAATATCAGTATTTTTAATACTTCTGCTTTTGCTGCAGTGCATTCCCTTTGCTTCTGCCGAGGGATTTTCCGGCAGTGCTGAGGCAGCTGCGGTTGCAGACTATCTGCTGAGTGAGGACTTTTTCTCCGACGAGGCTGTCACAAGAGCAGAGTTTACCGGCGCGCTGGTGCGCAGCTTCTGCCTTGGAGAAGGGGCAGGCTTTGAACAGGTTTTTGACGATGTGGACGAAGCTACACCCTATGCGGCAGAAATAACCTTTGCTTACAAGGCGGGCATCATCAGCCCTGCCCATAGCTTTGAGCCAACAGCTCCCATACAGTATGAGCAAGCGGTAAAGATGATAGTAAGCGCCATAGGCTACGGCAATATCGGCGAGTATTACGGTGGCTATCCCGCCGGCTACATAAAGGCTGCCATGAACATAAAGCTGCTTAAGAATATTGAAGCAGAAGAGGGCGGTATGACTCAGGGGATGGTAAAGGAGCTTTTGTACAACCTGCTTACCTCCACTGTGAGAAGCACCGGCATTGTAAACGATACCGTGAGATATGAAAGAACAGATACAGACTATATGGAGTCTGTCCACGGACTCCGCAGTGCTGAGGGAATCGTTACCGGTACAAGATATAATTCCTACCGCACGGGCACTGCAATTATGGATAAGGGTACCCTTGAGGTAGAGGGTGTTTCCTACAAATGCGATACCACCACTCCCGATATGCTGGGTATGAATGTGTGTGTATATTATGACGATATGGGTAGCGCCGAGATAATCATTCCGGTTGATAATGAGGAAATTATCATTGAGGGCGATGATGTAGAAGCAATGACAAAAACCTCCCTGAGATATTACAAGGAAAACGGCAGAGCAGAAACCGAGAATATCAGCGGAGCGGTTGTTGTGTACAACGGACGTGTTGTGTCCGGCTTTGACCTTGACTCACTCTCCGGAGACAGCGCAAGCTTCCGCCTTTTGAACAACGACGGGGACAGCGCCTATGAATATGTATTTGTATATGACTATCAATATCTGTATGTAGATTATGTGGATACCAGAAACAATTCCGTATCCGACCACAACGGCTCTGTGTATCTCTTTGATGCCGAGCCCTATGATACAGCGGCTCTTATATATTCAGCCGACGGCGATGAGCTTGAGCTGGCAGATATAAAGAGCGGAGACCTGCTCACCCTTGCTATGTCAGATGACAATGCCTTTGCCATACTCCGCAAATGCGGTACCATGGTTACAGGAACCATCACCGATGTTTCTGATGAAGATGTGGTTATAGACGGCAATGTATATGAGCTGTCCGGCTATGCCAATGCAAACTATCCGTCAAAGCTTATTCCCGGTTCAAGCGGCGTGTTTATCATAGGCCGTGCCAATGATATAGTTGTTGCCAATGCCTCTGCCGATGTTATGCAGTATGGGTATCTTATAGATGCAATCATAAATGACGGTATGGACAGCGAGGTAATGATAAAGCTTTATACCGCCTCAGGTGAGATAAAAATATACTCGGCCGACAGAGTGTACTTTGACGGTGATAAGACTCCTGCAGAGGATGATGATATTCTCACACCCATCAGTGTAAACGGCAAGGTGACGCCCCAGCTTATCCGCTATAAGACCGATGCAGAGGGCGAGTATATAGTAAATATAGACCTGGCAGAAACGGACTTTGACTTTGAAGCAGAGACTGTGACCGATAAGGATACTCTGCGCAGATTTACTTTCACAGACAGTGCGGGTGCCGCAGTTACTTCCTTTAACTACAGAAGCGGTGGCAAGTCCTGTGCACCCTACTTTAATGTAGACGGAACAGTTATTTTCAGCGTGCCTGATGACAGCGAAATCAAATCTGCCGAGGCTGCTGCATTTACAGTGGCAGGAAGTGAATCTCTGTCAAGCAACAGAAACTATACCTTTGATGTGTATGACCTGAGCGACCAGGGCACAGCCGGTGCAATTGTCCTCAAGGGAGAAGAGATTTTTGCAAGGCAGAATTATATAGTGGAATCTGCCCTGCGGGGGCTGCTTCCCGACGGCGATGAGGGCTATGTGCTCCATGTGTACGGCAACAGAGCATATACCACATATTATCTCAGGAATGAGGACGCCGCACTCCTGGGCAAGACCTTAAGCGGCGGCGATATAATAGAGCTTTCTGCCGGCAGTCAGAATATAATTTCAAGCATAGCCTTGGTATTTGACGGGTCGGGTGATGTGCCTGTGCCTAATACAAAAGCAGGAAGCGATATCCGGTTTGAAAACCCCACCAACATAAGCTATTATTACGGGGCACTCTACTCAAAGGGCACTACCTACGGATACCTGAGCAAAACCTCC
The DNA here is from genome assembly GCA_017481205.1 of Clostridia bacterium. Classification (GTDB taxonomy): domain Bacteria; phylum Bacillota; class Clostridia; order UMGS1810; family UMGS1810; genus RGIG4708. The sequence goes on along the minus strand of JAFUPN010000041.1, from coordinate 93,961 downwards.
GACGGAAACGGAGGCTTCTCCTACAGCTTTGATAAGCTGATAAATCTCAAGCTGTCTACAACCAATATGGTGCTTATAAATGAAAAGAAAAACGAAGTAAGACCCATTACCTTAAGCGAGCTTAAGGATTACAAGACCTATGGTGAGGGCAACTATTACGTAGTGGCATATATGTCCTACCAGTCGCCGAATGCCGTTTATGTGTACGAACGCTGAAGAAAGGACGGATTTTTAAATGAAAAGCATTAAAAGAATAACAGCTCTTGCCCTGTGTGCGGCACTTATGGTTACAATGCTGCCCGCTATGGCATTTGCAAAGGAAACAAATATAATCATGTCCGAGCCCTTTGATGGTGTTCCTACCAACAGCACATCGGACAAAATAACGGTAACAGGTGCCAAAACCAGAACCATTGATATGGGCAATCAGGACAAGGCAATGCAGATTCTTCCCGGGCAGTCAACCTCGGTGAAGGCGCTCTTTGACACAAGTGCAAAAAAATATATCATCAGCCTTGATATATCTGCAGACAGCCGCATTGATGCAAAAATAACCATCAGTGCCGGCAACAGTGAAAGTGCATTGCTGCTGATAAAGGATAATGTCATTACCACAAGCATAGGAAAGCGCATTACAGGAATAAACTCCAATACCTTTACCCGTATATCCGTTGCACTTAACAAAAAGAGCAATGACTATACCTTGTATGTAAACGGCAAGCCCGTCCTTTCGGACTGGGATTTGCCCTCAACTGCGGTGTTTGACTCTTTCACTGTCACCCGTGACGAAAAAATGACAGAGAGTATGTATCTTGACAACCTCATTGTATACGAGGGGGAGGAGCTTATGAAAAATCTGCCAGGCGGTACCTATTCTGCCGATGGTATTGAATTTGTGGATATAACAGACGATTTGGGAGATTTCAGCTTTTTCAAGAGCAATTATATAACCCATCGTTATGTGGGATATCCCAATACCACCTTTGTAGACCAGGGCAATGAAATAATCTGCGAAAAGTTTGACTATCAGAATGCCGATAAGGGCGACAGAATCATTTTCAAAAAGAACAATTCCTCTGATTGCTACATGAATATAACGGCAAAGATTTTTACCACCTACAGAAGCAGTAAGGTATATAAGAACTTCAAGCTCTCCGGTGATTTTATGTGCGATTTCGAGGGTGACGGCAGTGCAAACATATTCTTTATGAGAGACAGCATTACCACCGGCTCAAATATAGACCTGTATCCCGTAAGAGTCAATGAGGACGGAAGCATAACTCTGTTTAACGGAAAGGTTATATACGGAGTTGCAGCCAAGGGAAAGTGGTTTAATATCACCATGTATGCCAACCTGGAGGACCATGTGCTCACCCTGTTTGTAGACGGAGAAAAGGTTCTGGAAAATGTAAAGATTAAAGAAGAGATGGAAAACTTAAGCTTTACCAGAGTTCAGGTAAGAAGCGGCGATTTTACAGGTGAAATGCAGTGCAGAAATATGGAATTCACAGGTCTTGATAAGCCATACAACGGCGAAGAAATATATACATCCATGTTCTCCTCCGACGAGCCTATAGAGGACTACCTTGCAGACAAAATCTGCTTCCACTATTACGGAGAGAATATCTGGTCACAGGGTGCAAAATCCCTTATGACCGCAAAGCCTGTTTATGAAAACGGCGAGATATATGTTTCAGCAGAGGACTTTAACCGTGCTTACGGCAAGAATGTTGTATTCGACGGCAGCAGTGCAAGCCTTGACGGCAAGAGCATAACCTTTGCCGGTGCTCATAAAGACGGACTTGTGCCTGTAAGAGAAACCGCCGAAAAGCTCCTTGGCTGTCATACCTTTGACGATACAAACGGATTTATCATCACATCCTTAAAGCCAATATATTTTGACGCGTCCAAGGAGATACCCTATCATAAAAGAGAAATTCACACAGGCTATATCAACAGATTAAGTACACTGCAGTATATATATGACTATATGCTTTTTGACCGCCCGGACAAGGAATATCTCCTTGAAGGCTTCAATAAAGCTACAAATAATGGTGAGGTTCATCCCAGAGTTATGGCAGATGCCGATGACTTTGCAAGAATAAGAGAGCAGTACAAGACAGATGAATATATGAAGCTGGTTGTAGACAGCATTATCAGCCAGGCAGACGGCTACTGCAATCAGGAGCCCATCTTCTACAAATACGACGATGCTCTGAGAACTCTCGTTACCGCAAACCGCCTGAGAGACAGGATGTTTGCGGTGGGTCTTGCATATCAGATAACAGGGGACAAGAAATATGCAGACTGTGCCTGGGCAAATCTCAATGCGCTGAACGACTTCCCGGATATGAATGCTGGTCATCCCATAGACACAGGCTCCTACGGCACAGGTGTGGCAATAGGCTATGACTGGTGTTACGATGCATTCACCCCGGAGCAGAGAGAAAATATTGAGATGAATGCCAAGAGACTCCATCTTACGGTCATACATGACGGTTTCTACGGACGTTCGCCCGTAAGAGGAGGAAACGACGGCAATATCAATGTAGTGGGCTACTATAACAAATGGATAAGCAACTACAATGCATGGACAAACAGCGGAAGCATACTTATGTCCATCGCCTTTATGGACACCTATCCCGAGATTTGCTCTGACCTGCTGGCGCACTGCATCAGAAGTATGGAGTACACCTTCAAGAATCTCTATCCCGACGGCGCATGGGTAGAGAGTACCAACTACTGGACAATCGTAGCTCACGCTATGGCTCAGATTTTCCCTGCACTGCAGACAATATACGGCACAGACTTCAATCTGTCCCGCTTCCCTGGTACAGAGGTAACCGGTATCACCAATATGGCACTCCGCAGTATGTTCTCTACATATAACTATCACGATGCAGGACCGGAAGAAGCCTATGCCAACTTCCCTATGGCATTTATGGGCAAATACTTCAATCATCCTGAGCTTCTTGCCGCAAGGCGCGGAACTCTCACAAAGGCATACGATTCCCGTATGAAGGCACAGAGCGCCCATACATATGATGCTCTCTTTTATGACCCTGATGTAATGCCAGAGCAGATAGAGGCAATGCCTAAAATGACTGTGGCAAAGGGCTTGGAGCTCTTTGCAGTGCACAAGGATTATACTGACTATGATGGTCTGGTGTTTGCCGCTCACGGAGGCCCTGTAGAATTTTATCATTCTCATTATGATGTAGGCGATTTTGTATTGGATATGAACGGTCAGCGCTGGGCATATTCACTTCCCGCCGAGGATTATAACTCCTCGCTCTCAGGCAGTGAAAAATACAGAATGAGAACCGAGGGTCACAATACCGTAAGCATAAACAACGGACAGCCACTCAATCAGCAAGGAAAAGCCTATGCTCCCATAATTGCTAGTGAAGAGGGAAGCGGCGGAGCCTATGCCGTATATGATATGAGCGATGTGTATGCAGATGTGTCTGATTACAAACGCGGATTTTATATTGATGACAATTTCAGCACAGTAACAGTCCGTGATGAGATTGAGTTAAGCAAAAACAATTCGGAAATATACTGGTTTATGCATACTCAGGCAAATGCCGAGATTATAGACGACCATACTGCAATACTCTCAGCAAACGGAAAATCCCTTGCAGTCAATTTTGAGACAAGTGCAAAGGACTTCAAGCTTGAGATAATGGATGCAGTACCACTGCCAACCTCTCCCGAGGGCAAAGGACAGAACCCCAACAGCGGCATATGCAAGGTGGCAATCCGCATAGTTAGCAGTGGCAAGGTAGACCTTACCGTGCGCATGTCAGAGTTGCCGGGTGTGGTGGATACAACTCCCATTGCTCAGTGGACAGCGCCGGAAGCAACAGCCGAGAACGCTGATACGGCAGACTATAGCTACAATGTTATTATGAACGGCGAAAAGTTTGAGAATCTGTCATATATCCCTGTTCTCGATACCTCCTCGCTTCCCGAGTTTATAGTGGAGGCGGCTGACCCTGCAATGCATGCGGAGCTTGAAAAATCAGATACTCTCACAAAATCAAACATTATCAGAGTATACAATGCCGACAGAACCAATTACAAAATATATATTGTACCCTACAGCACAGTCCTCGGTGTAAAAGAGCTTGTGTACGACGAGGTTGAGATTACCGATTTCAGCGTATCCTCAGAGCCCGAGGTTGCAAATATAGGCAAGAATATGCTTGACAATGATTTTTCTACCCGCTGGACAACCCTCAATACAGGCGAGCAGGCTGTATTTGACTTAGGCTCGGTAAAAACCGTTGACGGCATTGCAGCAGGCTTCTGGCAGAGCGGTGTGCGTAAGTACAATATAGACCTGTACAGCTCGGTTGACGGAGAAAACTGGACATTTATAAACAGCTATATTTCCGAGACGGCTCCCGAGGAATATCAGATATTTAAGTTTGATACCTCCTTAAATGCCAGATACATCAAGCTGATAGGACAGGGCAACAGCGTAAATGTAAATACAAATATTCTCGAATTCAGAGCACTCAGATTAAAGGAGGCGTTCAGATGATAAAAAAAAGATTTTTTAATAGGGCAGCAGCGCTTATTCTGACACTGGCTCTGTGTATGACAATGACAATATCAAGCGGCTTTGCCGCCGCTGAAGAGACTGTTTTCTTTGAACAGGATTTTGATACAATTACCGATTTGTCCCAAGAAGCTGCAATCAATGTAAATCACAACACAGCTGCCGGCTCTTATGCCAATATAACAGACGGAGCTTTTGTGTTTGGCAAGACTGCTTCGGGTGCGGCTACAGCAGCAGTAAATATGGCATCATATATAGGCGATGCTGCCGACTATACTGTGTCCTTTGACCTTAAGCTTGCCACATCCGGCAGCACGGTATCCGTAAAGCTTGGCTCATGTGTAGCATTTCGCCCATCGGGCAGTAACTATACTATGGAATGGCACGATGGCTCTGCCTGGATAACGTCGGATAAAACCGCCTATGATTTTGCGGGCGGACTTAATGTGAAATTTGTTGTAAAAAACAAAGAAAAAGCAGATTTGTATATAGACGGTAAGTTGGTTCAGACCGACATTCCACGTAGGGAAAACAACGACAATTATCTTTTTGACAAGATGATTGTTGAGCTGGCAAACGGTCTTAAAGGTGATATCGCCGTTGACAATATCAAGGTATATATCCCCGGCGAGGAGGAAGAACCTGAGGTAAATCCGGTTGTATACAGTCAGGATTTTTCAAGTATTTCAGACATTTCCGAAGAAGGTATATATACCCTTAAGCAAAACAGTGATAACACAACCTATGCCAATGTAGAAAATGAGCTTCTTTCCATAGGCAAGACCACAAAAGGCAATGCGAGCTTTGAGGCTGACTTCTCTTCGCAGCTTGCAAGTATCAGCGACTATCTTGTGTCTATGGATGTTACCGCAGATATTGCCAACGGATACACAGTAAACATACGCCTGGGAAGCACCGTAGCTATAAGAGCGGCAGGAGACGGAATGTATACGGTAGAGTGGAACGACGGCTCAAACTGGATTGTTGCAGAAGATACCGAGTACAATCTCAAAGACGGTGTGACAATCAGATTTTTGGTAAAAAACAAAGAAAAAGTTGATATGTACATAGGCAACCGCCTTGTTCAGGCAGACATTCCTCAGCGATATACTCAGTCTTTTACCAAGCTTGGCTTTGACCTGGGCAACAGCATGACCGGCAGCTTTACTCTGGACAATATAGTTGTCACAACTGATACAACCATAGAAACTCTCCCCGAGCCGGATCCCGAGCCCGAGCCGGATCCCGAACTGCCGGAAAATGCAGTTTCTGCCTCAGATGTGCCCACGGTGGGTGCACCTGCTGTAGCAAAAGAGGATTTTGACCTGTATCTTGCCATAGGTCAGTCAAACATGGCGGGACGTGCCCCTCTTGAAAAAGAGGATAAGATATCTCTGCCGGACACATATCTTCTCAATGGTGACGATGAGTGGGAGACAGCACAGGCACAGTATGTAGACGGCAAATGGTGCGGCTTCAACCGCTACAGCACCGTGAGAAAGACCGATGCAACTCAGGGACTGAGCCCTGCATTCTATTTTGCAAAGACGGTGTCCGAAAGCGTTGGCGGAGAGAATAAAAAGATAGGTATTATAAGCAATGCCAGAGGAGACACCTCCATAGAAGCATGGCAGAAGGGCTTTACCCACGATACCAAGGACTACGACCTTTATGAAGAAGCCGTAAAAAGAGCAAAAATCGCTATGGAAAGCGGCACGCTCAGAGGTATAATCTGGCATCAGGGCTGTGCCAATATCTCAAGCACACCTTCGTCATATATAGAAAAGTTTTCGACCCTGGTCGAAAATCTTCGCTCCGACCTGGGAGTAGCCGACCTTCCCATAATCATAGGCGAAATTCCTGGATTCGGTGTGGATGCAGACAGAATCACAAACCGTATGAACTTCAACAAAAACTGCATTGCGAAGCTTCCTTCCTATGTAAGCAACTGCTATGTGGTAAGCTCTGCAGGAAGCCGTGATATAGGCGACAAAACCCATTTTGACAATGCAGCGCAGAAGCGTATTGGTAAGCTGTATGGTGAGGCAGCTCTTGAAAAAATTTACGGATTTGAGCAGGAAGAGCTCAATACTGTTCCTATGAAAAATATAACAGGCAACGATACCGCAGCTGTTGCGGCAGACGGTGAGGCAGATATCCATGCATGGGCAGAAGAAGCGACCTACTGGAGCGCCACTGCGGGAGATACCTTCACTGCAGACTTTGCTCAGCCCGTTACTGTTAAAGAGATGAAATCATATTTCCGCAATCCTTACAACTATATTGCACAATACAGAATATATCTGGGAAACGGCGACAGCCGGAGTCTTGTTGCAGATAATAGCAGTATCACCGACTATCCGTACATCGGCTCAGACGGCGCTGTGATTGATTATATCGAGGATACCTATGCAGACAGCATCATGGTAGAAATCACAGGAGGTGCAGACATAGACGGAGCGGCAGTCGCAGATGTTATAGGCTGTCATGAATTTGAAGTAAAAACTGCCGATACAGTTTCTGCCACAACAGTAAGCTTTGATGGCTATACCGGCAGCGCTGATATATCCGTTCAGGATGCTGACAAAATCAGCGTCAGGGCAAACTCAGCCGACGGTATAAAGGAAGTCAGAGTATATTTTAACGATACTCTTAAAGCAACTCTTACACAAGCGCCCTATGAATTTGACATAAGCGGTCTGGGTGTTTCCGAAACAGTGATAAAGGCTGTTGCTGAGTCAAACAACGGCGATATGGCAGAGGCAGTGCTTACCCTTACCGTCAACAGCAAATTTCTTGCGTCAGTATTTGAGGACAGCAGCTTTGAGCTTGACGGTGCAAGCAAGACAGCATCCGGAATTGCCATGAATTCCCAGAGAGGATATGTAATTGCCGACACAGTTGACGAGGCTCACGGAACAAGCTTGATTGTAGGTATGGATACCGTTAATGATGAATATGCCTCCGGCCAATTGCCATTTATTAACATTCCTCTTGGCGGTATAACAGATAAATTCACTCTTACCTGTGATTTGTATGTAAGCGCCAAGGACGCCTCCGGCGATAAAAAGCTCACTGTATATCAGAAGAGCGGCACGGAGCAGACACTGGTTCAGTTTAAATCCAATGCCGCCTCCGGCGGCAAGAGCTTCAGCTACGATACAGGCACCTGGTACAACATGCGCTTTGACATAGATGTAGCGTCAAAGACCTTTGATTCCTATGTGGACGGAGAGCAGGTTGCAAGCGGAGCAAGCCTTTCTGCGGCATTCGATACGGCAAACTATATCCGTCTGTACGGACAGCGAAACGATGATGTCAAGGCATATACCGCTATAGACAATGTCAGGGTGCTTAAGGAATATGAATATCCTGTGGTTGTATCTGTAACCGGAGACGGCATCATAGCTCCCGATACCGAAAGCTTTGATATAGTTCTGGATAAAGCTATTAAAAAGTCAAGTGTTACTGTCGATACAATAACACTTAAGGATATAGACGGTGACAACGTCCCTGTAGAATCCGTAGTATGGAGCACTGCAGACAACAGGCTTACCGTTACTCCCAAAAAAGCTTTAAACTCAAACAGCGAATACATCCTCACTATAAGCGGCGATGTTCAGCTCGATAGCGGAGTTGCCATATCGGTACCTCTTAAGATAAAGATTAAGACCGAGATGAAGGGCATAGAAATTTCAGATGCAGAGTTCTCCTATGCAAGCGGTGCACAGCAGGCGGCAGTTTCTGTTTATAATTCCTCCGCCGATGAAAAGACCGTTTATGTGGTAATGACCGCATGGGACGGCAACAAATACATAGGCATGGATGTGGAGAAAATAACTCTTTCGTCCGATCAGAAAAAATCAGTTGACATGTCAGTAACAGCAACGGAGGGTGCCAAAGCCGAAATATATGTTTTTGAAAGTCTTGCAGTGCCTGTGTTTACAGGCGGACGTATATATTCCAACTAAGACATAAGGAGATTTGTAAAATGAATTGTAAACAAAATCTTCCTCGCAGACTGACAATAAGCTTCCCGCTTTGGGCTATATACAAAACTCCCGGCAAAAATTCTCTGTACGATGATTTAGACAGACTTGTTTTTGAACATAAAGAACTGGGATTCAACTGTATTCGTGTAGATAGCGGAGCCGGATTTATTCACGATTTGCACGGCAAAAAAAGAGGAGCATCCGAAATACGTACCGATGTGTTTGGAAAATATTCGCGTGTTATGCGCCAACAGGGAGATATATACGGTGACGGAGGCAGCTGTGATTTGCTGGGGAATTTAACAGACTTGTGCAAAGCTGCAAAAAAGTACGGTGTATATATTATACTGTCGTCCTGGTACTACCTTCATTCTTATTGGTTTCATCGTGAGGGAGATATCGTAGAGAAAGAGCTTTTTGAGCTTGCTCCTCACAAAAGATTTATGGCATTTGCAGAATTTCTTGACTATATACTCTGTGAGCTTGAGAGGGAAAGGCTTGACGGTACCATAGCCTTTGCAGAAATCTTCAACGAGGCGGACGGTTTGCCTTTTGTTAACGGATATGGCGGTATGAACGGACTCAGTGATGAAGAACTGTCTGCATTCAAAGCGGAACATGAAGCCGCAATTGAACACCTCAGAAAAAGACATCCTCAGATTTTGTTCGCATTCGATTCATATACTCCCTGGGCAGACAAAAGACAGATTCCGTCAAATATGCAGGTGTATAACTATCATGATTATTACTTGTGGGATATTTACGACAAAACTTTTGAAAAACATCCGGAGCTTTTCAGCGGTACGGTCACAGAGGACGATGTGAGACAATCCCGAAAAGAACTGAGACCGGCGGCTGATGACTGGTATGAAAGAGTTTGTCTGTACAATAACCTTGATACAGCTTTATCCGATAAAACAGATATGTATCTTGAGCAGGAGCTTGATGGCAGCTTTGATTTGTATCTGAAAAAAGCAGAGGATAATCTGAAAAATGTAAAGAAACTTCTTTCGGATTATCCGGATATTCCTGTTGTATGCGGAGAGGGTGTAAGTTATGTGGGTTCAAAATATATTCTTTGGGAAGAAAAGTCTGAGAAATATTGGGAACTTGTCGAAAGGGTTATGGATATGAAAAAGAAGGCAGGTATCTGGGGAACTGTTGTAAGGACCTGTTGCGGTCCCGAGGATCCCTGCTGGAATATGTGTAAGGAAAAACTGAAATATCTCAACGAAAAATTTCTTCGTGATTGATTAAACATTTTAACTCAGCGAAAGTGAAAATCCTCCTTCAAAAATCGAGGTTCGGATTATACTCTTTCGGCTAAAACGGCCTTTTTAAAATTCACATAAATTAATTATTAAAAGTAAGGAGAATAAAAATGAAAAAAAGAATTTTAAGCATTACCGTTGTTTTGTCAATTCTTTTAACCATGTTTACAATGCCCGTTATGGCAGAGGCTGAGGATATTGTTGTATATTCTCAGGACTTTGACAGCCTCATAGGCACCAAAGGCAGTGCTGTCAAAGCAGCAGATGAAATTATTGCCGGCACAGGCGATAGCTCTGCATCCTCTTCAACCGTAAAGGTTGTGTCAGAGCCCGAGAACGGACGTTTTCTGGAGAGCTTTGCGGCAATTGCCGATACAAGCGGACTTGCCAATGTGCAAGCAGCCGTAAAGACCGCCGCAAATAAAGATATGCTCAGCGGCAGTGAAAATGATGTAATGACAGTGTCTGTAGAAAATCAAGTGCTCAAGCTGGACAAAACCGCTACAGGCAAGACCGGTATTGTTAACTATGACCTCAGCGATACCAAAATTGCAGGCGGAGTAGATGATTATACCGTTGAGCTTGACCTTAAGACTGCCTTCACAAGCGCACATACAGTAAATATCACTCTCGGTGCGGATTTTTCAATCCGTTGTGCAGATTATGAAAAACAGCTTTGTACTATAGAATATCATGATGGCACCTCATGGGTTAATACAGACAAAACTCAGTATGATTTCAGCGATTTTCAGCACATCACTCTGGCTGTAAGAACAGATGCCGAGGGCACAAAAACTGTTGACCTGTATGTGGGTAGCGGTGAGGACAGAGTGCTTGCATTTGAAAATGTACCTCAGAGAAATAGCAATAACTTCAAAAAGCTTACAATCACAGTGGGCTCAGGTGCAATCTGTAAGATGTATGTAGACAACATCGGCGTTACAACAGATCTTCCGACGGCAAGCGGTACAGCTGTATACACCGCTCCCGAAGGGGATGCAGAGCTTGCTGAGCCAGACGGATTTATGCAGATAGCAAAGCTCTATCATGCCAACGGAACCTCTACCCGGTTTAAATTTGATGATATTCTTTGCGGAGCGGATGATTATACTGCTTCCATGAATATTTATCCCAAGCTTACCACAGGCTCAATAAATATCTATATGGGTGCATTCTTTGAGTTTGCCCGCAAGTCGGAAGGAGTGTATACCATAAATTACCGTGAAGGCAGTGAGGGCACCAACAAGGTTCTTGCAGAGAATATCTCATTCAGCGACTACAGAAACCTTGCAATTAAGGTGACCGACGGCACAAGCTTTGCTCTCTATCTTGACGGCGAGCTTATAAAGGATGGTATCATTGCCCGTGACAACTATTCGCCTTCAAATCTCTACATCCACCGCAACAACGGTATGATGGGCAATATATATGTGGATGATGTTACTCTCACACTTCATGCAGTGAGAGCAGCAGGTACATCTCTGTCCGGTGAAGACATCTTTGAAGATTATACAACAGGTGCTGTGGTAGAAAGCGTGGGCGGTTTCCGCACTTCAAGCACTCCCGACAAGGGCTTTGTGTCCATAGAGAAGGTTGACGAGGCTCACGGCAATGCACTTCGCCTTTACAGCTCCTTTAACGGTTCTCACACGCCCTACTATGTATCCCGCAATTACTCAGACCTTGCCAAGACAGCAGCGAAATATACCGTAGAGTTTGAGGTTATGCTCAAGGGCAAGCAGAGCTACAATATTGCAGAGAAACGCAGCGGTGGCGGCGGCTTCAAAATCAACCTGGACCTTACTCTGGGACATGCAAAATATCAGAAGGACAGCAAATGGGTAAATGCCGAAGATTTTGCCGTAACAGCCGATACCTGGTACAAAATCAGATATGAGATTGATACAGCAGCAAGTCTTGCAGATGTATATATTAACGACGCTCTCCTTGTAGAAGACCTGGATTCTTATCAGGCAAGTCCCTGCGGCGGTCTGGTGCTCTCTGCCAATTCCTCAACTCAGGGCAGTATGTACTTTGACAACCTTAAGATTACTGTAAATAGCGAGAGAGACGCATATGTTTCCGCTGCATATGAAGATGGTATTATTTCCGTAGACGGCTATATGCCCTCAGGTGACGATTCCAGACTGTTTATAGCATATTTTGACGCTGAACAAAACGGTGAGCTTCTTGATGTGGATATTATCCCCTGCCAGGCAGGCAAGCTTATCGAAGAGCAGATTGCCCAGGTGCCCGAAGGTGCAGTGCTTATAAATGTTATGCTCTGGAAGGCAGATATCACACCTGTATGTGCAAATTCAAGATTAAGTATAGTTGCAGAATAACTGATGGAATGTAAAAGAACAATGTTGGTTAATAAGTGAAAATATTAGTTTAGCGGGATGTTTAGCACTCGTGCGTGAGCCTTTCCCTTGGAGGGGAAGGTGGGTTGCGAAGCAACTCGGATGAGGTGTCTATCTTAAGTAATACAAGAATTACGCCTCACCACTGCCTTCGGCGGAGCCTCTCCTCCGGGAGAAGCCTTTCGCTCCAAGGCGAGATTCAGCTCGCTAAACTAAAATTTGGAATTTTGCCAAACCATCTTAGCATACAAAAACATATAAAATACCGAAACAACATAAACAGGAGAACGATTATGAACACAACAAAAAAAAACACCCATTGACTTAGCCTGCGAAATGTGCGATACTGTAATAAGTCAGTATACTGTAGATAAGCTTCCCGGCCCCCCTGACCGTTTTAACTATATCCAGGGTGTGTTTCTGCTCGGCATGGAGCGCTGCTATGCAGTATGCAAGAAGGAAGAGTATCTCGACTATATACGCAGCTGGGTAGACTATATGATTGAGGAAGACGGCACAATCAAGCTGCAGCAGGAGCTGCTGGATGACTTCATGCCTGCAGTACTGCTTATAAGGCTGTACCGTGAAACTGGCTGTAAAAAATACAAAACCGCTTTAGACAGCACTATAGATAGAATACGCAGATATCCCAAAAATCGCTACGGAGGCTTTTTCCATAAGGAAATAACTCCCGATCAGATGTGGCTTGACGGACTTTTTATGGCAGGAATTCTGCTGACCTCTTATGCAGCTGCTTATGATGCACCCGAGTTTTTTGACGAAATGCATCATCAGGCAATGCTTATGCGTGACCATATACGCGACCCCGAGACTCACCTCTACTACCATGCCTGGGATGCGGAGAATACTCAGGAATGGGCAAATCCCGCAACCGGCACATCCTCAATATTCTGGGGCAGAGCCATGGGTTGGGTAAGTGTTGCACTTTGCGAGATGCTTGACTGCTTCCCCGAGAGTCATCCCGGCAGGGCAGATTTACTGGATATGCTGAAGGATCTTCTTGAGAACGCCGCAAAATATCAGGACAGCGAAAAGGGTCTGTGGTATCAGGTGGTAAATGAGCCCGACAGAGAGGGCAACTGGTGCGAGACCTCATGCTCATCGCTCTTTGCATATTCCTATCACAAGGCAGTAAGAAAGGGCTATATAGATAAGGAGTATTCCAAGGTTGCGGACAAGGCATTTGAAGGTATAAAGAATATAATCCGCTTTACCGATGAGGGAATAGTTATTCCTGAAATCAGCGTAGGCACAAATGTTATGTGCACCTATGAGGAGTATATAGCAAGGCCGAGAATAGAAAACGACAACCATGGCACAGGCACTTTTGTGCTTATGTGCAGTGAGTTTGCACTTTAGTTGTAGGGCACAGCCTTTAGGATGTGCCGCAGTTACGGCATTTTCGGTTCGTAGGACGAATCCCTCTGCCAAGCGTTGCTTGGTACTCCTCCCTTTAGACAAGCAATACTGTCAACTTAACCAAATTAACACTTATGTCATCCTGAGCGAAGCGCAGCGGAGTCGAAGGATCTTGCGCCCCGGCGCATTGATGAAATTTGTTTTATAACTAATTACATATGTTCAGCAAAAGAAAGGAGATAAGCTATGAATAAAATATTCGGAAACAAAAAAATAGTATTTGTATGGTTTATTTCATACATGTTTATTCTGTTTATTTCCGTATTTGTAAATTTTATAGCTTATCTCCGTATAGAAAGCAGTATCAGCCTGCAAAACAGTCATTATATCACAGAAATTCTTGAAAACCGCAAAAACGGCATAGACAACCTGCGCAAGCTGGTGAGCAATATTGCCCTTGAGATTTCCCATAACTATGAGATAGAGGATGTGGCACTGTCCCGTGAGACCAAGGGTATGGCATATTACAACATCATGGAGGTGTCCCGTGCTCTGTCTGTGTACAAAAACATCGAGGGCGAGTTCAATGATATTTATGTATATTTCCACAATTCCGACTACTGCGCAGGAATAAAAGTGTGCAACGATGCGGGTAATTTTTATGATGTTCATGTGGGCAATGAGAGGATGGAGCGTTCAAAGTGGTTTCAGCTGGTCAGGAGCAATCACCCGGGAGATTTCGTGGCGGTATATCCCGAAAACGATACTCCCTATGTGCTTTACCTGCTTTCACTGTACGGGTCGGAGCGCTTTATACCCTATGCCACAGTGGTTGTAGAGGTGGATTACAATAAGTTTTTCCCTGCAGCCTCCGACGAAAAATACAACGAAGCTTTTTATATAGTAGACTCAGAGAACAAAATCTTTATGTCCGAAAGAAAGGGGGATGTTGAGCAGGCACAGCGTATTTTTGATGAATACGGCATAGCAGACGGGATTTCTGCCGCTGGTGAGCAGGTTATTGTATCTGCAAGCTCCGAAAACAGCGACTGGAAATATGTGTACCTTATGAATAAGAATGTTTTCCGCAAGACTATAAACGAAGCACGTACTCAGGTTATAATATATAATCTCATATGCATTATTATAACCACCCTTATAGCATATGTGCTCACCCAGCGGAACTACAAGCCTGTACGCAAAATCCTTAATATTTTCGGCGGCGGTGAGGATTCCGGAGAGCAGAGCTTCGGCTATATTGAAAACAAGGTTTCTGATATTGTCCGAGAGAACCGCACCTACAGCGTTATAACAGAAAAGCTGCAGGATAACGCAGTAAAGGGAGCCTTTATCTCGCGGCTTCTCACAGAGAAAACTCCCGTTGCCAACAAGCAGGAGATTCTGGATGCATTGGGTATTTCCTTCGGCTATACTCACTATATGGTTGTGCTTTTTTATATTGAGATAACCGATGAAATGTTCTTTGACCATATGAATGATGATTCTGACGAATCTTACCGTCTGGCACGGCTTGCTCTTACTAATGTGATGGACGATCTGATAAAGGGCAAAAAATGCTCTCTGCAGTACTGTGATACAGAGGGTATGCTGGGCTGTATAGTAAATATAGACGGTAAGGACAGTGTGGATTCCTTTGTAGATACAGTCAGGAAGCTTCAGAAAATTCTTCGCGAGAGCTTTAACATTGAGTTTATGGCGGGTATGAGCAATCTCAGGGGCAGTATAGACCAGTTGCCTGAGTGCTACAACGAAGCCATGAGCTGTGTAGAGCAGTATTTCTTCAATGCCAACGACATTGTGCGCTACTCCGAGCTGGAGGATACGTGCATGACAGACTGCTATGTATCCGGAGCTATGAGAGAGCAGCTTGTAGGAGCAATGCAGATAGGCAATTACGAAGCCTGCGAAAATATTATAGACAAAATTTTTGAAAAGAGCATTATCAATACAGGTAAGTCGGTAACCGCGGTAAAATTCGTTCTTTATGAGCTTACCTCTATAATGATAAGAACCATTACTGAAATAGGAAATTTTGAAAACGAGCAGAACACTGTTTCTGAGCTTGTGGGCATGATAGAAAATGCCGGGGTCAACGCCGATGCTCCCGAAATCAAGGAGCATATTCTCAGCGTAATAAAGGATTTCTGCGTACATAATGCCCAGAAGCCTGTTCAGAAAACCGATATCATTTCCGAAAAAGCCAAGCGCTATGTGGATGAAAACTACATGGACCCCGCTCTTACCGTTGCGGGGATTGCCGAGCACTGCAATGTGAGTATGGCATATCTTTCGACCAATTTTAAAAAGAAGTATGATGTACGCCCGCTGGAATATCTCAACTATGTGCGTATAGAGCACGCAAAGACTATTCTTGCCGACGAAAACTGCACCATGGAGCGTGTTGCTGAGATGGTGGGCTTCGGTAATTCCCGAAGCTATTTCCGCATGTTCTCTCGTTTTGTGGGTACGTCGCCCAGCAAATACAGAACCATGATGCTGTCTGACAAAGAGGATATATATAAACACAGAACACAGAGGGACGGCAGGTGACAGGCGAAGCTCTTAGCCGAAATATAATAATCCGAACCACGATTTTCAAGGGCGGATTATTATATTTCGGCTAGGCATGGAAAAGCTTGGTTTTCTGTGCCAAAGCAGCTCCGTCCCCACAAAATGGAATATTTGCGGGTTCTCCTACAGATGCTTATTTAAAGCTGTTTTTGGGTGAGCTGCCGTATTCCTTTTTGTACAGGTATGCAAAGGCCTCGTAGCTGTTAAAGCCTGCTTCTATACAGGAGTGTATAAGGGAATGACCGTTTTGGTGCAGGTCTATTACCTTTTGCATTTTCTTAAGGTCTACATATTTACTCACGGTTATTCCCGTGTCTTTTTTGAAAACAGCGTTGAGCTGTCTGCCGGAGTAATTAAAGTGCTCTGATATGCTTTGTACTGTCAGAGCATTGCTCAGGTTGCGGTCTATATAATCTATAACTCTCTGAGTTATCCCATCCGGCTCAGACAGGATTTCAAATTGATAGTTTGAATGGAGCTTATATAAAAGCTCGGTTATTTTACTGCGTATTGCCGACAGTACATAAGGATTGTTGTCGTTGGCATGAGTCTGTATGTAGTCCAGTATCTGGGGTATCTCACTTCTCTTTACAATGTGACCGGGGATTTTGCGGTTAACATTGCTCTGCTCCTCGAACAGGTTGATTATTTCATCACAGTACATTCCTTTGTACATAGACGGAAATATTTTGATGACGATTCTGTCAAAGTATGTATCTTCTTTTGGCAGTGCCCGGTGGAGCTTGTAGGGTGGAATTATAAGTATATCATAGGGATTGAGGTTAAAGTCGCTTCCTTCGATAATAAATCTGGTTTTCCCTTTTATGAGGATGTACAGCTCATGATACAGATGAGAGTGCCCCTGAAATTCCAAGGCATCCGTGTTGACCATATAAGCTCTGCGTATATATGCAAAATCATTGCTTTCGATAAAATATTCCATACTTTAACTCCTTTCTCAGTTCGAGTCCTGTCACACTGGTCGAAAGAGAGTAATCCGAACTTCGATTTTCAAATGTGGATTTTCTCTATCGGTTAAACATCTAAGTTTTAAGCCCGTTTTTGGGAGAAATTCCGTATTCCTTTTTGTACGCATAGGCAAAATGTCTGTAGCTGTTAAATCCTGATTCAATGCCTGCCTTTTCCAGAGAAAGCCCCTGCCTGTACAGCTTTTCCACATTTTCAAATCTTTTTATATTCACATATTTTGCTATGGATACTCCCATGTTTTTTTGAAAAATACTGTTGAGGTAGTTTTTTGAATAGTGAAATATATCCGTAACTGATGATACATCGGTTATATCCTTGAAATTTTCATTTATATATTTCATAACTTCGGAAACAATGGTATCTTTAACCTTTGTTTCCGAATTTTTTTCATTGATTTGTGCAGATTCTGTTATAAAATATAAATTGTAGAGGAGCTCTATAATCTTCGCACTGGTTATAATATTTTTGTTGGTATAATCGTCGTTGAAGTATTTGTCTATGCTGTAGATAACGGACAGCAGGTTGAAATTTTCCGCATCGGCGGCGCATATTCTGGGGTTGAGCGAGGCTTTAAAGAGTATTTCCTGATAATTTTCACAATGCATTTCCGAAAAAAATGAAGGAAAAGGATTAAGCACTATTCTTTCAAATCTGACTCCCGGTGTGGGTATGGGAGCGTGAAATTTGTAGGGCTGCACAATCATAATATCTTCCTTGCTGAGCTTATATACGGTTTCCTCTATAATAAACTCCGCTTCTCCGTCCATGAAAAGGTATATTTCAAAGAAAGGATGATGATGATATACAAAATTCTCTTCAGTGAATTTCTTGTTTATCCTGTGATGGTAGTGATATATCCTGCCTCTCTGAAATACTGGATATGATATGGATTTCAACAAAAGCACCCCCTTTTTTGTTCTTAAAAAAATTATATCAAATAAATAGTTAAATTTCAACACTTTTGATGTAAAAAATAAAAACAATAATATGTCGGTATATGTTATGATGATAGCAGTGAAGTTGTAATTAATTTTATCTTGAGGTGATCGAAGGATGAATAAAAATAAAATATTTGTATCAGGCGCGGCTGTGCTCGGTCTCAGCCTTGCACTGCAGTCGGCAGTGTGCGCTGCAGGCGGTTTTTCTTTTGAAGCACAGGGCAGGAAAATCAAAATTGACTGTACCATAGATAGTCCCCAAGAGCCCTTTGCCAATGTGCTTGTGCTTCCAAAGGATTTTGACAGAAGCTCTCTTTCTGAGGAGAACTGGGCATCGGACAAGACGGTATACAAAACGGCTTATACCACCGGAGGCTCAGTCATCGAGAATGTAATTCTCGACAATGATTTTAAAACCGGAGAATATATTCTCTATGTTGAATGCGGCAGTTATGAGGAAAGAAGCGCTTTTATGGTGACGGATACGAAGCTTTCGGAAGCGGTATCCAATATTAATGCCGGCAAAAGCCTCAGCGGAGTATCCTTTGGGGCAGATTCGGAATTTTTTGCGGCAAATAAAGACAGCATAAATCTCCTTCTAAAAAATGCCAAGCCTTCCTCCGGCTTCACTGCTCAGAGCTTTGCTGACTGCTATATGCAGATTTCAGGTCTTGTGAGCCTGATAAGCTCACAGGCTGAGCTCGATGATTTTGTGGATTTGTACGAGCCTTATTTGGGCACGGCTCTTGAATTTATAAAGGATATGACCGAAGAAGAAAAATCTGCCTATGTAAGTGCAGTACGGGAATATGATATAGGCGTTTGTACTCCCGGCGAAGTTATCAGCGGTGCAAAATTTGTTGCCGATTGCAAGGCGGCAGGTGATAAATACAAGCTTGCAGATGTGGCAAAAGAGTATATCAAGGAAAATAAACTCTCTCTCGGAGATTACGAAAAGCTCAATACATATTATGAACCTAAGGCAATGGGCGAATTTAAAACCGCAGTAAAAAATCTTGATTCCGCCGAAAAAATTTACGATAAATTCATCCAAATTTGCGAAGACTTCTATGATGAGCAAAGTGATGAAGGCTCTTCCGGCGGTTCAGGCGGAGGCGGTGGCGGTTCCTCCTCCGGCAAAAGCTCAGGCGGCGGAGTATCTCTGCCTGTAGTTGACGCAGCTGCTGTTACTGCACCGGCAGCAGGCACCTTCAGCGATATAGGAGGTCACTGGAGCGAGTCTTATGTACAATCCTGTGTTGAAGCGGGCATCATAAACGGCTATACCGATAATACCTTCAGACCCGATGCAAAAATTACCCGTGCAGAAACTGCCTCGCTTATATCAAAGCTCTTTGCTCTCAGTGCGGCAGATACAGACACCTTTTCAGATGTAAAGACCGGAGATTGGTTCAGAGCCTGTGTATCGGCGGCATACAGCGCCGGCATTGTAAACGGCTATGACGACGGAAGCTTCCGTCCCGGAAATAATATAACCAGACAGGATATGGCAGTAATGCTGATGAGAGGTCTGGAAAATGACAATATAACAATAGATGGTTCAATTAGCTTTGAGGACGATGGGCTCATTGCGGATTACGCTAAGGAAAGTGTAGCAAGGCTTGCCGCAAACGGTGTTATAACCGGCTACAACAATCAGTTCAGACCCGATGATGAGCTTACACGCGGTGAAGCCGCAGCGCTTATCTGCAGGATTATGAATATTCGTACTGGAGGTGGATATTAATGAAAAAAGTCTGCAGCATATTGCTCGTTTTTGCAATGGTGCTTTGCATGACCTTCGGAGCCTTTGCACAGGAAGAGATATCAGAGGTCTATACAGTTGACAGCGAGGCTGTCGCTGAGGCACAGGCTCTTTTAAGCAGCATTTCAAAGAGTGATATTTTTGATGAAATTACTGCCGAGCCCGTTACCAGAGGTGATTTTATTACTGCGGTGACAGACCTGGCAGGAGTTGACGGCGCATTGGAGGGACAGCTCCCATTTGAGGATGTGCCTGTAGGAAGTGAGTATGCAGCCGGTGTGTACAATGCATTACAGATGGGTTTAATCAGCACCGGAACAAGCTTTCGCCCCAATGATACTATTACATATAATGAAGCGGTAAAAATCGCAGTATCTGCCATGGGCTATTCCACCCTGGCAAATTACAGCGGCGGCTACCCTACCGGATATCTTAAGGTGGCAAATGATAAGGATGTTCTGGAGTATATAGAAGCAGCACCTGCTGTAACGGAAGAGGTTATGACCGTTCTTCTGTACAATATGCTCAGAGGCGAGATTCTTGACGTGGAATATATCACAGAAGATTCCGTTAAATACGAGTATAGCGGAACCACCATGCTCTACGATGTTCACGGGATTTTGTACACAGAGGGACTTATAACAGGTACCTTTGCAACCTCTTATGACATCAGCTACAGATATACTTCCGGTGCTTCCGATGTGCTGGTAGACGGGAAGAAATTCAAGAGTGAAACAGGGTTCAATGAGTATTTCGGTATGAACTGTGTGGTTTACTACTCTGAGGAGGTGTCCGGCAACAAAATTGTTGCGGCATATCCCGTAAACAACAGAGAAATCACCATTTCTCTTGATGATGTGGAAAGCTTCAGCGGCACAATGCTCAGATACTATCCTGATGAAAAATCCGGAACAAAAAGCCTTAAGGTGGACAGCAACTATACCGAGGTATACAACGGCAAGGTGACAAATGCAGACGCCGACCGTATGCTGAGCATAAAGGGCGATGTCCGTCTGGTGGATAATGACGACGACGGGACATATGATGTTATCTTTGTAAACAGCTACGGTTATGTTAAGGTAAAAAATCTTGATATAACCGACAGAGTTATAGAAGATATGTATTCTGCAGAAAACAATATCAGTATTGATGAGACAGATGTGCTCTTTAATGTAAAAGACAGCCGGGGCAATATTATCCGTCTGGCAGATATACAGCCCGGTGATATGCTTTGCGTGCTTAAGTCGCTTGACGGAAGTGTAGCGGATATCAGCGTTATAAACGAGCTTTTCTCAGGTGAGGTGCAGGCTCTTACCGACGATGGCAAGGTTGTTATCGGTGATACCGAGTACACTCTCAGTGACTATGCCCTTGTTAATTGTGTTTCGGAGCTTAAGATAGGAGCTTCTGTGAGCTTTTGTCCCGGACGTGACGGAGAGATTGCATATATTGATATAAAATCCGATGTGTATAATTACGGCTATGTTATCAAGACAGCTCAGCAGACAGGATTTGAAAATAACTATCAGATAAAGATGTTTACCTCATCCGGCATTATGAAAATATATGACTTTGCCGAGAAGGTGACCTATAACGGAACCAAAGAGAAGGACAGCGACGCTTTCAGCCTCTTTACAGAGAGCTTTGAGCCTCAGCTTATAAGATACAGACTCAACGGCGACGGTATGATATCTGCAATAGATACATCTGTGACAGTGGATATGAGCACTGTTTCCATTGAAGATATGGAGACAGAAAAAAGCGAGGACGATAAGCTTACAAAAAATGTATATGCAGATACCAGCTTTTCTTTCAGAAGCAACGGCAGCTTCGGCACCAGCTTCAACGGCACCGGAGCCCTTATCTTTGCACTGCCTGTAGCCGAAGGCACAACCAGTGTGGTAGATGTGGACAACGAAGAGGAATTTGACATGATGTCTATCTCGGAGATACGCTCAGGTACAGTATATTCATATTTTGATGTGTATGATGTGGATGAATACGGTGCGGCAAAGGTAATTGTAAGCTACAATGTTGCCCGTAACAGCTCGCCTCACAGCTTTGTCTCGGCAATGAGCAGCAACTTTACAGGCGGTATGATTTCCAAAATCAGAAACGGCATTTCTGCCGGGGAGGAAATCGGCTATCAGATAGAGATATGGACAAACGGTAAGTTCAACAAATATTTTATGGGCAGTGATGTAAGTGTTCCTCTTCCGGAGGGCGATAAACTCAGTGTGGGCGATGTTGTACGCTTCAAGTTGAAAAACGGCGAGATAGAAGAGCTTATTGTGGATATCAATGCAGATAAGCTTGTCAACAACAGAGCCTATGATAATCGCAGTGCCGCCTTTAATGCGGGAGATACCTTCCTTACATATCAGGTGGGTCAGCTCTACAGCTTCAATACCTCGGTATGCAGCTACTCTGTTGTGATCGATGAAGAGACAGGCGCCTATGATTTTGCTCCGGTTAATCAGTGCATCTCTCAGATGCGTTCAAACAACATATGTCGCTATGATGCTGTCACAGGCACTGTGCAGTCGGTTGCACCTGCAGATTTGCGTTCCTACAGAGCATACGGAGATATGGCAGATATAGTTGCTCTGAAGCAGCAGAACCTAAGCACTCAGACTATTTATGTATTCGGGAAAGGAGATGAATAACAATTGAAGATTAAAAGATTAATTGCACTTGTAATGATTCTTGTTATGAGCTCCTGCGTCATTCCTTCAGCCGGTGTGCAGGCGGCGTCTGAAGTAACATACTATTTTAACGAAAGCTTCAATAATTATGTAACCAATGCTTCTCCGGACAGTCCCGCTGTGACGAATGCACTTAAGTACAGGATTGTTGAGGATGGGATTCACAACAAGGCTCTCATGGTAGAGGGTAATTCTCCGGTTATAAAAAAGGATTTTGAGGTACTGACAGACAGTGACTTTGTAATATCCTTTGATATAAGGGCAGAAAAGGATAATAAGCTTTCTTTTATACCTGGTGTATATTATGCAGACGGTACAGAATTGACAGTAGTAACTGTCAGGGATAATGTGATGTATGCCTCCAATGGAAAAAATCTTGGTGCATTGGTAAACGGCGGCTACACCAACATAGCTTTTCGCTTTAACTATGAATTGGATGTATGCGATGTTTTCCTCAACAGAAAATGTGTTACCAAGAATATTTCTGCGGCAAACTGTACAGAGCTTGCAGGTATGTCAATCCGCGTTACCAATACCGCCGGAAAAGCATATATAGACAATCTTGTCGCATACACGGGAAACAAGCTTCTTGCCGCTAAGGATATGAGGAGCTACAACGATGCAGAGGCGGGCTTTATAGATTTTGATGACAATGCAGGCAGCTACGAATACTGGAATATGTATTACATGAATATATCCGGCCCCAAATTCCAGAACGTTAATTTATATCCAAAGGATAATGTAATAGAAACTCCCCGTTTTGATTACAAAAATCCTGACCGTGAAAGCTGGATACAACTGAAAAAAACTACCAACAGCGACTGCTATTTAGACATTATCACCCGTGACCGTCACACAAGACTCGGCGTGTCAAACAAGAGATACAAGTATTTTGTTTTAAGCGGAGACTTTGTCTCCGAGAACGGACTTGCCAATGCTCAGTTTCCTATGATTCGTGATGCAGTGACCTATGGTGCAAATGCCGATTGTAATATGGCTATGATCAGAGGCAGAAATATCGTGCTGTGCGACGGAACGGTGCTTGACAATGTTGTAGTACCCGGACAGTGGTTTAATTACAAAGTAGCACTCAACCTTCCCGAAAGAACCTTCACTGTATATATAAACGGTGAGGAGAGAGCCAAGGATGTTCCCATAACCTGCTCAGACATTTCAAAAACAATTGATGTGCTCTCTATAGCACGTATATCCCTTACATCGGGAAACAACACCGGCGATCTGAAAATGCAGAACTGCACCTTTACAGGCTACGACAAGCCCTATGTACATGGCGAGGATCCCAAGACAAGCATCTATTATGACGATACTCCCGTAGGCGAATATCTTAAGGACAAGATTACCTTCCACGGTTATGCCGAAAATCTCATGGTAAATGATGTGAAATATGACATAGCAGATTCCATGACCTATGATGAAGCCTCCGATGAGATAGAGGTAAAGGCCTCTGTCCTCAGAGAAAAGCTTGGATGGAATGTATCCGGCGATGATTATGTTTCTGTAAAGAAATATGCCGGGGAAAGCGGACTTTATTCCGCTTCAAACAAAAACGGACTTGTTATCATATCCAATGAGCCTCTTAATATGGAGATTGCGGATGAATATCAGTGGTTTGTGGTGAAGCCCTATGAAAGCTTCAATCTTTACCATGCCACAATCCCGGAGGCACTGGACGATTATGTGTTCTTTGACAGACCGGAAGCAGACGAGCTTCTTGAAATGATGAATACAAAACTGGGCAGTCTCGATGCCCATCCGAGAATATATGCAGATAAAGACAGATTTGACGAATTGCGAAGGCTTTATAAGACAGACGCAACCTACAAAAAATGGGCAGATGTGCTTATCAAAGAAGCAGACGGATATGCCGATCCCGCAACACCATTTTTGGAATACAAGTATCAGGACCAGTACAGAATGGTTTCTATTGTTCATTTTAAATATCTGAACAGATTTACTGCTCTTGGATTTGCATATCAGATGACAGGTGACAGAAAGTATTCGGACAGAGCATTTCAGGAGTTTGAGAAGCTTGCTACATATCCCGATATAAACCCCAGTCATATTATAGATACAGGCAGTATGAATGAGGCTGTTGCCATTGGCTACGACTGGATGTATCATGCATATACACCCGAGCAGAGAGCCTTTATTGAGGACACTGTGGTGAATATGTGTATCAAACCCATCGCAAGTGGATTTTACGGCTTGTTCAGTGCTTACTGCACAGCCAATATCTCATGGTATTCTCTGAAAGCAACCAACAACTATAATACCTGGGTAATAGGCGGCTTGCTTGCGGCAACCTGTGCCTTTATGGAAAGCGACCCGGAATATCTCAGCGATGTTGCCGAAAAGAGCATACGCGGACTTGAGTATTCCATCAAGGGCTTTGCACCGGATGGTGCATGGCTTGAAGGACCCGACTATTGGGAGCACACCACCAGATATTTTATTGCTTATGCAGGCGCTGTGCTCAATTGCTTCGGCGATGATTTCAATATGCTTAAGTATCAGGGTATGTCTGAGGCTCCCGACTGGATGATGAGTATAACCGGTATATACGGCGTAAACAACTTTGGTGATGCCCTGTCCGGAGATTATACCTTCGACCGCTATTCCTTCTACAGCTATTACTACGGCAATACGGCTGCAGGCTCACTCCGTAAGTATGATATAGAGGTAAATAATTCTTTGCCGGAGATTTTTGACCTGATTTACTATGACCCCCAGGTTACCATGTCTCAGTTTAACAACCTGCCAAAGGTTATTACCACCAGAGGTACAGAGTCCTGCGGTATCCGAGAGAGCTATGACGATGAGAGAGGCATGTTCTTCTCGGCGCATGGTGGAGCCAACAGAGGCTATCATATGCACTGGGATACAGGCTCATTTGTATTTGATTTAAACGGCGTAAGATGGGCTCACGACCTGGGTAAGGACGACTACAACACAGGTTTGCCCGATTATCAGATATACCGCAAGAGAAGCGAAGCTCACAATACAGTATCATTCAATGTTTCGGCAGACAGAGATGCTATGGTAAATGACGGCTTTGCTCCCATAATAGCAAAAGACTATAACGACAGCAGTGCATATATTGTATATGATATGAGCAGTGTGTACGATGTAACCGATGACTTCAAGCGCGGATTCTATATAGGCGATAACTACCGCTCACTTACTGTCCGCGATGAGATTACATTAAATGTAGACAGCGATGTGCTTTGGACCATGAATACAATGGCGGATGTAGCACTGTGGGGCAATGAGGCAATACTCTATCAGAACGGTGAAGCACTCCATGTTACCGTAGACTGTGATGCACCTGAATGGGAATTTGTTGATTTGCCCTGCCAGTCGCTTACAGAGCTCCCTGTGGGCGCCACAGCTCAGAATCCCAATGCAGAATATACCAAGCTTGCCATAAGGGCAAAGGGTACAGGCAGCTTTAATATCACTGTCAAGCTTGCGGCATTTGGTGAGGCAGCAGATGCAGAGGTTGTAAAGCGCACACCGATTTCACAGTGGAAGCTTGAGGATGCATCAGCACAGGTTTCATCCGCATATGAGCCTGTCAATGCAGATATATATGCAGACGGCGAGCTTGTATCAAGAGGACAGCGTATACCGGTTAAGGATTACAGAACCATGCCCGAGATAAAGGTTGTTCCCACCACTCCCGGCGCTACATACGAAATTCTCAACGAAGCCAAGGATGCGTCGGATAAGACGGTTATAAAGGTATATAATGCCGACAGAACTACATATACCATGTATGTGGTCAAATACTCCGATTCCGATACAACTCTCTGGAAAACACATAATGTGTATACAATAAAGGACTTTACGGTTTCACAGGAAAAGCAAGCAGAAAACAGCGGCAGCAATATGTTTGACGGCAGAATGACAAGCCGTTGGACCAGCCTTAACACAGGCGAAAACGTAACAGTTGATCTTGGTGAGGTAAAAGAGGTTTCTGCTCTTGCGATGGGCTTCTGGCAGTCAGAAAAGCGAAGCTATCATTACACAGTTCAGGTATCTGATGACGGAGTAAACTTTACCACCGTTACCTCAGGAAGCTCACTTCTTATGCCCGAGGGATATCATATATATGAATTTACTCCTGCAAAGGGCAGATATGTCAGAGTTGTGGGCAACGGCAACACAGCAAATGTTAATACAAATATCCTTGAACTTCGTGTTCTGGGAAACAAATAAGGAGGCGTAACTGATGAAAAGATTTTTGGCAATATTACTTATTTTGTGTTTTTCTTCGGTTGCGGCGGTACATGGCGAAGAAGCTTCATTTCTTCCCGAAGAAGTGAATATTGAAATTGAGTCAACAGAAATTGCAGAATTTGTTTCTGAGGAGTCTGCGGCAGAGTCTGTCGCAGACCTGCAGGAATCGGATAATGCACTGGAGGTAGAGCTGTCAGGGCAGGACAGAATATACTACGAAAAAAATGTATTTGAGCTGAACTTCCCTTCAACAGCTTCCGGGGAGATGCTGAATAGCCCAAACCATGATATAATGCTTACCTGGTTTCCCGAGGGTTATAACGGCAGAATCTCCATAATCAACAAAAATGAATCACTCTGCTACGGTGCGGCAGATGCTCCCGGCAGAGAGGGAGACTTGGCTCTGAGAGTATATTCTCCCAATACCCTTAC
Organism: Clostridia bacterium; assembly: GCA_017481205.1. Taxonomy (GTDB): domain Bacteria; phylum Bacillota; class Clostridia; order UMGS1810; family UMGS1810; genus RGIG4708. The sequence continues at coordinate 66,706 of JAFUPN010000041.1, read as the reverse complement.
ATCCAATGTCACCAACAACTACATAGAGCCTTATCTTGCAGGTAACAATCCTCAGTATACAGGGGCAAACGATTCTGCTTCATGGGCGCTGATGTCCACAGGAGATAATGGATATGTTGAATTTTCCTTCGATTTCTATACCGACGGCAAGACCAATACCGATATCCGTATAGGCAGATATATCTGTGCCGATGACACCGGAGCCTTGTCTCAGGTAAATGATCAGACTTTCTGGAGTGTTGCTACCGACGGCACCATGAAGTTTCGCGGTAAAACCATAGGTACTTTTTCTACTTCCGAGATAAACAACAAGTGGCATACCATGAAGTTCGAACTTACATCGGACAATAGATGCAAGGTATACATGGACGGTACTGCTCTTACAGATTACATGGATGTGACTTATCAGGAAAAGTATTTCAGAGGTATATCCCATTTCCGACTCTACAACATGGCACAAAAAGGAGTTTCCAGCGAGAAGTTCTATGACAATTTCAAATATACTGCATATCAGGATATAACCGATATTTATGAGCTCCCCGAGGTTTCCTTTGAAGGTCTCTCCTCAGACACCGTGACTATAGAAGAGAGAGAAGAATATACGGTTAAGGTTGTCGCAGACAGCGTATGTCCCAAGGAGATTAATATATATGTGGACGGCGAGCTTGTTGATACCGTTCCCGGCAGAAGTGCTGAGTATGTGTATACAGGCGTTTTAGGCACTCACGAGCTTGAGGCAGAGGCTGTTGATATAACAGGTGCTGTCAGTGAGAAAGAAAAAATCATCTTCAATGTTACTGAAAGAATTACAATTTTCGGAGAATTTGACGGAGGAGCTTCCTCCGATTCATATACCGATTCCGATACCCGAAGCGTTGTTTTTGATGCAACCTGCGAAGAAGGCTTTGAAAAAACCGAAATTTATGTAAACGGTAAGCTTGCAGGCACATATTACGACGAAATTATCGACTTTGATTTCTCATCCTTCGGTACCGGTACTATTGAAATAACAGCAGTTGTATATGATGCTGAAGGCAAATCAAAGGCCTTTGATTATACAGCAGATGTATTGATGAGCAGACTGACCGTTATCTGGAATGAGGATTACGAAAAATACACTACCGGCACCACATCTCTCAGCAGCGGCAATGTTCAGATTGTACACAAAAACGGTTATTCAAAGGCTGTAACAACAGATGAGTCCCACGGGACAAGTATGGCTCTGGGTATAGAGCAGGATCTCGGTTCGGACTCCGGTGAGTATGTTAACTTTGTAAACCCCCGTCCGAATAGCCATGTGGTTTTTGAAACAGATTTTTATGTAAGCGATTATCCGGCAGATGATGCGCATATCAGAGTATGTATGATAGAGTCCGGGTCTGTTCAGAATAATAATATAATACGTCTCGGCAGCAATATTTACCGAACCGGTGCTGAGATGGAGTATTCTACAGGTACATGGTATAAATTATGTATTGATTTCAATATGCCTGAGGGAACCTATTCTATATACATCAACGGAGAGCCTTATATTACGGATGTGGAATTCAGGAAGGAAAAGTCAAATTTCACAAATCTCAATTACATCCGTATATACGGTCCTGCAAAGGACGGAGTTCCCTGCTATATAGCCTTTGACAACACCTCGCTTTCTGTATACGAAAGCTATTCCGTTGACTCTGTGACAGGTGTTGACTCAGAGGAAATCTGCGGAGGAGACAACAGCTTCAATATCACTCTCAGCGAGCAGGTTAATCCGGATTCACTCCTAGCGGAGAGAATTACGGTTTCAAATGGCGATATAACATGGCGGGTGGCAGATACATCCTATAATCAGGAAAGCAACACTATAACAGTATTTTTAAAAGACCGTCTTATAGGTGGCAGGGAATACCGGCTTGAGCTTTCCGGAGAAATAGAAACAAGCAGCGGCACTATGCTGGGAGACAAGCTCTTGTCAGGCTTTTTTGCAGAGTCAGAGGCTTCTGTAGGGCTTGTTTCATCAGAGTTCGGCGGTGATTCGCTCACTATTGAGCTGGATGCGGCAAAAGAGGGAACAGCATATGTGGTGTACTCTGCATGGAACGGAGATACATTCCGCGGCTCTGCAGTCAAGAGTGCAGACCTCACAGCCGGTACAAATGAAATCAGTCTTCCTGTTCCTTTTGCAAAGAGCGGTGATACAGTGCAGCTTTGCATAGTAGAGTCCCTTGCAAACTTTAAGCTCCTGACAGACGATATAATCACTGTAACAAAATAATTATCATGTACTTATGAGGATTATTCCTCAAAGAATATATTTTAATTTATGGAGGTAAGTTATGAAAAAGATAGCTTTATCACTCATTCTTACAGCGGCAATGCTGGCAACTATGATGCCCTTTGGTGCAATTGCCGCAGATTCAGCGGAAGCAGTTCCGTATTCCGATGTCTATGACATTGACTTTAACAGCGGTGTTGTATCCACCGGTACCAAGAGTCCTTCTGCAGATACGATGCTTGCCTGGGTATCAGGCGAGGGTTATACCAGAGGTTTTTCGGTAGCCAACTCTGTTGACGGAAGCTCCTGGTCTCTGGTAGACAATGTCCCCGGAAAAGAAGCGGGAGACCTTGCTCTCAAGGTTATCAGCACACCAAGCTCAAATGCGACAGACAACTACATGAGCATCACTACCAAGGGCTTTAATGCAGCCTATCCCTATCATACCAGTGTCAATTGCGGTGCTAACGGATATGTAGTATTCTCATTTGATTTCTACAGTGACTTTCTTACTCCTGTAATAATGAAAGTAGGCAGGTACAACTGTGTTACCGAATCAAACTCCACCTTAACCGAAGTAAATAAGCAGAATTACATTGATATAGACAAGAACGGTGTTTTAAAGATGTTCGGTACCCAGGTGACAACTCTTGACCCTGCTGTTTATACCAACAAATGGACAAATATCAAAACTGTGTTTACAGGCTGGAACACCTACCGACTCTACATTGACGGTGAGCCTGTAAACGGATTTAGACCCATCGTGTACAATGACGAAGCAAATCTTTTCAGAAACATTCAGGAATTGAGACTCTATGATATACATGTCGCGGGCTGCACCTCAACAAAATATTATGATAACTTCAGATATTCTGTTATGAAGGTGTCGGATACAGAAGTTTCTCACTCCGATGCAAATGTAGATAAATACATTTCTATGGCTGACACTGCTATATATACCAAGCCGGATATGACAGCATCGGAGCTTAAAGCAGGTCTTTCTTCCAAGTACTACGGACTTGACGGCACTGTTAAGATAGTTGATTCCACAGGTACCGAGGCGGCAGATGACGCTGTACTTTCTCAGGCAGCGGCTCTCAAGCTTACCACAGACCTGGGTGTTAACGAAAACTTTGATATTGTTACAGAGGTAAGAACTGTAGAATATCCCACAGAGGACATTGTAATAAATGAAGATTATTCTATTGGCGGCAACTGGACATATTATAAAAACTACTATACCGGCAGAGGCTATAAGCCCGAAAAGGTTATCGGTATCGGCGGAAAGGCAGAGGATGACGAAGCTCTCAAGATAGGTCTTGAGACATATATCGAGGCTACCGAGGAGTCAACCGAAAGCTCGGCAAGCAGATCTTATCTGGACTTCTACATCCCCGATGATGCAACCACAGCTTACAACGAGGCAAATGCTCCTGTAACACTGTTCTATTCTCTCTATACTCACCATGAGGGAGATGCAGGTAACGACCTTACAGGCAGATTCGGCAATACCAACGGTACAAATTATGCCGGAAACAGCGTCTATCTCCGGGATGGCTGGAACAGATTTGCACTCCAGCTTTATCCCAACAGCACAGAATATAATTTCTATATGAACGGAGTTAAAGCAAGCAGCGGCAACTTAAGCACCACTCTTGATAATGTTGATTCAAAGAGATTCCGCTTTGTTTTAGACAGCGATACTCCGGGTACATATTATGCCTTAGATGATGTTGCAGCTACCTTCGGTATATACGATCCCGAATTTGAGCTCAGCTTCACAAATGCGCAGGGTACTGCTGAGGTTTATGCTGAGGCTGTAAGCAACAACGGATTGACCGCAGACCTTATGAACGGTCTTCTTGTAATTGCGGAGTATGCTTATGACGGCAAACTGGTTAATATCGAGCTGGCGTCCGGTACTCCTTCAATGACAGCTTCTCTTGAATGTTCTCTTACCAATGTAGAGGATATGACAAAGGTTAAGGCATTTTTCTGGAATAAAAATACACTGTATCCTTATCAGAGTAAAAATACTCTTGACTGAAGGGACGAGGCTTTTGCCTATGATACAATAGATGTTGTACTATGCGATGCCATGCCCGGAGAATACGGCGATTCCTGCGGTATGTGGGAGTTTGACTCGCTCAACGGCGAGGGCTATATTGCTGAGACTGTCTGCGGACTCGGCGGTAAGAGAGAGTATGACGGCTGTGCCGCGGTATACGGCTATGAAAACACGCAGAAAAGCAGCCGCCTGTCTCTTAATTCATTTGATGAATCCGCTCCGGACAGATTTATATTTGCATTTTCCATGTATTATAATATGGCTGAGGACGCGTCTGTTTGTCTGCTTGCCCGGTACTCCGACGGAGCTGAAGCAATAATTGCCGACCTCAAGTGTGCAGATAACGGCAAGTGGAATAACTATACTGTGGATTTTGATACCAAAAAAGGCATCTACAGGATATATTTAAATGGTTTGCCCGTATCCGAAGGCCCGCTAAAGGGAAAGCCTATAACTGATTTTGCTTTTGAATTTATGTCCTCCGGCTTTGAGGATATGTATGCTGTAGACAATGTATCGCTGATATATTGATAACAGCCAATACCAAAGGCAGTTTTAAAACATATATTTTACCTGATATACTGAAAATAAATATTCTACTTAAAAAGCACTCGATCGCAGATATTTTTAGCTTGATATCTGCGGTCGAATGTTTTATAATTGATTTTAACAGATAGCCGAGGGTTAAAGCTTATGAAATACTATAAAAATACAAAAGACCAATTTGATATAAACCTTTTTAAAAATCCGCCAAAGGAATACCGAGGTGCTCCCTTCTGGTCCTGGAACTCCCGCCTTGAAGAAGGAGCTCTTTCCCGCCAGATACATGCCTTTAAGGATATGGGCTTCGGAGGGTTTTATATGCATCCCCGCGGCGGAATGGCAACTCCCTACCTCAGCGAGGAATATATGCATTGTATATCTCACTGCATACAGGAGGCAAAGGGCGCAGATATGCTTGCCTGCCTGTATGACGAAGACCGCTGGCCGTCGGGCTATGCCGGAGGTAAGGTAACTGAAAATCCTGTTTTCCGTCAAAGAGCCTTGTATGTAACAAAGGATAAAAACACCTTGCCTTATATAGAGCCGGACAGCAAAAAGGCATTGGCAGAGGGAAGTGCATACATGGTTGCGTGCTTTGATATAGAGTTTGATGAAAACAATTATATCAAAAGCTGCATAAGGTGTGATGCGGAAAGCGAAGAGAAATTCACAAAATACTATTTTTACTGTCAGGCAAATGAGCCGTCGGACAGGTTTAATTTTTACACCTTTTCCGACCTTTTTATGAAAGAGGCTGCAGAAAAGTTTACCCAGGTTACCCACAAGCCGTTTTATGAGTGGTTCGGTGCTGACTACGGCGGCACTGTACCCACCATATTTTCCGATGAGCCCCGTCACAGACCCCATGAGTGGATAAAAGAGGATGGCAGCAGCGAGGGAGTTTTCTATTGGTCATACAACCTCCCCGAAAGCTTTAAAAGAGAGTATGGCTATGATATTACCGACAGGCTTCCTTATATTGTGTGGGACAGAGCAAATATCCATTCCAACGAAAGGTATGATTATTTCAATCACTGTACTGACCTGTTTGCAAAGGCTTTTTTCGGCAGTGTTACCGAAGCCACATCTGCTCAGGGTCTTATGTACTGCGGACATCTCATGCTTGAGGATGAGCTTTACGGACAGCTCAGGTGGACAGGCGACTCAATGAGACTGTATCCGTATTTTGATATACCGGGCATAGACATACTTTTTGACAGGATAGAATTTGTCGGGGCAAAGCAGGCTCAGTCTGTGGTGCGTCAGTACGGCAAGGAGGCCATGCTCTCCGAGCTTTATGGTGTTACCGGCTGGGACTTTGATTTCAGATGTCTCAAAATGCAGGGCGACTGGCAGGCGGCAATGGGAGTGACCGTAAGAGTGCCTCATCTTTCTATGTATTCCATGAAGGGCTCTGCCAAGAGAGATTATCCTTCGACCTTTAACTATCAGGCGCCATGGTACAAAGAATTCAAATATCTTGAGAACCACTATGCAAGGCTTTCCTATGTGCTTACAAGGGGCAAGCCGCTTGCGGATGTGGGGGTTATTCATCCTATAGAAACAGTGATGCTGACCCTCTCCACCGAAGAAAAATCAAAGGCTTATGTAGAGGCTCTTGACAAAGAAATCCATGATATTGCCGCAAAGCTTCTTTATGCTAATCTTGATTTTGACTTTATAAGCGAAGGCAATCTTGTTAATCAGAAGGTTGAAGCAGGGGATGGCCTTCGTGTGGGCGAGATGAAGTATTCTGCGGTGGTGGTTCCATCTGTTAAGACTTTAAGAAGCAGTACCGTAAAAATTCTTGAAGATTTTGCGGCTAAGGGAGGGATTGTTGTATTTACAGGTGAGTGCCCCGGCTATGCAGACGGCAGACCCTCGGACAAAATCCGCAGTCTCTACGGCAAGGCTCAGGTATCTGATTGTGACCATGTTGCATCAAAGCTTAAGCCCTTGGGCAGAGTCAGCATAGAAAGCGCAGATTCTCCTGATAAAAACAGAATGATATATCAGCTCCGTGAAGAGGGCGATAAGCTTTGGCTTTTTGCTGCCCGTGCCGAAAAAATGGGAAAGACATCTCCTGAAAGAAGCAGTCTTCAGCCCACGGATTATACAATTTCCGTAAAGGGTGAGTACGGAGTGCAGATATACGATACCATGAGCGGAGAAATTCTTCCGGCGGATTATGAAATAAAAGACGGTATTACTACGGTAAAATGCAGCCTGCATATCAGCGACAGCATACTTCTTGACCTGAAAAAAGAGCCCATACCGCCAAAAACAACGAAGAAGGAAGAAGCCCCCTATAAAACTCTGGTTTTGGAAAATGCAGTTTTCCGCCGTCACGAACCCAACAGCGCAGTATTTGACATAGGCTCATATTCCTTTGACGGCAAGGGCTACAGCAGGAGAGAATATGTCCTTGAAATAAACAAGGAGATATCCCAAAGGCTTGGAATTGAGCTTACCGATGCTCAGCCCTATGTGATTACAGACAGCGAGCCTTCGGCTGTATATATTAAATATGAATTTGACTGCACAGCACCTCTTGATGGGCTTTGCCTTGCTATGGAGCGTGCCGGTGATGCGCAGATATATCTTAACGGCGAAAAGGTTATATCTGAGCCGAAGGGCTATTTTACAGATGAAGATATCAGGACAGTGGCACTGCCCAAAACAAAAAAAGGCTGCAACGAAATTGTGATAAAGACATTTTTCTCGATACTTTGTAATATAGAGCCCTGTTATCTCCTGGGAGAATTTCGCACAAGGGTTAACGGAAGCCGTATTACACTTATGCCTGAGGATAATTGTACAATAGATTTTGAGCCTCTCGGGAAGCAGGGAATGTTATTTTACGGCGGCAATATTTCCTATATGGCAAATATCACTACGGACAAATGCACTGCTGTTATCAAGGTACAGAATTTTACAGCGCCGTGTGTAAGAGTATATGTGGACGGCAGGGATGCAGGTCTTATCGCTCTTTCGCCCTTCTGTGTACGTATTGAGCTTGAGGCGGGAGAGCATGAGATAGAGCTTGTGTGCTACGGAAACCGCAACAACACCTTCGGTCCCATACATAATAAGCGTATTTCCGATCCCTTCCATTATATAGGACCGATGGCATGGACGAAAAACGAGTTCTGGACAGAGGATTTCTGCTTCCAGGATACAGGCATACTTGCTTCGCCTGTGATTGAATTATATAAAAACTGAGAAAGGATATACAAATATGCGTATTGCAATAGTTGGTGATTTACAGTATAAAGAAGGGGAGAGTGTAGAGAGCATTGCTCTTGACTTGGCGGATGTTAAGCCTGACGCGGTTGTTATAGTGGGTGATTATGGCTATTGGGAGGGCTTCGGCAGCTACGAGGTTTTTAAGCACATTGATACCGAATTTACAAAAACAGGCTGCAGGGTAATCCCTCTTATAGGCAATCACGATGTCCAGAGAGCTGCCGGTGGGCGGCTTGCACCTGTGGGCTCCGTGGAGGATAATTATCTTAAGGCATTCGGAGATTATCCCGCTTGTCAGATATTGGATTTTGAAAGCTTTCGTGTGTTCTGCCTTCATATGGAGACTCAGAGAGAGGGGGATTTTTATTTTGAGAATGAATGTTATCTTTCTGACAGGACATATGAGCTTGTTTGTGAAGAGTTGGAAAAATATCCCCATAAGCCCACGGTTATGATTACCCATGCTCCACCGGCAGGGTGCAGGCTCCTTACGGTTCCGTTGGTTCATGTAAGAGCATCAAATGCATATCTCAATCAGGATCACGGGTACAAAAAATGGACTGATTTAGCACGGAATTACAGACAGATAGTAATGTGGTTTTCAGGGCATTACCATATGGGACATACCTATACAGACAGCAGCTCCTTTACAGACGGCATTGCATATTTTGTTACGGGCTCTGCCACCTCGGGGAGCCGCGACGGTCAGCACCATACCAGGATCCTTGATGAAGCCGGCGGCGTAATCACTGTTTCCACCTATGACCACGATACAAAGAGAATAAACGAAGCACCGGATTTTGTTATGGATACCAGAGTGCCCAGAGTGGCTTATGAGGAGCCTTCCTTTGAGGGAGTCTTCACTGCAGGCTGCGGAAGAGTGACAAAGCTTTCCATGGGAGCAAACGGCAGAGTGTATGCCATGACAGACAACGGTCTTCTCTGGGAGATAGACCTGTCAGACCGTTTTGCTGCAGGTACTCTGCACTACAGCGATAAATTTACATTGAATGATTTTACTACGGATAGTAAATATGTATGGCGTATATGCGGCGACAAAGCCTTTGGACACCGCTATAGCGACACCAACAGATTTATGAGAGAAAAGGATTGGGAGTCCTGCATTTTTACAGAAAAAAAAGCCTCCGAAATCATCATTGACGACAAAAATCTGACCTATAAAGGCAGACCTGCCTGCAGGATAGATGATAAGTATATCTGCTCTGCATTTAATGATGAAAAGGGTAAGCTGTTTTTTGAGATAAGCAAGGAAATATAAATTTGTTGTTATGAAGCAAATATTCCATTTTGTGGGGACGGGGCGCTTTTTGCACAGAAAATCGGGATTTTCCATGCAAAAAGGATGCAAAGCATCTGACTGCCACCGTCCCTGAATGGCTCCTTCGTGCCACGGCACAAGTGTTTATTTATTAAAACTAAATTCTATGAATTATCCGACAGTCTGACGTCCCCACAAATGGAATATTTGCGGATTTACAGACAATCTTTTTACGTATGCTCCCAAAGCCCGTTATTGGTATGCAGGTTCGGCACGCCGTAAAATTTATTTATTCAGCAATCTCCACACTTGCGCTTCTTGCCGCATCATTCCAACTGAAGTGCGCAAAATTTGCAAATTCATCAACCGGTATAAATATATATCCGTCTGTTGAATGAACCTTTTTCATTATATATTTGCTGCCGCCTATGTTTATTTCTACACTTGTGTTGTCATTATATATACCAAAAGCAGGCTGACCGTTTTTGTTTTTGTAGTAGTCCATGGGTATGGGGTTTCTTGCTTTTTCCGGATTATAGGTAAGGCTGAGAGTATGTGTATTTTCGTCATAGGCTGCGTCGAAGCCGTAGTTCTGCAAATCCTCGGCAATTATCACCGCGTAGGGATACTCGCCGCCCTTGTACATAAAGGTTGGTATTTCAGTACCGTTTACTGTTGAGGCTATGTCTGTAAAAAACACCGTGTTTTCAATTGCAGAAGAACCGTATGTACGCTTTACCGTGCTTGTGTCAATATAAGCACTTCTCTCAGAATCGCTCCAGGAAAAACCGTATATTGTCCCAAGCTCGTCTATATCCATTGCCATATATCCATTAAGATTATATACATTTGAGATAATTCTGTCAGATGTACCGTCGTTAAATACAACCTTGGTTATGTTATTCTTCAATACATCAAATACCTCTTCGCCGGGGGCACCTCTGTAAAATGACATTGGTGTCACGGATAATTCGGGATTGTAGGTGAGAGTGAGAGTATGAGTATCTGCATTATATGCTGCATCAAAGCCATAGCTTGCAAGATTTTCGGCTATTATAACAGGCTTTGAGGTCTGTTTGTCGGTGTATACATATGTAGGAACCTCATATCCGTTTATATAGGTGTGTATATCTGTATGGTATATTCCCGCGGCAGTACCTGCTGATACAGAAAAGCCGTAATCCAGCAGTGTAACCATGTCGGCAAATCTCTGATTCGATGAAGCAGATGCCATGGTTACTGCAATTATTCTTCTGCCATTTCTCACTGCAGTACCACAGAAGCAGTAGCCCGATGCAGAGGTTGTTCCGGTTTTGAGTCCGTCGGCACCCTCGTAGTAATAGGTGTTAAACAGCTTGTTTGTGGAGTAGTATGTATTTCCGTGGAAGCTTATTGACCTTTTTGATGTGCGCACGACGATATCCGGAAATTCTTTAATAAGATTTCTCGCCAGTGTAACCATGGCAATGGGAGAAACCTTGTTGTTCATAACTCCGAAGCAATCGTAATATGTTGCATTGATTTTCATTCGTTTTGCAGTATCGTTCATTAGCCTTACAAAAGCAGCTTCGCTTCCGCTTACTAGCTCTGCCAGTGCCACTGCCGGAGCACATGCAGAGTAGGTTATGACAATGCTCATCATTTCATCAACTGTATACACGGTGTTATAGTAAAGGGGTACACTCTGGTATTCCGGATTGCGTGCTTTGTTATACACATTCTGACTTATGGGAACAGCGGTATTCATGGTGATTTTGCCGCTGCGTATGGCATCGTACACACAGTATATTGTCATAAGCTTTGTCATGCTTGCCGGTACTCTCGGTACATTGCCGTTGTATTCATACAGGACCTCACCCGTTTCAAAATCCATTACACAGGCACCCTGTGAGGTTATGGCTTTGCCGTTTACATCGGCTGCCAGCGCTATCGGAGCGGCAATTACCTGGATGCACAGCACAATGCACAGTATTGCCGAAATCCTTTTTCTTGTCATTCTTAAATTCCCCCATATATCAATCATTGTTTTTTGATTTTTTACAAGCTCTTTATATTGCCCCGGAGTTATATCTTCAAATTTTTTGGAGCTTCTCATAAAATTCGCCAAGGCTAATTATAGCATACAAATGCTTTAATTTCAATCAAAAAATAAGTATTTTGAGATTTTGTGGAGCGCAGCGAGAAATCATCGCGCATCCAATTCATGACGGCAAAGTCGTAAATAAATTTATATATCAATTATTTTTCTATTTTGCAATACTAATAAGCAATGCCCGATGGCTCTTGCATGCTGCGAAAGGTCCCGCTTATGAATTAAATTCAGCGCTTGTGCAAAACATAAGCTTACTGGGTTTTATGTTACAATTATGTTAAAAGTGAGTGATACGAGATTAATATGCTTGAAAAATTTACCTCTGTATGATATACTTATAATATCAATAGGTGTATCGGTTTGCGATGCACTGAGGATAATCAGAAAGGGAAGGTGCTTAAAATGGAACAATATAATGAAACCTTAAAAATTTCCAATCCATCCGACAATTCTCAAAAGGTTAAAGAAGTCATGACTGTTGTCTATAGTGCACTGAAAGAAAAGGGCTATAACCCCATTAACCAGTTGGTTGCGTACCTTATGAGCGGAGACCCCACATATATTACGGGGTATAATAATGCACGTATTCTTATAAGCCGTCTTGAACGTGACGAAATCCTTGAAGAGCTTGCAAAGGAATATTTAAAAACTTTATAAATTGCGCATTTTTTGCGTAGACTGCGGCAAATTGTTTTACAGTTTGTCGTTTGTTGCTTTTGCCGTCGGAAGCTTATTCCGGCTCTGGTTTTCAGATGCGTTTTTGCTTTGGCTGCGTTTGAATTTTTGGAAATACACTGCTTTTCCGGGGCTTATTCCGCCGGCGGATTTTAAAAGGAAAGGAACGTGCTGATGCTTAGCCGAAAGAGAGTAATCCGAACCTCGATTTTAAAAGGTGAATTTTCGCTTTCGTTGTGTTAAAATACTCGGTAATCCGTCAAGGATTACCTGCGTTTTTGCCTTACGCAACCAAAAATTCCCACTTTTAAAATTCTACGACCTGAAACAGATGGAATTTTGAGTGAATTTTGGTGCGGAAGATGAAGCAAGGCTGGCGCCTTGGGAAGATGACAAACCGAAAGTTACCAAAATTACGCCGTTTCAGGCGGGTTCGAATTACTATCTTTCGACTATGCATGCGGCACGGTGACCCGTAATGAAAATCAATAAAAAAAATACCGTTGTTACAGCCGGATTTCTGGTGATGGCAACCCTTATGGCAAAGATTTGCGGTATGCTGAGAGACATTGTTCTTGCCGGTATGTACGGTACAGGTACCAATGAAGCAATAGCTTTTTCCACAGCAAGCAGAATACCGCTTTTGTTTTTTGACATAGCTCTGGGCTCGGCGGTAACCTCGGCTTTTATCCCTATTTTTAACGAATATCTTGAAAAAGACGGCAGAAAAAAAGCAATTGAATTTTCAAATTATTTTATTAACCTGGTTGTTCTTATAACTCTTGTGATGAGCGCAGTCGGAATTGTCTTTTCCGAAGGCTTTGTACAGCTTATTGCAGGGGGATATGACAGTGAGAAGCTTGCTCTTTCTGCTTCGCTTGTAAAGATTCTTTTCCCGACAATTGTATTCACCGGGCTTGCATATTGCTTTGTGGGTATACTCCAGTCTTTTGGTGAGTTTTATATCCCTGCAATAATAAGCCTTGTTTCCAACGGTCTGCTTCTTGTGTATCTTGCAGTGTTCGGAGATAGGTTCGGAGTGCACGGTGTGGCTGTGGCAATGCTTGTTGCATGGAGCAGTCAGTTTATAGTACAGCTTCCAAGCCTTGCGAAGCTGAAATATGCCTACCGTCCGGTGCTGAGCCTTAGGAATGACGGTATACGCAAGGTGATAAAGCTTGCTCTTCCCATAATTGTGAGTACATGGGTTCAGCCTATAAACACCATGGTCAATATACGTCTTGCATCTTCCATGGCAGGCGGTGGTGCCGTTCCGGCTCTGGACTATGCAAACAAGCTGTATATAATTCTGGTGGGAGTATTTACCTTTGCCATAACCAATTTGATTTTTCCGTCTCTTTCCAGAGCTGCGGCAAAAAATGATGATAAAGAATTTACGGATATTGTACGTCAGGCAATCCGTTATGTAATGTTTATCATAACTCCTGTTATGGCAGGCTTTTTGCTTTTGTCAACTCCCATTATCCGCTTATTTTATGAGCGTGGGGCTTTTGGAGCGGATTCTACGAGCCTTACCTCCTCAGCATTGTTTTTTTACTCACTGGGTATGCTTGGCTACGGTATTCAGGAGATATGCAACAAAGCCTTTTATGCCATGCACGACGGAAGTACGCCCATGCGTGTTTCCATGATAGGCATTGCGGTTAATGTGGCGCTTAGCCTTGTGTTTGTAAAGCTCTTTGACATGGGGCATTGGTCATTGGCGCTTTCCGCATCCGTTGCGGCAAATATTATAGGCTTTTCCATGATGTATATTCTTCACAGGAGAAAGCCATATTTCAACCGTGATACTGCAGTGTACTTTGCAAAAATCCTTGTTTCGGCAGTTATAATGAGCGTTGCTGTAATCGTTGTAAAAAATCTTGTAAAATCCGACAGCAAGATTATCGGTCTGTTTGTCCCGGTAGGAGCGGGAGTTATCGTTTATTTTGCAAGCTGTATAATTCTTGGGGTCAACGAGCTCCGCGATATATTCGGGCTTGTTATGAAAAAATTCAGCAAAAAGGAAGGAGCGGTCAGATGAATAACAGTGTTATATTAGGCTTTTTTGTAAAATTCTTTCATGCTGTCATGACTTTTTTTGACAACAGTTTGTTTTGTTCCCTTCAAAAATCCGTAAGCTTGCTGTGGGTAAAGGTCACTGAAAAAAGCTTTTTTGCGGATTGGTTCAAGACCTATCCCGGTTCAAAGCTTGAGAACAGCCTTATATACGGCATTCTTTGTTCTATGTTTGGTTTCTTTGCAAAAATTGTGTCTGCTGTGTCGGGCTTCTTTGCAAAAACCTCTGTGATTAAAGCCGTTATCGCATGGTATGAGAATTTCTTTACAGTATCTGTCCGCGGATACGGTGTAGCACTGCTTGCCGCTTCTGTGGGATATTCTGTTCCCAAGCTGTTTGACGGAAGTCTCAGCACTACAGCCATGGCTGTTGTTTTCATGATAACGGTTGTTTCGGCTGCGGCAATTCTTGTGGACAAATCACTTAAGGTTCTGTTTTCAAACAGCATTGCAGCAAAGTTTATTTGCTTTTTGGGAAATGTGCCCCTTACCTCTGCGGCAGATACAGTCTCTTGCTCTTCAGGGTATCTTTTATGTCATCTTGCTGTCGGTCTGGTTGCGGGCATTTCGTCGGCTGTTACGGGTAATTTCTATATACCTGTTATAATGCTTGCTCTTCTTGGTGCCGGTGCTCTGGCAGCAGATTATCGTATAGGTATTTTTGCGGCACTGATTCTCATGCCTTTTTTACCGACTATGGCGGTTGTAGGTCTGGTGTTGGTGAGCTTTGTGTTTTTTGTGCTCAGGCTTATGGCGGACAAAAATTATAAATTTGTTCACACATCCCTTGACGCTCCCCTTGCCATACTGGCGCTCATTATGTTTATATCTGCAGTCACATCCTTTGCTCGGGGAAACAGTATAAATATTTTCCTTGTTTACCTGGCGTTTATACTTAGCTATTATCTTACGGTCAATGCTGTCAGGACAAAAAGACAGCTGTATACACTGATAATATCCATGTTGTTTGCCGGAGCTGTTGTGGCATTGTACGGAATATATCAGCATATATTCGGTTTTGCAGAGGGTACTACCTGGACCGATACTCAGATGTTTGAGGATATAAAGACCAGAGTTGTATCCACCTTTGGCAATCCAAATGTACTGGATGAATATCTGCTGCTGCTCATTCCTGTTGCAGCAGGCTATATACTTGCCCGCCCGTCAAGGTTTAACAAGCTTGTGGGCATTGTGATAACCGGGCTTCTGAGCCTTTGTATGATATATACCTATTCCAGAGGAAACTGGATAGGTCTTATGGCTGCAATACTGCTTTTCTTTATGTTTTATGACGGCAGGGTGGTATGGCTGGGTATTATTGCCATGCTTTTTGCGCCGCTTTTTGTGCCTCAGACGGTTGTTGATAGACTGCTTAGTGTGGGAGATACTGCCGATACATCCACATCCTACCGTGTCTATATATGGATGGGCACATTGGATATGCTGAAGGACTATTGGCTCTGCGGCATAGGCTTGGGCACTGAGGCATTTAATATGATATATCCCTATTATTCATATTCCGGTATAGTGGCGCCTCATTCGCACAACCTGTATTTGCAGATTATTACAGAAAACGGCTTTATGGGATTGGCAGCTTTTATTGCGCTTATCCTGACATATTACCGCATGACTATTTCATCGGTTATACGTATCCATAAGGACAAAATGCTTAAGGCTACGGTAACAGGTCTTGCGGCGGGTATGTTTGGCTATCTGCTGCAGGGTATGTTTGACAATGTGTGGTACAACTACCGTATAGTATTTATGTTTTATATAATACTTGCTCTCACAGCCTGCGGGGTTTTGATAGCAAAGAAGGAGGAGGAAACTCCTGATGATTAAGGTTATAAATGTTATATCCGATACAAATATCGGCGGTGCGGGAAAATGTGTACTGACCTTTCTCAAGCATTATGATAAAAGCAAATTCAAGGTCCTTGCGGTTATTCCCGAAAACAGTCTGCTTGCTCCGGAAATAGAAAAGCTCGGCGGACAATATATCACCTGCAGGGGCATTGCGGACAAATCCTTGGGCAAAGAGGGAATACGTGCGCTGAAAAGGATTTTTAGAGAGCAGGCTCCGGATATTATCCATACTCACGGATGTATGTCTGCCCGTATAGCCGGAAGACTTTACGGAAAAGCTAAGATAATATATACCCGCCACAGTGTTTTTGAGCCGAGTCCTAAAATTTCAAGGGGCATAGGCAAGCTTATCAACGGTATGGTAAACAATGCTACCGCCGACAAAATAATTGCTGTTGCAGAGGCTGCTAAGGATAACCTTACAGCAACAGGTGTTGATGCAAAAAAAATCCTGGTTATTCAAAACGGTGTGGAGCCGCTTAAAAAGCTCCCGGAGGATGAAAAAAATGCTCTTCGCTCTGCATACAATGTGGCAGACGGCGAGCTTTTGCTGGGCATTGTTGCCAGGCTCAACGAGGTGAAGGGTCATGTATATCTCCTTGAAGCAGTAAAGCTTCTCAGAGACGAGGGCTTTAAATTCAAGCTTCTTATTGCAGGTACCGGTGATTATGAGGAAAATATACGCCGCAAGGCTAATGAGCTGGGTATTGCTGATGATGTTATTATGGCGGGCTTTGTAAGCGATGTAACCGGTATAATGAATATACTTGATGTAAATATGAATGCTTCTTACGGCACCGAGGCAACCAGCCTTTCTCTGCTTGAGGGAATGAGTCTCGGAGTTCCGGCAATAGTCAGTGATTTCGGCGGAAATCCCGGTGTGGTTACCCATGGAGACAACGGTCTTATCTTTCGTACAAAGGATTCTGCAGACCTGGCAGATAAGCTCAGAATGTTTATGAGCGATGAGACCTTGAGAAAAAAACTGGGAGAAAACAGCTTAAGGATTTTTGACAAAAAGTTCACAGCTGAAATTAATACAAAAAATATAGAAAATGTATATATCAGTACATTGGGAAAGGACGGTATAAACAGATGAAAAAGTTCGGAATTGTTGATGTAATAATAATTCTGCTGGTAGTAGTGCTCTGCATAGCAGGCTACAGTATTATCAGCGGAAAAGAGGTAGAAAGCTCCAAGGGAGTAAGCGATGTGGAATTTACTGTGGAAATAAAACAGCTTACCCAAGAAGAAGCGGCCGTTATAAAGGTCGGCGACGAAATTACCGACAGTGTCAAGGGCGGTTATTACGGCAAGGTTGTTGATGTTGAGACAAAAAAAGCTACCGAAATTGCCGCAAATACCATTGACGGCACATATTCTGTGGAGGAATATCCCGATAAGTATGATGTGTATGTAACCATACATGGAACTCCTACGTCCATGAATGAGAGCAACATCCAGTTTGCAGGTCAGAAGGTGAAAATCGGATGTGCAGCTTATCTTAAAAGCGATAATTACGTTGGCTCAGGCTACATTGTAGCCCTGGATATTAAGGAATAGGGGGTATACTGCTGTGATTATAGATAACAAAGGCAAGCTTTTCGGAAAAATAAATATTATAGACATCTGTGTGATTCTGATTGTTGTCCTGGCACTTGCCATGACTTATTTTAAATTTAATCTTAGTGCACATTCGGATGTGGTTGAGTATGAGACTACCGTTACCTATACCATTCAGGCACGCAATCTCAGAAGCTTTACTTTAGATGGTGTTGAAATCGGAGATAAGCTGTATGATCACTCAAGTGATAAATATTCAGGTACTATAGTTGACAAAAACATAACTCCCGCTACCGAATATCTCACCCGTGCTGATGGTACCATAGTTAAGACAGGGCTCCCGGAGAGGTATGACCTGGAGCTGACGGTAGAATCTCCTGCTCTTATAAAAAACGGAATGGTTGTGCTTGAAAGCGGAAAATCTATCCATCTGAATCAGACCAACTCATATTATACTCAAAAAATCCAGACAGATTTTGAAACTATGGATATAAAAATAAATGAGTAGAATGATGTTTAACCTGTGCTGTTTTTTGCGTTCTGTACAAATATTCTGATTAAAATGGGCTGCCTCTGAAAAATGAGGCAGCCCGTGTTTTGTATTTGATTAAAAATCCGCACCATTGTCCTTAAGATGCTGCAAGAGCTCATCATAATCAATATACATGATACCAACTCTTTCGTCTCCTGCACCGTAGGACAGAATCAATTGATTATCTTTTTTTACCATACCGGTAACAAAAATGCAGGGAATATGGAATCCTCCGGGCATCTCCCACTCTTCCTTAACTGTAATCAATCTTTCGTCAAAATGATATATAAGCTCGGGAAAATCATTTTCGCGGTCTCTGAATACCATAAAGTTTTGAGTATAACCAACCACGTCGTCCTGCTTGCCGTGATAGCAAAGCAGCCAGTGCTTATCGTCAATTCTCAGCGGAGGAGCACTTGCACCGATTCTATTTGCTTCCCATTCAAATTTCGGTTCTGTTATAAGAGTTTTTTTGTTGTCGGGTTCAACAAAGTCAAAGAAGGATTCTGCTGCAGAAAATACCATTGAGGGCTTCTCTGCCGTGAGGAAAGGATTTCTGAAGGGCTCAACCGGTCTTTCCATCATAATATACTGCATTTTACCGTCAATCATCTGTTTTTCGGGAAGAAATACGATATCTCTGTTTTCGCCGAAATCGGGATTTGATAAGTGTGTCAGATAGAAAAATGCGTTGTCATAATCTCTTTCCATCAAAGCGTCTAAGTCAACCTCATACAGCACGGTAACCGTAGGATTGTCTTTAGCGGACTTTCCGAAGGGATTATCTTCATTTTTTGCCCAGTCGGGAACCAGTCTTACCAGTGAGTTGTTCCACCACAAATTACCCATAGGGAACAGGCGGCAGGCAACTGTCATATAACACTTGTCCTCAATCATAAACAATCTCGGGTCCTCAATACTTCCGTTTGCAAAATTTGCTACTTTTTTGCCGTATTTATTGGTTATGTATACGTTGTTTATGTCAAGCTCGCATCTTGGCGCCAGTGCAGGGCGGGAAAAATCAAAATCCCAGGTCCTTCCGTTGTCACTGCTTATACCATATCCTATGGCAATGGGATAGAGAGCTTCCGGATCGTCCCATGCCTTGCCCTCTGTTCCTTTGGTACGGAACAGCATAAGCAGCTTATCCTTATACTCAATAATTGCAGGATTCAATACCGTAAAATCCATCCACAGTACATCCTTTTTTGCGGTAAGTACCTTGATTCTTTCTACGTTCATTGTCATACCTTCTTTCGTTTATTTTAAATTATTTTTAAATTTTAATGTCACAAAGCCGTCTGTAATGATTTTAACATTTATAGATTTTTAAATCAATGGCGAAAATTCATATTTTATAAAAAATACTCATAAGATTACTGTTGATGAAGAAGAAAATGATATATAAACGAATTATTTTGCTCTTACGTATTGATTTATTTTTATTTTTGTTGTATAATATATTTCGTATTCAAAAATCAATTTTTTTGCTGGTGTAGCACAGTCGGTAGTGCATCTCACTCGTAATGAGAAGGTCGCGTGTTCGATTCACGTCACCAGCTCCAAGGCGGCAAGTGAACTTGCCAAAGATAAGAGATAATAGTGAGCAGATAAAAGCTGTTGTATATGCAGTGCTGCTTCTCTGCTATTATCTCTTATTTTTTTGCCTTCCGATATCTGCTTCATTCATTCTTTTTCCGTTTTTCGCATATTCCGGAGATTATATATCGGGGTCTGCCTTTTATCTCGTCATACATTCGCCACAGATAATATCCCATGATTCCCAGACTTATCAGGATAATACCGCCGGAAAAAATGAGAATAACAGAGATAATCTGACTGTTTACCGGATGAAAAAATGTATATATTCCGAGTCCTGCCGCGATTGTTACCATGAGAATCCCGGCAAGTGTTACCAGCTGCATGGGTGCCGGAGAAAAAGAAGATATATTGTCAATGGCATATTTCACAAGCTGCTTTACCTGCCATTTTGACTTGCCCTTTTGCCTGCTCTGTACCTCAAATTCCACGGTGGTTTTTCTGAATCCCACCCAGGATGACAGCGCACGGAAAAAAGGACTTCTTTCCGGCATATTTACCAAAACCTCGGCAACCCTTCTGTCCAGCAGCTTAAAGTCCGATGCATTTGCCATATCTGTGTGCATGGCAGAGCCGATAATTCTGTAAAAGCTCCTTGCACAAAGGCTGTGAAAACCGTTTTCTTTTCCTCTGTGTTTTTTTACACCTTCAATTATTTCATATCCATGCTGCCACAGCGAGTACATTTCGGGGATTTTTTCGGGAGGATGCTGCAAATCGCAGTCTATAACCACACAGCAGTCGCCTTCTGCTTTTTCAAGCCCTGCATATATAGCGGCATCCTTGCCGAAATTTCTTGAAAAATGTATGCCGCATACATTGCTACAAATTTTACTTAGTCTTTCGATACACTGCCATGTACTGTCGGTTGATCCGTCGTCTATGAATATTATCTCGCTTTTTATTCTGTATCTGTCGAGGGCGTTTGCTATTGCTTTGTATGCATCCGATATCAAGGCCTCTTCGTTGAATGCAGGAATTATGACAGAAATCATGCTATCATTCCTTTTTATTATGTAGGAAATTACTGGTTTCAAGTTGTAATTTCCGGAATAAAAAGAAAGTGAACCTTAATCCCCTCAAGATTGAGGGGCAGGGGAGTTGAAATATATAAATAGTACACTTTCTTACAAATAGTCTGTCCCTTATGACTGAATTTATACTGTCTTTTATGACTAAATTTATACTGTCTTTTATGACTAAATTTATACTTTCTTGACTTTAGCGGGATTTTGTGGTAAATTATTATTAATTAGCCGAAGTAAATGGAGGGTATGTATATGTTTGATGCGATGAAAATAAAAAATGACTGTGTTGAATGGATAAGAAGCTTTTTTGAAGAAAACGGTCCCGGCTGTAATGCGATAGTCGGCATCTCCGGCGGTAAGGACAGTTCTGTTGCTGCGGCTCTTTGTGCCGAGGCGCTAGGCAGGGAACGTGTTATCGGTGTGCTTATGCCCTGCGGTGTTCAGAATGATATTGAATGTGCCCATATGCTGGTTGAGCACCTGGGTATACGCCATTATACCGTCAATGTAAAAGAAGCGGTTGACGGTATTGCAAACAGCCTGCCTGACGAGCTGAAAATCAGCGACCAGACCAGGACAAATATTCCGCCGCGTATCAGAATGACAACTTTGTATGCAATTTCTCAGAGCTGCAACGGTAGAGTGGTAAACACCTGTAATCTTTCTGAGGACTGGGTTGGATATTCCACCAGATACGGTGATGCGGCAGGCGATTTTTCGCCATTGAGCAATCTGACGGTTACTGAGGTCAAGGCAATAGGAAGAATTCTCGGTTTGCCTGATGTATTGGTTGATAAAACTCCCATAGACGGACTTTGCGGCAAGACTGATGAAGAAAACCTCGGCTTTACCTATGCAGAGCTGGACAGATATATCCGCGAGGGTGTTATTGACAATGCCGAGACAAAAAAACTGATTGATACCAAGCACAAGAACAATCTGTTCAAGCTGCAGCTTATGCCTGCCTTTGTGCCGGATGTAAAATGATTTGTAAAAGTTACTTGGGAATATAAAAAAGACCAGGGGATGTAAAAAAAGATGCAGAATGAGCAAACTGAACTCAAATGAGGCAATAGCCTCATTTGAGGGTACCCGAAGGCGTACGTTGGTACGTCGAGAGGTGAAGTTTGCTTATAGCTTATAGGCTTAAAAAATGAGAAATCTGCAAAAAAATGCAGATTTCCACATAATTTTATTGGTTTGTTAGTCAATTTGTGTTATAACAAATCAGTATACATGCCTATAAGCGCTCTGCGCTTTATTTTACTTTCCCTTTTTATATTACATTTTATGATTTCTTCTGTATTTACCCGGCGTAATTGCCTCATATTTGTTGAAGGTTCGGCTAAAGGTTTTTTCACTGGCAAAGCCGCTTTGCAGATACACATCTGTTATGGATAAATCAGTGGATTCCAGCAGTCGCTTTGCTTTTTCCATTCTGAGCTTAGCTATGTATTCGATAATAGATTCGCCGGTTGTATTTTTAAATACCTTTGATATATAGTAGGATGACATATTGAAATATTCGCTTACCGCAGTTACGTTAAGGTTGCTGTCGGTATAGTTTGTGCGGATATAGTCAATGATTTTGGGCAGATATGTTTCTGCATTTGCGGACACCTCGGTATTATCGCTGACGGTAGCTCCCGCCTCTTTTCTTGCATCGCATACCTTCTGTGTAATCTTTGTCAGAGAATCAAATATGTCTGATATGTTGTCCATGCTCATGGAGTGCATAATGTCTCCGTCAATCTCTTCTCTGAATTCATCCTCGGCAATATTCAATGCCGACAGAACGGCGCTTTCCAAGTGCAGCAGGATTATTTTTGTTTTTTCTATATTAAGAGAAGCTACACACTGACTGAATATTGTATCAAGTATTTCTCTGGCTCCTTCGCTGTCACCGTTTTCTATATTGACAATGAGTGCGTCCTTACGGGAGGTAAAGGATTTAAAAAAGCTTTTTTCTGCCGCAAGACTCTCCCTGTATATTTCATCATAAAATACTATTCCGCTATCTGCTGCAGAGCAGCTGCCCAGAGCAAGGCGTGCCTCGTTGTATGCAAAGCTCAGCTTTTCCATACCGTTGCGGACAGAGGATATGCCTACATCAAATCCGAATTGGAAGTTGGTTTTGATAAAGGATAAGCCGTAGGTTACCGCACTGTGTATTCCGTTTTTGTATATACCGGAGCTATGCTCGTCTCTGTAGCAGTATATACCTGCTATACAATCGTCAATCTGTATGATTTTACAGTAATCGGATTTGTTAAACAGCTCCTCCATAACATTCTGAATAATAAAGAAGGTTGTGTTTTCTGTTTCCTTAATATCCATATTATTGTCTGAGCCGAAGAGCTTTTCTGTGTTGTATGGGCGGAAGAGAACCACCGAAAACAGTTCTGTAGGAAAGGGGAGGTTCACCGTTGTTTTGGGATTTGTGCCCTTTAGCAGTCCGGTCAGATATGCCGTTACAATAGGCTGATGTTTGTTTTGCTCAATGCTGTTAAGATTTCGCTTGCTGTTTACATAGTCTGACAGAGCTTCCTTCACGATTTTGTAGTTATGGGGAGCATCCTCTTTGAGTCCTGCCTGGCGCTTATATATTTTTATAAGCTCGTTGAGGGGATGGTAGTTTTTTATTGAAAAATATATACCCAGACCGCAGCATAGCAACAGTGACAGGAGTATAAAGGCGATGTTTATATGCTTTGTATGCTCAATTTTTTTGTAAAACTTGGAGTTGTTTGTTGTATAAAGGTATTTCCATGTGTTGTATGAAGAGGTACGGCACATGGTTACATAGTCCTCTTCCTGAAGGATTATGTCGTCACTGTAGCTGTAATAGGTGCCGATTTTCGGGAAATCGTAAGAGCTTGCCATAAGCAGACGGTCGTTGCTGTCTATTATTGCAAGGCTTGCTCTGTCGCTTCCGGTTATATTTTTAAGCTTGGTGTCGCTTATTCTCAGTACCATGGTGGCATGTACATAGGTGTTTTCTATAAATATGGGCAGCTGATACATCATATCAATGTGCCATCCGTCCTCGTCCTGTACAGACAGGTAGTTGCCCATATTTGCCGATTTCATATTCATCTGCCAGGTCTGATAGGTGACGCTTGTGTTGCCGTAGAAGCTTGAAAAAAACTCCTCCGGACTGTTTCTCTGTTGGCTCGAAATCACAATATTGCGGTTTTGAAAATATATGTACACATCGGTAAAATCCATTGTAGACAGCAGCTGGCTTATATCTTTGGCAAGCTCTATTGAATATTTGTCCTCAAGTACAGTCGGCAGCTCATCGTATATGAGCTTGTTTACCTTATCATTTTTACTGAGCATTGAGTACACCTTGTTTGCATAGCTCAGGTCGTTGTCAACCTGAGTCACTACCTTGTCCAGATTACTCATGTGGGTTTGCTCAACCTGCTCTTCGGTTGTTTTTACCAGGGATGAATACAAAAATGTACTTGTCATTGACATAACAAGGCAGATTACAAGATATGACAGCAGCCATACATAGAGCAAAAAGAAGCTGCTTTTTCTGCTTGTGGGATTGCGCCGGTTAAAGTATTTCAGCCACATGTGTTTTCTCCTATTCTGTGAAAGTCTGTAATAAATTATATATATTAAAAAATTTTTTGTCAAGGAAATTTGGAATATTGACTGTTTTTTTGGATAATGACTGTTTCATGCAGGGGCAAAAATCACCCTGTATGGTTGAATTGTATGTTGTTTTATGAGACATCCATATGTTATTTTTTAAAACAGTTGTCAAAATGGTTAATTTATGTTAAAATATAACTGAGATTTATAGAAAAGGTGGTAGGAAGTATAGGAAGTTACAGGTGAATAGGAGGCATCGTTATGAAGGAACCGGTTTATTTGTGGCAAAGAATGGTATTTTGCAATTAGATTGCATTACTTTTCTTTGCCCTTTTATTATTGTCAATAATTTACAGGAGGTTATAATTATGAATACAGTAAGAAAAATTGGAATGTTTAGTTTGATTTTTTTATTAGTATGCCTGATTGTTCTCGCTGAAGTAGATGTTAATCAAAATGAGAATTTAATGACAGTATCGTCGGCTTTGGCAGTAACATCAAATATAAAATTGAATGGAATTACTGTTGGAGAAAATGGAATGAGAATTATTGATAATGCCAATATGTCATGCACTCTGGGTGTTTCAAATTCATCTGCAAAGGATGATAGTATAACAGCCATTCTTGCTACCTATACAAACGAGGGAAGGTTATATAACATAAGAACTTTTAAAATTGCCGTTGCCGCAGGACAAACAAACAGCATGGAAATCGTATATCAATTTGATGCGGAAACAGAATTTTCAGGAAAACTTATGATTTGGAACACACTTACAAATTCTATGCCAATTCGAGCATCAATTGATTTTGCTCAGAACAGCGGTATAAATGCATATTACTATAATGCAGAGAACAGATTATTACAGATTGATAAGGCGAATGGAAAATCGGTATTCTTTACTTATGACAATATGGGTAATTTGATATCCAAGACTTCAAGAGAGTGAGGTGTCTGTTATGAAAAAATATGTAAGAGGTTTCTTTCTTTGATTTTGACTATATCAATGCTTTGCAGTTCGATTACTACGTTAGCATTCGAAAACGAAAATATAAACATAAATTTATCTGAAAATGTTCCGGCAAAATATGACATTGAACTCCCGGAGGGACGACCTCTGATAGAAGTTACAGAAGATGATGTATTGCCGATAATGTCAGGTGTCTCAAGGTACACTACAATTGATGTTGACAAGAGTGGAGTATATACTGAAAAACCAACAATTCAGATGCCGGCGGATAACACGCTTGTTATTCCGAATAACAGGATGGTGTTGGAAGAAAATTGGACAAGCGAAAATGAGATTGACACGGAAGATTTAGCTGAGATAGAGTCGCTTCGGGCAAGCCGTATTCAAAGGGTGAATGAACAGAAAAACTCAACCGGGAATACAGCAGATGTAAATGCTTCAGTTAGGACTGCTTCATCATCTCCTCTTGATGCTTCATATCGAATTACAAATATTAATAGCAAAGATTCGTTTGCGTTGCAGAATCAGACCGGAAGAACAAATTATATTGGGGATAATATCGGTGATGAATATATTGATCCGATGACGGGCAATCTGATTGTAACAGAAACAGACTTAGTGTTACCCGGTGTGGATGGGCATGATTTGAAATTATCCCGTTACTATAGTCTTGCACAGTCCGAATTGTATACGAAGACAGCCGGTATCAGTACAGAATCCAAAACATACGTTTTGCCGGATAATTGGTATGTTGTTACTGAAGAAATTTATAATACGGAAACATATCAGACCAGCACATACTATTATGCCTATTCCGATCAATATGACGCAGAGGCTAAAATTGATGAAATTGAAACAAGAGATACCTGCAATGGACTCTTTATATACAATGCTTGGTGGGATTTAAGCACAGATGGTGATACTATAACATTTGATTATTATATTACTTCTGAAATAACATCATCCAGTTATCAGATTATCCGAAATAACCTTGGTGCAGGTTGGTCGTGGTCATTCCCATCAGTTCAGACTATAAAGGATAATTACAATGATTATAATGAGTTTGAATTCCCGAAAGCTATTTATTATCATGACGGTAAAGGCAATGTTATGGAAGTGGAGTATGATGACCTGAATGGCTGTTACTTTACAAACTATGTCGGTCAGGACATTACATTTGATATTTTGGGGTATTATGATACAGATGTATGTAGCACAGCAAGGGTTGACTACATGGTGGAAGACACCGATTGTACAGAATACTACTTCGGTCCGCATGGAGAAATACGGAGTATTATAGATGTTCACGGAAACAAAATAGAGTTTAGTTATACGGATAAAGACTTTTATGGTGCTGAACAATGGCCGGTAATTAGCAGTATAACTGACTCGGTTGGACGATTTATTGATTTCAGATATACAACTGATGGTGATTATGATTATGTGAAAATAGAGGTCACATCACCGCTTGAAGATGAATCGACTATTGAACTTATATATACGAAAAAAATGATTGATGTCACCTATCAGGACGAATACTTTTCGACAGAACCATTTCTTGAATCAGTCGAATATCCCAACGGAGAAATAACGACTTATTATCCTGCAATGATAAGCGGCGAGAGAAGCTATGCGCAGCCGCTTGAATTTACATTTGCGGATAAGTCCTTTGAGTCTGATTATGTAGTCAATACAAGTGGGTACACGAATACTCTTACATATTTGTTGGGAAACATTGTGCGACCGCATTCAAATACTTACTATTATTATGATTTGTGTGAAAGAAATTTAGGTCATAGTGGTAAAGTGAGGCATACAGAATAGATGAGCGTGGCGATGATATGCTTGTTTTAGATGAAGATGATGACAGTATTATTGATGGATATACCCATAATAGAGTAGAATATAATTACAGTCGTGATTATACCGGATATCCTTACTATAATTCTCCTGAAAACATTGAGGCTGATGACTATGTGTGTCGTGTGACTGAAGAAAGAGAAAATGCTACCTTCAGAAGAAGGTTTTATAAGAAAGATGATGCGGTACTTGAATATGAAGAAGTAGCAACATACAATAACCTTGTCGGAAACTCGCTTGTTGTTACTACAATAGTTGAAGATTATCTCTTGAAAATGCCTATAATGTTGAAAAAGACATATTCAAACGGCACCGATTATACTTATGATTTGCTCTATTGTGTTGTTAAGACAATGACAGACAATGACGGAAACACTACGTATTATGAATATGATGCATTGGGAAGGCCGACCAGAATAATTTATCCCGAATATTCAACATATAGCACATATGGAACAAAGGATATAGCTATACTTCCGATTGAAGATATAACATATGAGTCGGTGCGTTATAAGTATAGTGGCGTAACATATTCGGATGAGGATTTGATTGCTCAGAGAATAACGGATACTATCTCTTATTACGACGTAAGCGATGTAGACGCTTCTAATCCTTCGGCTCTTGATTTAACTGCGTTAACAAGAACATTCTACGCATTTAAACAGAATTACTATCTTGGAACCGGAGAGCTTATAAAAAGTGATGTTTTAGATACGGTTGAAGGCAGTGCTGCAATAAATACAACAAAGTATTATTATAGTACCTCTATAAATTTTGTAAAAGAAGAAGACTCTAAAGGAAATATGACTGTTACCTATTACGATGGTGCAGGAAGAGAAGTTAAGGTGACGGATCAGTTTGACAACAATCATATTACGGAATATAATATAAGTGGTGATGGAGTAGGATTTAAAGCACTGTCATATTTTGTTCCGGCATCCGACACATCATTAAAGCAAAATGTTGTGGAGTTTACTTATGACCGACTTGGCAGAACTACGAAGGAAAAGGGGTATTCTGATTATCCGAATACAAGCGTTGAGGTTAGTTATAACTACGACTTTGTTGGAAATGTTATAGGCATTATTGATGCAAATAACACTTTGAATGAAGATGGATACACTCAGACTAACACATATGATAAGCTCAATAGAGTTACATCATCAAAGAATGCTAACAATGAAATAATCCGAAACACTTATGATTCATTGGGAAATATAAAGAAGCAAACCATTACTGATAGTGATGGAACAGAAAGTATCCTTTATCAAAGAAGTTATGACGGTGATGGCAAAATTGTTTCTGATACAGATAATGCAGGAAACAGCAATCTGTATGTATATGACAATATGGGAAGACTCCAAGTATCACAGGATAAAGCTCTTAAACAAAATAGCTTTGGATATAATGAGCTTGGCACATTGGATTTAACAAGCAGTGCAAATCCGGAAGATTCTATTATAGCCAGAAACTATGCATTCAAGAACCCATATGGTGCAAATACTGTATATGATGTCAGAGGAACCTATGATGAAGCTACAAGCAGTTATGCAGCATATATGAACGAAATCACACAATACAGCTATTCGCCTACCGGAAATCTTACTGAGCAATATGGCACTTATGCTATAGATACCGGAATGGATGATGTAGACTTCAATCCTTATGTGTATTATCAGTATGATTCTACAGGTAATATAGTTTCAGCGTTGCATGGTATTGTTGATAATGTAAATGAAACAATTTGGGGTGCAACTACTCATTATGAATACAACAAGAACCGTCTTTCTAAGGTTCAGATTGATGGCGAAGATACAAGAAATACTGCTGACAGTGTTAATGTTTCATATGAGTATTATGATGACGGTAAGCTCAAATCCGTAACATATCCTGCACTTACAGACGGTTCTATACTAAAATCAGAGTATGTGTATGACGGACTTTCAAGATTGACGAGCCTTACAAACTACAAAGGTACAGAAATATTGTCAGGCTATACATACACTTATGACAGCAACGGCAATATCCTTACGACAACAGAAACGGTAGGTACAACTCAAAATAGTGTTACATATACATACGACAAGCTTAATCGTATTGCATCCGTTGCCGGAACAAAAGGTGCAGATTCCTATTACGAATATGATGCAAGAGGGAACAGAAAAGCGAATTTTGAACAAATCGACTTCCTTTCTGAAGAAAGTGCTATATTTATATACAATGCAGAAGATATGCTTGACCGTTCCCAAGTAGGTAGCGACATAACATATCTTGAGTATTCTTCAAACGGATACAGATATTTCAAGAAAGAAAACTCAAGCTATCCTGAATATTATGTTTATGATCCTGAAGGAAGACTACAGGCTGTTACTGCGGCGGCTACATTGTCAATGGCAGATGGCTCAACAATGAATGTAATGTTCCCGATTACACATTACATTTGGGGATTAGATAGGGTTCTTGCAAAGATAGATAAAACAACGAACAAGAGTTATTATTATCTATACAATGGACATGGTGATGTTGTTCAAATTGTAGATACATCAGGCACAATCAAAAATACGTACGATTATGATGTATGGGGTAACTTCCTGAAGAAAGAAGAAACAATCGAAAATCATTTCACATACTTCGGACAAACCTATGATGAAACAACAGGACTCTATTACTTAAGAGCAAGATACTATGATCCAACGACAGGACGGTTCACTCAACAGGATACTGCGGAAGACGGATACAACTGGTATATTTACGGTAATCAAAATCCTGTTATGTATGTGGATTATACCGGTGAAGGTGCTGAAGGAATTTTGAGCGGAGCTTGGGGATTGGGTGCCGGTGCAGCATCTTTAGATGGCCCGTTCCCTTATGGAGATGTAGCAGGCCTTGTAATCGGTATTGTTGGCTCGGCAATAGCAGGAGGCGTCGCCATCTATGAAGCTGCTACGAGTGGTAGTAACGAAAAATCAAAAGACGACTCGAAAGATAAAGATTCAAGACTTACGGGTGAACCAGGAGAAATAAAAGAAGAAAGAAAATCTAAAACAAAAATTGGTTCAGATGGAAGAGCTGTGAAAGAAAGACATTATTCGGATCATGGAAATCCTTCAAAACATACTAATCCGCATGATCATGATATAACTTGGGATGCAAATGGAAATCCACAATTTGGTCCACCAATTAACTATCCTAATGGCGCACCAACTTTTAAATAGGAGGAAAATTATGAATATAACCGAACTGTATGATAATATTTCTCGAGGCGGAGAGATAGAATTCACTTATAAGGATAAGCAATATTCTATTACACACTCAAATGAGGGAATTCATGTCATGGAAGCATATAATTATTTAACCGAAAGGACTTATCAAAGTTCTTATGAGATAGGAGAATACATTATTGATGGAGAAAAATTAAAAGATTTTTTTGATAATGTAGAAATTACTTTTAGGTGCTTTTAAATGATGTTAAAGAAGTAGAGTGGGTTAGGGGTGAACGATATCACTCCTAACCGTCGTGGAGAACAACAAAATGAATGAAATTGAAATAAAAGATTTAGTCTCTAAACTAAGTTGGGAATATCCAAAGGAAGAACAAAATAAGGCTATCGATCAACTTTCTGTTGTCGATGAACAATATTTTTGTCTGTTATTTAATAAAAATCTAAAAGAAACATGGGAAAACATAGTTCTCGTGATAGAGAAAATAGGATTTCCAAAGAACGAATTCTTCATTCCCGAACTACTTTGGTTATTGCAAGATGTAAATTGGCCTGGTTCCATGCATGCTATTGATATTTTATTGAAGCAAAATAAAGATGTTGTTATTCCTAAATTAGAACAGACTATTAAGGAAGCATATCAACAAGAGGACTATATGTGGTTGGGAGGATTAAAACTACTTGTTGAAAAGGGGAACTATAATGAAATGAATTTTATTGATGAAAACACTCTTTCATTGTTAGAATTTTCAGACTTTTAATTTACAAGTTCAATGCAGAGGTTTAAACTTCTGCATTGAATATCTAATGAAGGAGGAAGTACGATTGCAACAGTATATATTGGATGCAATTTCAGAAAAAAATTGTATAAATCCAGATGATAAAAAATTGCTTTTAGAATTATCGGAAAACGATGATGCAGAAATAAGAGCATATGTAGCTGAGTTGCTTGCTTTATCAAATGAAAGTGATATTGAAGAAAGACTTATAAATATGTGTGGAGATCAGGACGAATTAGTGAGAATAAATGTATATGATTCGCTTTCAAATTTCCCAACAATTGATTCATATAGTTGCTTACTTAAATGTGCTCAAAGTGATGACAGTAGCTTGGCAAGAAATTATGCACTCTTAGCCATTATTGACATTATGAATTGTATTGAAATTAGTAAAGTTGAATTAAAAGAATTATTTTTAACTTATTCATGTGACAATGAAGTTTTTACAAAGGCGATATGCTTTAAAGGGCTTTATGCTTTGGGCGAGATTGAATATCTTGATAGAATAATAGAATTGTTAAACGCCGAAGAATATCAAGATAGATGTGCTATTTTAAATGTTTTGAGAGATATTATGACTAATGAAAACCGAGAGAGCATTCTTTCTGCTATAAACACATTAAACGAAACAGAAGAAAGCGAAGCGGTTCAATCTACAATAAATGATATTTTATTAGGATAAATTATATATTAAACCGTTAGTGCATTGGAATGATTGTGGCAGTTCCACAACTGCCACAATCAACACTAAGAATACATACGATAATTATAAAGAGAGAAGATTATGAAGTTATTTATAAAAGCTGATAATTATACTATAAAATTTGCTTTAATTATGACTGCTATTGCGGATATTGCTTTTATAGTGTCTGGAATAAAAGAGAATACAATGAAGACATCCTTGGCGATAGCCTGTGGACTGACGATTCTCGTTGCATTGTTATGGATGGTTGCTAGAAACGAAGGATTAGTAATAGAAAAAGATAAATTGTATTATAAAAGCATAAGAAAAAAATATTACGAATTGAATCAAATTGCTGGACTACATATAGTTAAAGATCAAATATATCTTGGAAATCTTAATTGTATCCTTATTTGTTGTTTTTGCATTACCAATACCGTTGACCATGTCGGGGTGTTTGGTAACAACTACTTAACTACAAAAATACTGTCGAAGATTGTCATTTTTTGTTATATGTTGTATAATGATTTCATCGAAGATGGAATCGTCGATATGAATTCTAACGAATTCTCGATATGTCTTGCAGACTCGATATGTCGCTGACGCGACGAGATTTAATACAAGCCTGCATATCGACAAAAAGTGGCATTTAATAATGATAAAAAAACAAAGGAGAAGCGGCTTTATGAAGCTATCAATAAATACGGCTCCGGTATTCAATGAACTGGGTATTGCAGCCGGTACAGAAATATTGGCACAGGCGGGCTTTGATGCCATTGATTTTAATTTCAGAGATATAATGCACAAAGAAAGGTATTCCCGCAGGAATATAGAAAAAACCTGCGAAAGCATAAGAAAAATCGCCGAAGCAAACGGTCTTTATTACAATCAGACCCACGGCTCCGGCAGTATTATGAGCTTCAAAGAGGATATTGACCTTTGTGACAAGGAAAACAGCCTTGTCAGAGAATATATAGAGACCTCTATAATAGGCTCTGCAATCCTCGGAGCGGAAAGAGTGGTGCTCCACCCGGTGAATTGCCCCGGAAGCTATGATGCAAGGCAGTATAATCTTGAATTTTTTGAGAGCTTTATTCCTGTTCTTAAGGAGTACGGAATAACAGCTGCAATAGAAAATGTCTGGACCCATAATGAGGACAAAAGCAGGATTATCACCATTCCCTGCAGTATGTATGAGGAACAGGCGGAATATTGCGATGCTTTGGATTCCCGCTATTTTACCGCCTGTCTTGATATAGGTCATTGCTTTTTGCTTGGAAGAAAACCTGAGGATGCCGTGTGCTATTTAGGCAGCAGGCTGAGCTGCCTTCATGTTCACGATAACGACGGCATATCCGACCGTCACACTCCGCCTTACTCCGGCGGTGTAAACTGGGATGCAGTCATGACTGCTCTTGCCGATACAGGCTATAAGGGGGATTTTACCTACGAAATCACCGGAGGATATACTGCCTATCTTAAGAGTGAGCATGAAATATATCCCTATGCATTAAAGCTTGCTGAGGTTACCGGAAGAAATCTCATAAGAAAATTTACCACTCATACCCCTTGTTCATAACATCCGCTTCATACACATAAAGGTTTCCGTAGCTCCAGTTGTATATTTCGCTGCTGTTGTGGCGGTCAAAGGTAATCCACATATATTTTGTCCTTGTACCGCAGGGCACGGGTATAACTGTTCCCCAGCCGCGGAAGCCTCCGTCGTCAAAGTCGCATTTTATGCGCTCTGCCTTTGTAAAGTCCTTGCCATCATATATGTTGTACTGTGCTCTTTGGTCAAAGTTTGCTCCGCAGGCAAAAAATCTCTTTTTGCCTGTCTTTATGAAGGAGCCTCCGGTCACCGCGTCACCGCTTGTTTTTGAGATGAATCTGTATCCCTCAAAGGGCTTGTCCGATTCAAAAAGAAAATAGCTGTAGTGGCTGTCATTGTCCTCGCTGTCGGAGCGGCATATTGACATATACCATTTTTTATCTTCGGCATCGTAGTACATATCCGGGTCCTCATCGTTGATTTTTGCCGCAAAGTCCGTATCTGTACTGCCTTCCTTTGTTTCCATCAGCTCTATATCAATAACATTTATTCCGAATCTGGGGTCGTTTTCCGTAACTGCATGACCCAGCACATGACCGTGGGAAAAGGCACACATCCATATTTTCCAGTTGCCCTCATTGCGGTCATATATTATGGACGAAGCCACATCGCCGCACCATTCTCCGTCGCCCATATCAAAGAATATAGCTCCCTCCAGTGCAAAATCACAGGTGGATGGGTTCCAGGAATACACCGTCTGATACTTCTGCCATTCAAGCCGCGAGGTCATGGTGAGAAATATCCTGCCGTTTTCTATAATGGGTCTGCCGTCCTCATAGCGTATGGGGCGCATATCTGCTTGGGACATACCGCAGTCTATATACATCTCTGCTTTTGAAACGGTGATTGTGCCCTTTTCTTCAAAGCCTGCATATACAGAAGCCGTGGAGCTGCGGAATATCCTTTCGTTCTTTAAATTTTCAAAGCCTGTTTCATTAAAGTATCCTGCTTTTTTCAGCTGTCTGCCGTATCTTAAGTACAGGTCAAACTGACTTCCGTGATGTGTTGTAACCACCAGCGACATCCCCGGGATATAGTCGAATATCTCACCGTTTACCGGAGCTTCCTCGCCGCAGATATTGCGGTAAAGCATTATCCTGCCCCGGGATTTTTTTATGTAAACGGATATAGTGCGGCTGTCCGGCTTTTCGTTTGTATCAATGCATATTCCCAGCATTGCCTCTTCGCTCATATCCTCTGCCGTGATTTCATATGTGGCATAGGGGAAGTGCTGACAGATAAGTCTTTTTATACCTCCTTTTCCTGCAGAGCTTATGGTATATACGTTTCCCTCTGTGGATTCGCATATATCTCCTGATTTTGAAAGGAGTGGATATGGGTCGCCCCGGTCAGTAGAAATCCAGTCCTTGTTAAAGCTCATTTCAGCAAGACTCAGCTTTTTGTTTTTATATAAATTTACAGAAAATTTTCTTTTGAATATCATATCCTTAATTGTGTTCATGGCAGATTTCCTCCAATCCTTTTTCAGACCAAGTATATCATGAAATGCCACTTTGTGCAAGCATAAAGTTGGACTTTTGACCTTTTTGTTTGCATTTTGACTGTTGAAAAATAGGAGGTGAGGTGATAGAATAGATTTAACGGAGTTAAATCTATTCAGCTAAGTTTGCCCTGATGGGCAAGTGAAGTTTCGCCTGACGGCGAAGTGGCAAACTTAACTTCACTTTTGCTTTGCAAAAACTTCACTGCGTATGCAACTTCACTTTGAACTTTAGTTCAAAACTTCACCAAATGATGGCATCCAAATCGTGCACTGATTTTATAACATTTTCTAAAACGAAAGGGGTATTTTTTTATGAATCACGGATTTAAAAGAATTACGGCTTTTTTGCTTGTGCTTGCCATGATGGGCACATTTATTATCGTGCCTGCTTCGGCGGAAGCTGCAATCACTGTGCTTAATGAGCGTTTTTCCGGAGAAACTCTGCTCAGCGGTATTACCACGCTCAATAAATATGATAATACCTCCGGCGGAGAAACCAATGTAACGGTTACCAAAAGTCTGGAGTATGCCGTAGGAGGAAAGCTCCCGGAGGATGACAGTGCTCATGTTATATTGAGTGCCATGACCGCCGGGGAGGATTTTTACAAATGCGACAGCCATAAGCAGTATTTTCATTACACTTCAAACAACTATGCCAAGACAGGCTATGTTGTAATGGAGGCAAATGTACTGCCAAAGGACCTTAATATCGGTACATTTACAGTGCTCACTGCAAATAACTATTCCATCGCTCAGTACAAGAACCCTGCAGATATAGGCATTATCCCCGGGCAGTGGAACAATATCCGCATGGTTGTCAATATGAATACCGCAAGTCTTGATGCATCACCCTACAGATATCCCGATGTTACCGCCTACATAAACGGTGTGGCATATGATATGTCAAAGGGTACATCAGG
Source organism: Clostridia bacterium (assembly GCA_017481205.1). Classification (GTDB taxonomy): domain Bacteria; phylum Bacillota; class Clostridia; order UMGS1810; family UMGS1810; genus RGIG4708. The sequence goes on along the minus strand of JAFUPN010000041.1, from coordinate 30,724 downwards.
CAGTGCCATTACAAGCTACAATCCGGGACGTCTTATATTCATGGGTGAGTCTGCCTATGAGTACGACCAGGATATATACTGGGATGACTGCATTACCTATCTCACAACCGAGAACCCCGGTGCACCTGGAATGCCCGCTCTTGAAGCAAACAGCGGCTTTACCCTGTCAGGCTCCGATATCACTCTTAAGGGCAATGTGAATATCTCAGACCTTGAGGCAGCATCCGGCTGCAATATCCGTGTGTATGACGACAGCTCCATGTCATCACCTCTTGATGGCAATGTAAATCTTGCTGTGGGCAACATTATAGTTGCGGCAGATGACGGCGAAAAGCTCTATACCACCTATACTGTAAAGGAAAATCTCCTTGCGTATATGAACGGCAATACCATGTACGGAATGAGCGATACCACCCGCGGCGCAGGTGTGGCTGCAGTTGGCTATGCTGGAAGTGCCGAGGGAGATATTTCCATACATTTTGACGCGGCAAGAGGAGATTACGGAAAAACCGGCGGTCTCCGTGACGGTATATACTGGCAGTATGACTATAAGGAAATGACAGCTTCTACCGCTAAATATCTTGTTGTGGAAACAGAGTTTTATCCGGACAGCTCAACCTACGGCGAAGCCGATGACGGAACAGAATACCTCCCCTTCAATGATCTGACTCTTAAGGGCAATGCTTATCATGTCAATGTTACTCCGCGTCTTGTCGCAAGCACTACAGAGAACCCCGGAAGCGATCTGGCATATCTTAAGATGAACAGTTGGAATAAGGTTGTATGGGTTATCAAAAATGTTTATGCCGCCGGCGAGGCGGAATATGTGTCCGGTAAGGTAACGGAGGCAGTGGCAAAGGCCGGTAAGCATAAAGTAACTATATTTGTAAACGGAACTGAGATTGCATCCGACGCAGTTATGCCGTACTGGGGCATGGACTGGAGTGCCAGAGGTATGAACAAAAATCTCCGTATAGGTCACTGGACCGCCGGAGACACCTATAACGGCAGTATTGCGGCATATGACAACCTCCGTGTGTACGAGATGGACAGCTTTGATAAAGCTGCCTATACTAATATGCCGGCACTGACCGAAAATCCTGATGTTCATTATACTGTAGAAAAAAATACTCTTAAAATATATGATGAATTTGCCGTAAGGCTTTCAGACCTGAATACCCTGTCACCTGCATCTGTAAGAGCATATACAGACGGTACCTTTGCCAATGAGCTTTCCGACGGAGCGAGCCTTGGCGAGGGCAATGTTGTGGCAGTGGCAGATATAGATTCTGTTACATACTACGATGTGATTTCCGTGACCTCAGCACAGGCTGAGCTTGCGGCGGCAGATACAGCCGCGGAGTGGGCAATGCTTGCTTCCGGCGGCACCGCGGTGGATGATGTTATGGGTAAGCCTGCATCAGACGGCGCATTAAAGCTCTCTGCAAACGGTGATAACTCCATAAGCTGTTGGAGGGGTTATGATGGCAGCGGCATCCTTGTAACTGAGCTTAATGCCTATACCGGCAGCGATACGGCTATTGCACTCAGGGCAGGGGATATCTCTCTCGGTACTGCATCGCTTACCGGCGGCAGGTGGTCGAGAATTGCCCTTATTGCCGATTTTTCTGCAAAGACAGTGCGGCTCCGTGTAAACGGAGCTGAGAAAAATTCTCTGACAGCTACCGGTATTGACTATGCTTCTTCCGCTCTTGAAATCTCAGCAGAGAATAATGTGTATATCGACAATCTGAGAAGCTATGTTACAGCTCTTTCCGGCACAGTTAAATACGACCCCGGCAAGATATATGAAAACGAAAATATCATTCTTAATGGAGATACAGCCAAAATTAAGGCAAATACAGTAAAAATATCCGACCTTCCCTGCGACGGTGAGGCTGTTGTATACAGAAACGGTGCAATTGCCGGCATTGATGAATATATAACCGCAGGCGATATTGTCTTTGTAGATAAGGACAGCCATATAGGAACCTATCCCGTTGAGGGCTTTACCCTTGACTATGTGTTTGCAAACAGTGATGCAGGCTGTGCCAAGGGTACAATCAGCATAGACCTGGCAGATAAGTTTGACTATACTTTGGTTGACCTTTGCTGGGCAGTTGCAGATGCCGGCTCAGTTCAGCCCCTTGCAGACTACCTGCCCATCAAGTCCTTTACCGGTGCAGACCTGAGAAAGGGATATACCGTCACCAAGGATATGTTTATTCCTCAGACAGCAGAGTATCTTCTTGCAAGATATTATTATAATAACGCAGAGATAGACTTCACCTTTGAAATTCCTGAATCAAAGCGCATGACAGAGACCGAGCCTGATGTGATTATTGCTCTTAGCTCCGACTATCACTTCGGTACACAGACTGCAGATAAGGAGCCCACAAGCAAGCATGATATGACCCTCAAGCATATCAATTCCTATGCGGACGCAGTGGTTGTAAACGGCGATATCACCAACTGGTGGGGCTCCCACAGCAAGGCTCAGATTGATGCATACCAGGCAAATAAAGGCGCTGTCAGTGGCGACTGGGAAAATGCCCCCAGCCAGTTTGATGTGGCAAGAAAATATTTTGAGCAGTTTACCATACCTGTATACATGGTTCAGGGTAACCACGATGTCCCCGAAACAGGACGCTACAATATAAACGCAACTTATGGCGCAACAGCCTCCTGGAGATACAGCGAATATCTCAATAGCTGGATTGACTACAGTATTGAAAGCGGATATTATGAGGATGCAATTGAGCGCGAGGTGGACGAGACCTACACGGGTCCCTCTGATAAGAGCAATCTTGCCACCTTCTATGACGATTATGTAAAGGGCTATCACCTCATATTTCTTAGAGTGCCCTATGAAAGCGGCGGCAAGGCATATTACGACCTTATGCAGCAGGAGCTGGACTTCCTTGACCGCAAGCTTTTTGAAATGGAAGAAAGCGGCAAACCAATCTTTGTATTCAGCCATGTACCCATAGAGGACACCATAGGCAGAGCACAGGAAACCTGGGAAAATTCTCAGGTGCGCCAGCAGGCCTTCAAGGATATTTTAAATAAGCATCCCAATGCAATTGTAGTATCAGGACACTCTCATTTTGGCATTAACAACGAGTGGTCATGGACAACCAACGGACGTCAGGAAAAGCCCGCCTTTGTTCATGACGGCGGTATCATATCCCAGACAACACCTGTTGATGAGGACAGAAACAACGATATCACATCCTATGATGACGCATCCTGTGTGTATGCGGAAATCTACAGCGACAGAGTTGTAACCAGAGGCTACGACCTTATTAATGAAAAGTGGATTCCCCAGGGTATCAGCCAGATTACCCGCAAGGCTCAGAGCACAGTGGGAGATATCAGGGTTTCGAAAATTGAGCGTGACGGCTTTGTATACCTCAAGGCAGAGGGCGATGATAATGTGAGCTTTGAATGGACTGCCGATGGCAACAGCTTCAGCGGTGATGTCCTTGCACTCAATGGAGATTTTGACAATTTTGTTGCAGTTAGAGCCGTGAATGTACAGGGCGATTACAGAAGCACCTCCTTTAAGAGCATTGATGCCATACCATCAGGACAATTTGATATTACCGACTATGATGAGGGCAGGACAGACTATGTGTCCACAGAATCCTCTTCTGATGAATATATCCTCAACAACGGTCAGGAAAACGGCGTTACAACCTATGAAACCGGCATTGGCGGCAAAAATTTCGACGATGAGTCTGCCAGAATGTATATTGCCTCCGGCGGACGTACCTGGGGAGCTCCTGTTCCCGGCGGCAGTGGGGCTGCCAAGAGAAATTGGAAACAGGCAAATGCCGATTCAAAATATCTCGTATTCTCAATGAATGTTATGCCGGCAAGCCAGGATACCGTCTATGCTCTTATCGGTACCAACGGCGGTACTGCGGTAACTGCAAAATCCACAGATAGTCTAAATAAATATCAGTGGAACAAGCTTGTGGGTGTATATAATATCGAGACCGGGCTGATTGATACATACATAAACGGAAAGCTGGTGTCAGATGATGCTGCCGTAAGCTTTACATCCGGCAGTGATATCCGCATAACATTTGAGGGTACTGTCGGCTGGTCAACCGAAACCTTTGAGCTTACAGGCTATGCCGATGATGTGGAGATTTATGAAACAAAAAATCTTCCTATGCTCCTCTGGGCTCAGGGTCTTGAGGATAAGGATTACGGCAAGGGTATCACTGTTGATAATACTGCAAAAGTCGTATATACAGACCCCGGAATGGCGGCGGCAGAGCTTGGCGAAAGCTTAGGCGTGACTGTATCCGGTGCTGACGGCTTTACAAAAACCTCCGGCAGCATAGTGACAGCAGGTGATTATGCAGTAGCATATGATGCTTCTGCCGATGCATATAGTTACTATGATATAAAGACATACTATACTGCCGATTTCACATCCGGTGTTGAGAGCGGCTCAATAACCGGGTCTCAGGTAAGCTTTACCGTTGCGGCAAAAAGTGGTGGAGAGCAGGTAATCGCAGCGCAGTATGATGGCGGCGGAAGCCTTGCAAAAACCGAGCTTATTACTCTTGATAAGGGCGAAAATCAGCTGACATTTACCAGGGCTGATGATGCCGCAGTAGTTAAAATAATGGTGTGGAGCGATAAAAAAGCTCTTGCACCACTTGCGGGAGCAGTAAAGCTGACAGTAAAATAAGTTGTATTGCAAAACAGACCTGTATTGGGTCTGTTTTGCTTTGTGTTTTGATGGATTTTTGTAGGGCGTGACGCCCCGGCGCGCCGATGAAATCATTTTATATCTTTTGCGGCAAAACCGTTTTTTAGTTTGAAAATTGACGGTAGTTGGCATTTTGACGGTTTTTAGTTGAAAAGTTTGTGTTTTGGCCGTTGAATATTCCATTTGTTTATGTTAGAATGATATGGTACAAGGGTGAATTTTTCTTTTTGAAAAAAACGTCATCCTAAAGGAAAAAATATTAAGTGGGCATACCTCACGGAAAGGAGTGGCGATGCACAGAAAAAATATTCCTCCGGGTAAGCGACCCGGGAGCAGATTATGCTTTTTTTGCATAGGAGCGGTACTTGGCGCAGGCTTGCTTTTGTTGTCGTCCGGCTGCAGCAGCGACACTGCAGAAAAACCGTCCCTTACATACTGGATGGAGTTACCGGAGATGCTTGATTCTGTTACGAATTTCGGCGAAACTCCCTTTGCCGCAGAGTATGCAAAACGCACCGGTATTGACATCACCTGGATTCATCCGTCTCCGGGGAAATATAACGAAACTCTGGATATGCTTATCGCCTCCGGTGAACCCCTGCCCGATATTATAGAGAGTAACTGGTACAGCAGAAGCCCCGAGGCAAGTATAGAGCGGGGCACTATAATGAGACTCAATGATATATTGGTAAACCATGCCCCGAATCTGACAAAATTTTTGTCGGAAAACAAGGATATTGACAAATCTGTCAAGACCGATAACGGCAGTTACTATGTATTCCCCTTTATCCGCAACGGAGAAAAGTTAATCACAACCCAGGGCTTTATAATCCGTGACGACTGGCTCAAGGAGCTTAATCTTGAATCTCCCGGGACTATAGACCAATGGGAAGCTGTGCTTACTACATTTAAAGAGAAAAAGGGAGCCAAGGCTCCGTTTATCGGCAAAACCGCTGTTCTTAAGAGGTTTCTCGGCGGCTTTAACACCGGAGAAGGCTTTTATGTGGATGAGGGTATTGTCAAATACGGTCCCATAGAGACCGGATATAAGGAATTTGTTGTCACCATGAACCGTTGGTATCGAAACGGACTTATTGACAAGAACTTTGCCATAATGGGATCTGATTATATGTACGCCAGTATGCTCAACGGCATTTCCGGTGCTACCTTCGGTGCAGGAGGAAGCGCAATGGGTGTATGGCTTAATTCGGCAAGAACCAACGGAGACGAAAATTATTCCCTTGCGGCAGTAAAATTTCCCGCACCAGAGGGTCAGCGTCCTTCCTTTTCTGCAAAGACCTGGCCGTATGAACCTATAGACGGTGCCGCTATCAGCGGAGACTGCAAGGACCCGGCTTTGGCGGCAAGGTTACTTGACTATTCCTACAGTGAGGAGGGCTCTATGCTTAACAACTTCGGCATAGAGGGAGTCAGCTATAATATGGTTGACGGTCAGCCGGTATATACGGGGCTTGTAACTGACAATCCCGACGGAATTTCTGCGGCAAAAATCCTTCCTCTTTATGTGCGCTCGGCAAATGAGGCTCCTATAATTCAGGATGAGAGATATATAGAGCAGTATTATCAGCACCCTGCTCAGAAAAAAGCACTGGAGATATGGAGTGACAATGAATACGAAAAGCATTCTATGCCTCATATAACCCTTGCCACAGAGGAGCTGGATGATTACAACCGGATTATGATAGATATCAGTGCATACTGTGAAGAAAATACCGAGGATTTTATCATAGGCTCAAGACCCATTGAAGAATTTGAAATGTTTGTGGAAGAATGTAAGGCAAAGCATATAGACCGTGCCATTGCCATTAAGCAAGCGGCATACGACAGATATATAAACAGACAGTAGAAAGGTGGAAATATAAATGAAAAAAATTACTCTTGCAGCTGCACTGAGCATGACTCTTCTGACTCAGAGTGCTCTTGGGGCACCCCTTGGAGCCGATGCAGTGTTTTCAAGTGAAAATGATATGCTCACAGTAAGCGGTACCGGTAAATCCGGCAGTGAGGTTACCGTTGTGGTGCTTCCTTTTGACAGCGACCCGGCGGCTCTTACTTCCGGAACGGCAGGCAGAGGCGGCGCGGTTTTCAATATGGCGCATACAGATAAGGATGGCAGATTCAGCCTCAGTATGGGGCTTATGGACAACTGGGACGGCGGTATGTACAAGGCAATTGTTTACCAGGGCGATGAATCTGCAGAAATCTGGTTTTCCTATGCAGATGCAGATAAGGCAGAAGAATATATTGATGATATAAATTCCGCCACCTCCTCAGGCATAGCAGATATACTCAGAACCAACGCATCAGACCTGGGCGCAGATGCAGACCTTGCAAAAAAATATGCTGATATACTCGGTGATTATCTTTATGCAAACAAACCGAAAGGTGGCTACAGTGCCGATTCCCTCCTGAGTGAATATACGGCAGGTCTTGCGCTGGCAATGGTTAAGGAGGGCGATATGTCCCTTGGCGATGCCCTTGGAAGATTTTCAAAATATATCGGTGTTGATATGACAGCAGATTACAATGTCTACAACTCAAAGATTCGCAAAGAGCTTGAAAGGCTCATAAAGCTTGATACTCTTGAGGACGGCAATGCAGAAGAAATTTACAGAAAAAATCTTCTCCTTGCAAGAATAAACAAGGCGGATTCCGACACCGAGCTCCGCAGTATTATAGAAGAAAATGCAACAGAGCTTGGCATCAGCCTCGGCGACTACAGTAAGCTTTCAAATGATTATAAGAAAAATCAGGTATTTGCAGAAATGCTTGGAAAAGCATATAAGGATTTTGACGAGGTAGACAGCGCCTTTGACGATGCAGTAGACGATGTTGCCGACGGCGGAAGCTCCGGTAGCGGCGGTTCCTCATCGGGCGGCGGCTCCGCTATCTCCGGCGGAAGCTTTGGCGGCGGCACGGTGACAAACACCCCTGCCAAGGAAGAGTCTGGCGCAGTAACCTTTACCGATATGAACGGTCACTGGGCACAGGCTAAGGTAAACAATCTGGCAGCCCTTGGTATAGTAAATGGATATAATGACGGCTCCTTCCTTCCCGAAAAGAAGGTTACAAGAGCGGAGTTTTCAAAAATGCTCTGCCTGACCCTGGGTCTTGGCGGTGACAGCTACAGAGCAGATTTTGCAGATGTGGCACCTGCCGATTGGTACGCACCCTATGTGCTTGCGCTTTCGGGCAAGGGTATTGTAACCGGCTATAACGGCAGCTTTAATCCCAATGACGAAATAACCCGTCAGGATGCGGCGGTTATGACATGGAGAGCACTGCAGCAAAACGGTGTTGCTAAGGGCAGCGGGGCTACCTTTGCAGATGATGCAAGTGTTGCGGATTATGCCAAAGAAGCAGTATCCGTTCTCGGCGGTCTGGGAGTTATAAACGGCTATAATAATAACTTCAATCCCAATAATAACACCACCAGAGCAGAAACAGCGTCAATTCTGAACAATGTACTTGCAATAATCAGATAACTGTAGAAAGGAAGAACAGATATGAAAAAACTTTTGGCACTTATCACAGCTCTTGCTGTGATGGCTGTAAGTCTCGGGGGGATTGCTTTTGCCGAAGAAACAGCGGCAACTGTGATTGATACCGACCTTGAAGCCGACCTGACAGAAGCCCGTGAATTTGTAGAATTGATTGTGGGCAAAGAGCTGTTTGCACAAGGTGATGTTACAAGAGCGGCTTATGTAAAAGCCATTCTTGATTTTATGCAGATTCCCTATACAGAAAAGCATGATGAATACTTCTTCACCGATGTAAAATCCTTCAGCGAGCACGCTCCTGTGGTTTATACTGCAGTAGATAAGGGATGGATTTCAAAGGGCAGTGTTTTTGAGCCCGAAAGAATCATCACTCCCACCGAAGCACTCAAAATTCTTGTTCGTGCGATGAATTATGAGCTTATCTCCGTAAGCAAGGGCGGATATCCTGCAGGAGACATGTATGTGGCAAAAATCCTCGACCTTACCGAAAGTGTTGATATGAGCCTTGCAGGTATGGATGCGAAAAATGCATATAAGCTTCTCTTTAATTCGGCTTGCGCACCAACCCTTGAGCAGGTTTCCTTCGGCGATACCGAAGAATACGAAAAATCAGGCGAAAGCCTTCTTGAACAGATATACGGTATTACTGTAATCGAAGGCATTGTGTCCCGCACTCCCTACAACACTCTCAGCGGCAGCGAAAGTGCCGAGTTGGGCGATGTTGTTGAAATCGACGGTGTTGCCTATAAGTCTAAATCCGGCGATTGGGATATGCTGGGCTGTTATGCAAGAGCCTTTGTTAAGGAAAATATTTCCGGCGCAAAGGACGAGATAGTATATCTCCGTGACCTGTCCGAAAAACTCACAATCAGCCTTGCCGACCTTGATGAAAAAGACGGTACAAGCCTTACATATTGGAGAAGCGATGGCAGCAAGCGCCGCACCGAAAAGCTTTCTTCACGATGTCAGTATATATACAACGGCAGAAAGATTGCTTCAAATATTGATTCGTACATAAAAAGAGGTCCCGGAAATCTTGTGCTTGCAGATAATGATGAGGACGGAACATATGATGTGGTGTTTATAAACAGCTACAGCTATCTTACAGTTCTCAGTTACGATTCCGTAACCGAGACCGTGAGAGATAAATACAATGCATATTATACAGTGTGTATTGATGATATTCCCAACATTGTAAGAAACGATAATGGCGCAGTTATCGATCCTATCGATATCAGCTCCGGAGATATTCTCAGAGTTGAAAAGAGCGCAGACGGCGGCTTTATAAAGCTTACAAAAGTAAAGACCGCTCTTGCCGGCATTGTTAATGAAATCAATCATGCTGAAGGCATAATCACAGTTGACGATACAGAGTATATTATGTCAGATTACTTCATTAATATTGCTCTCCGTCAGATAGAGAGTATTCCTCTTGAAATCAGCCTTATCTACGATGGTAACACCATAGTTGCGGCAAGCCCCGATGGCGGTGATATGCAGTACGGTTATCTTGTGGGTGTAAAGTGGATGGATGGTATGGAAACAGACCTTATGGTAAGAATCTATACTCAGTCAGGCAGCTTTGACGAATATGTTGTACGCGAAAAGACCATTATAGACGGTGTGCGTAATAACAGCAGAGATACCTTTTACACTGCCGTAGCACCAGACGGAAATGTTGCTCATCAGCTTGTACGCTTCGGTCTTGACGGAAACGGCGAGCTTCGAGCAATCGACTTTGCCACGGATATGCTCCCGGATACCCCCGGAGTATACGGCGACCCGCTCAATAAACTGACACGCTATACTTTCACAAATGCTGTCCGCTACAGAAGCAATATATCTGCTATGTCTACCCTGTATAATGTGGTAAATTCAATTGTATTCAATGTACCGGGCGATATTAGCGATGATGAAAATTTCCTTGCGGGAAACAAAAACCTGTTTGTAAACGACCAGCAGTACAATGCAGATGAGATTGAGGTATACAATCTGGACACCTTCGGCTGTGCAGAGGCTCTTGTATACCGCAACGACAACCCCAATCAGACAAATCCAGACAGTGTGCCTATGCTTATAAGAAGCATAAACAACAGCCTGGATGCCGAGGGCAACGAGGTGTATACAATAAATGGCTGGTGCAACGGCTCCTTCGTTACCATGTATCTCAGCCCCGATGTTGAATTCACCAAGAATTCTTCTGCTGTGGATGCCGCTCCGGTTAAATCGGTACATCCTCTGCTATCCGGCGGAGATATTATCAAATACGGCGCAGATGCGGCAGGCAATATAAAATCTCTTGATGTAATCTTTGATGCGAGAGAAAATGTGTTTGCAATGGACGATACCAGAGTAAATCAGATTGGCTACGATTCACCCCAGTATTATGTGGGAAGAATATATGATGTGGGCAGCAACTTTGCTGTAATCAGTGTTTCTGGTGACGATTTCTCTCAGGAAAACCTCAGATATGCATCGCTCAGCACAAACAGCATTGTTCAGTACAATGCGAGAACCGGCGATACCAGACCCATCAGCGCATCAGAAATCAAAACCTATAAGTCAAACGGTACAGATGCTCACTATGCAGTATTCTGTATGAACAATCTCAATACCAAAACTGTTATGTTGTATGAAGAAACGGAGGCGAGACAATAATGAAAATAAAACAGCTTTTATCTGCAGTACTTTCTCTTTGTCTTGTGTGTGGTACTATCCCTGCCGGTGCGGCAGTGCCTGCAGATGCAACTCCCATTGCAAACTGTCAGTTTGACAATGAGCTTACCAATATGGCACCTACTACCGCTTCAGGCACTGTTACCGCTACCGAAAATGCCAGGGTTGCCGACGATGGCGAAACCAACAAGGCGCTAAAGCTTGGCGGAGTAAATAAAGAAACATTCACAGTAAGCACAAATGCACTTCCCTCCAATGCGGTAATTTCCTTTGATGTAAAGAAAATCAGCAAAAATGTTGATTTTGTAGTGTCGATGGATGCGGTGGCAACAGTTGTTGTTAAAGCAGTAAAGGGAAATCTTTATACCAGCGATGGCAGAAAAATTGGCGCAATATATGACAACAAATATACAAATGTAAGAATAGAAATCAACAAAAAGAATCTTGGCGATATATATATTAATGACAAGATGATTTTAAAGCAGTGGAAGCTCCCTGCAAAGGCTCAAAAAACCGTTATCTTTGAAAAGACAGACGGCGAAGTCCTCATAGACAATATACTGGTGTATGAAGGCAAGGATGAGATGGATGTAGCTCCCGTTGCATATGTAGAGGGCGGTGACGCAGATATGGAATACGAATATTACTATAATGCAGACTACGCTCTTGTAGATACGGAAAATCTCTACGATGCTACCTGGGCGAGCGATAATACCAAATACCGCAATGCGGCTCCCGCTCCCAAGACAAACAAGATTACTCTCAACAGACTCCAGCAGAGAGAAGATCCCAACCGTGAAAACGGATATATCATAATGGAGAAGACAACTGCCTCTGACGTGCATTACGACTTTACAGCTCTCAGCAATCACGACATGGGCGACTTCTATTACTTCACCTACGAGGGCAGAGTAAGAGGCGATAAGTTCGGTGCTCCCATAAGACCTGCTTATATGAGAGATACCTACAACGGCAATCCCAATATTGAACCCATAAGGATTGATTCGTCGGGCAATGTTGTAACCGGCTCCGGCAAGGTGGTTAAAAAGCTTGCTCAGGGCGAGTGGCTCAACTTCCTTATTGCCCTTGATATGAAGGAAACAAAAGCAGATGTGTATATTGACAATGTGCTTGTGGATTCCTACAAATTCAATGCAAACTTCAAAAAGCCCGGTATGCTCCGTATATGGGTAGATACCGGCGACGATTGTACTGCTACCTTCGATAAGCTCAAGTTAATTGCTAAGCGTAATCCCTATGATCCCGAGAATCCCGACTATCATCCAAGCTTTTTCAGTGATGACAGTGGCATTGAGGAATATATGCAGGGCAAGACAGCCTTCTATGGCTACAGTGAAAATGTGTTTGCCAACGGAGTTAAAAATATCCGTGTAGACAAACCTCTTATGATAGACCATGTTACTTATGTAACCGCCAAGGCTATTAACCTTGGCTACAGCCTGAGCCTTAGTGTGGATGCGGCTTCAATGACTGCTTCCGGCTCAGATATCACCCTCACAGCAGACAGCAAGACTGTTTCATATAAGGGTGCATCAAAAGAAATGCTCCTTCCCTGCGTATGGGAAAATGATACTCTCTACATACCTGCAGAGACCTTTGCAAGAGAGGTTCTCGGCTACTGTGTAAAGAACGACGGAAATGGCCTTGTGGTAACCGCTCCCGAAAAATTCTATCTGGATACAGACGAGCCCGTAGCGGATTATCTTATCCAGGCGGCAACACGAAGCGGCTATAAGGGCGAATATGCAGTTAAGCCTGCCAAGGCGCTCAACTGGTATATGTCCTTTGAAAGACCTTCTGTTGAAACAATCATGGCAGATTTTAACAAAACCACCAATAACGGTGCGGCTCACCCTCGTATCGTAGCTACAAAAGAGGATTTCGACAGAATCCGCGCAAACAAGGATTCAGACCCGGTTCTGAACGATATGATTACTCAGATAATGAACAGTGCAGACGGCCATGTTGTAAGCGAGCCTCCTGCCTTTGCAATCCCCGACAAGCAGAGAATCCTCGACCAGGCGAGAGCTGCTATGACCAAGCTCCGCTATCTGGGCTTTGCATATCAGATTACCGGAGATAAGAAATATTCCGATGCTATCTGGAAGAACATCGAGGGCTTGCTCAATTTCCCCGACTGGAACCCCTCCCATATGATAGACACCGGCGAGCTCTGCTTCGGCGTTGCCCTGGGTTATGACTGGGCGTACGACAGCTTCACTGAAGAGCAGAGACAGTGGATATATGAGCGTATCAAGGTTCTCGGCCTTGAAGCAATCCACGGTCATATGCACGATATAAACACCACCCGTTATGAATGGGCAGGTGCAAACGACTTTGTAGCATCAAAGTCAAACTTCAATACAGTTATCAACGGCGGATGTATGTCTGCAGCTCTTGCTTTTGCAGAGATGGACCCCGACTACTGCTTTGACCTTATCAGCGACAACCTGAGAAGCATTGAGTACACCATGCTGGTATACCGCCCCGGCGGTATCTGGATGGAGAGCTCCTCCTACTGGGATTATTCCTCAAGCTATCTCAGCAAGGGCATAGGTTCACTTATCAACTGCACAGGCAATCACTACGGTATCATGGATGCCCAGGGCGCTCCCAATACCGGCAAGTGGATTGTATCCATGAACAGCTACGGCGGTATCAACAACTTCCACGATGCCGGCGGCGGTAAATTCACCTCTCCCTTTGTAGGCTGGTTTGCAAAGGTATATGACGACAATGCTCTGTCAGCCATTGCTACAAGCTTTGTAACATCTAAACAGAGAGGCGCACAGCCTGAGGATGCTCTCTGGTATGTGCCAAATAACACAGCATCTGCAGATGACCTGGATCTCGACCTTCACTACGAGGGCTTTGATACAGTGGGCAGCCGTTCCTCCTACAGCGACGGAACCGGTCTTTACTACGGTACTCACGGCGGTCAGGTAACCTGCTATCATAGCCAGTACGACGTATGTACTTATGTTATGGATATGAAGGGTGTGCGTTGGGCTACAGACCTTGGAAGCGATGACTATAACGTAAGACGTGATAACGGCGGCTTCAACAAGATGTACCGTGATATCGCCGAGGGTCACAATGTAATGCTCTTTGACAAGGCAGTTCCCGGTATGGATAAAGACGGCTGTGCTGTTATGACACGTTGGGAGAGCAAGCCCAGAGGCTGCATTGCAACCTATGATATAAGCAGTGTATACAAGACCTGGGTAAATTCTGCACACCGCGGATTCTACATGGGTGATGAGAGAACCAGCTTTACAGTAAGAGACGAATTCAATGTACGCAAGGATATGCCGGCTCACTGGTTTATGCATACCCAGGCAGATATACAGATTGTAGATGACAAGACAGCTATTCTCTCGTCCAAGGGTCAGAAGCTGAGACTTCAGATAGATACCAATATCGAAGACCTCAAGCTTACCTATGGTGATGCAAGACCTCTTGATACCTCTCCTGATATCCCGGGACAGAATCAGAATGTGGGCTTCCGCAAGGTTATCCTTGAGATGAATCTTAATGCAAACAGAGATTATTATGTAACAGTAAAGATGTCTCCCGCAGGAGAACATACAAATGACATCAAGGAAATCAGCATCCCCATGAGTCAGTGGCAGATTCCCGACGGAGAATTTACTCCCAGACCGGTGCTCAATGCCGTGCTTTATGCAAACGGTGTAAATCTTGACAACGTACTTACCAACGGCAAGCTCGGTATTACCGAAGGTCAGCCTGTTCCCGAAATTACAGCTGTTCCCGAGGATCCTACCAATATTGTTGAGGTTATCTATGGTGAGAACTTCGGCGATCCTACTGTTGTAAGAATCTACACAGCAGACAAGAGCTATTATGTAGAATATGGTGTGGACTATGTTGTAAACAAGTCGGCAGACATCAGTAAATATAAGGAAATAAAAGTTCAGGGTGTTGAAGTCAGCGGAACTCCCGAAGAGGATAACCACAAGATGAATATGTTTGACAACAACTTCACCACTCGCTGGACCAGCCCCAACCAGAACGGCTCCTGGGCAATCTTCGATCTTGGCGAAAGCAAGGCTATAGATGCCATCTCCATGGCGTTCTGGCGCGGCGATACCCGTCAGTATTTCTTCGAGCTCTTTGTATCCGAAGACGGCGAAAACTGGACCTCCGTTGCCAAGGGATCTAACTCCGGTACCACAGAAGGTCTTGAGGTAACCGAGGTTAACTCAAAGGGACGCTACATCAAGTTCCTCGGTGGCGGTAATACCAACAACGGACACAGCAATATCTTTGAATTCAAAGTATTGCAGAAGCAGTAAGGAGGCAGACAAGTGAAAATATCAAGAAAAATTCTTTCATTATTAATATGTATGCTTCTTCTCACTCAGGCGGCTTTTGCCGCCTCTGTGGGAGGGGTTGAGTTTACCTCTGCTCCCGACGGCTGGACAGTGAATAATGCCACCGTAGAAGACGGAATTATGACTCTTGCTTTTGATACAACGGACAAGGCGGCAAGAGGCAAAAGTGAAATCACTACTTCAAAATATGATTTTTCATCAGGAATACTCCGCATATCCTTTGACAGTGTTGCCACTGTTGAGACAAACGGAGACAAGATTAAAAAGACAATTACCTTAGAAGATGGCAATATGTGGAACTCCACAGAGCTTATCAATATAAAAAGCGGTGTTATAAGCTTCTTTGGCAGTGCCGCATCTGTAGAGACCACAGAGGCTTCCGTGACTGTAGCGGTAGACATTGCCGCAAGCCCGGTTCAGGCATCTGCCTGGGTAGATGGCGAGCTTGTATACAGTGGCGACTTTACCGCATGGAAAGCAGCTCTCAATACCTCTGCTGTTGCTATTGCACTTAAGAACAATGCCACATCTTCTGTTGCAGACACCACAGAGTGGGTAGTAAGCAATTTTAATGCAGATATCTATGCAGGCAGTTACGGCTTTTCCTCTCTCCCTGCCGACGGTCAGGCTATGATAAGTCCTGCCGATTATGAGGGTATTGCGCTTACTTACGGTACAGTTATGAGCGATGCGGCATATGACAAGGCTAACTACAGCCTTATTGCCGATGGCGAACCGGCTGAATTTGAGCTTGTTGACAAGGGTACTGCTGTTACAATAGTTCCAGTTGGCGGTCTCCGTGACCTCACAAGATATGAGCTGACCATTGCTACCATCACCGATATATTCGGCGATGTAAAAGCTACAGACAAGACAATAGCATTTACCACAGCATACGAGGGCTACACAGCTCCTGTGGTTACTTCGGAGTTTGACTTCAGTGCAGATTACTACATAGGCCAGCCTCTTGACATCCCCTTCAATGTAGACGGCGACTGTGTACAGCTCGATATCTATGCAGACGGCACACTCGTGTCCACCTTGACATCAGCTCCCTATATATACAGTATAAACGAGAGTGAGGCAAAGGCTATAGAACTTCAGGCTGTTGCTACAGATTCAGCAGGCGGTCTCGGCTACAGCGAAGTATACACCGTGACAATACTCAATCACGAAGCTCCCGTAATTACCGTCAGCGGTATTGAGGAGGGCTCTGCGTGCGATGTAAACAATCTCCCCGAGATTACAGTCACAGCAGAGGACGACAACGGCATAGAGTCAATTGAGTTTTATTCTGACAGCAAGCTCAGAGCTACCTACACAGAGAGTCCGGCTACAGTTTCGCTTGCAGGTCTTTCCGGCGGCGGACATACACTTAAGTTTATCGCAAAAGATATCTATGGCAAGGAAACATCTGTAGAGTATAATATTTCCATAGAATCTGTACATCTTATAGAAACCTATACCAATGATTTTGCGGATTATAAGGGAAACAACACCCTGCCCACCGGTTGTCAGGGCGGACCTCAGAGAGGTTATCTTGCCGCAGGTGTTATTGACGAAGACCACGGCAACAGCCTTATCGTGGGCATGGAAACCGCAAACGAAGAACACAATACAGACAATACTGCATTTGTGGGCTTCCCCGGCGGCGGTGCTACAGGCGGAGTTAATATCGAGTTTGATATGTATATCAACGAAAGACCTGCCGATGTGGAGAAAAACCGTTACAGAATGTCCTTCAGAACAGCAAACAACGAAACAACCTTCTTCTTTATCACAGCAAATGAAATGCAGTTCTGCAAGACCAACCAGAATGTTGATCTTAAGGTACCTTATGAAATCAAAACCTGGTACCATGTGACAATAAATGTCAACACAAGCACATTGGATTATGATATGATTATCTCCGACGGAGCTGATTTCAATCAAAACTATTCCGGCAGGCTTAACAGCAACAGCGGCGGTCTCAATTATTTCCGTTTCTTTGGACCTGCCTTTGATGATGTGCCCACCTTTGCGGCTATAGACAATATGGTTATCAGACAGAAGCTTGAGCTTCCCGAGCTTGTGTTTGAGGGTGATGTGGCTCCTTCTGCAACATCCTTCAGCTTTACTCTGTCTACAACTCTTAAGGCATCAGACCTCAGTACCGATACAGTGAAGATTTCAGATTCCTACGGCGAGGTTGCCATAGCTTCTGTGGTAAGCACAGACGGAGCGGTAGTTACCGTTACTCCCGCCGTACCTCTTCGAAGCAATATGGATTACACCGTTTCCATAAGCCCTGATGTATGCTATAGTGTTGGTGCTCCGCTCGGAGTTGAGTGCATAGGTGAGTTCAAGACAGCTTGTGCACCTCTCGATGTGACAGAAGGTTGGTTTGTGGGCAATTCCTTCAATTTCACAGCCAACAATACCACAGGAGAGGAAGCTACGGTTACTGTAGTAACCCAGACCTGGAAGGACGGCAAGGTTACCGGAGTCAAGGTTATCCCGGTTACAGTTGCAGACGGAAGCGGAGAGACATATATGGTAAATACTCCATCAATTCCCAACGGCGGATATGCAACAGCATATATCTGGGACGGTGTGGTTGCTCCAAAGGCGATAACACACAGAATTTATATTTCTAAATAATATTTTATAAAGAATGTATAGCATATATGATCGCACAATCAAACGCCCCCTTGCCTAAAGGGAGGGGGACCGCCCCAGACGGTGGAGGGATTCCCCTTCAAACATCATAACCAAGCAAGCCACTGCTTGCTCATATAAAGGAGGAAGTAAATCATGAAAAATTGCAAAAAAATTGCAGCATTATTCACTGCTCTTTGCATGCTCACCGCTATGCTCGGCGGCTTCTCTGCCCTTGCAGCAGACGAAACACCAAGCACAGGTGGCAGTGGCGGTGCAGGCGGTAGTGCTGCCGTATCAAAGTCAATATCTCTCGATTTTGACAGCTTCACCACCAATGACGAGGCATCACTTTCAAATGACGACTGGACAGTACAGCTCCGCCGCCGTACAAATGCCGGCGATAATACCGGTTCGGACCTTATGACATACGAGTATGTCAAGGGTGCACGTGGCAAGGCTGTAGACGACGGTGCCATGAAGGTTTATTTCAAGAGCGGTAACATGGAAGCAAATGCAGACCCCGCAATGTTTGTAAGATTCAATCCTACAAATCCTATGTATGTGGAAAAGGGTGAGTATTACGAAGTATCTATGGATGTTATGTGGGAGGGCCCCGGAGCTACAAAGCAGGTTCG
This sequence comes from Clostridia bacterium, assembly GCA_017481205.1. GTDB lineage: Bacteria > Bacillota > Clostridia > UMGS1810 > UMGS1810 > RGIG4708. The sequence goes on along the minus strand of JAFUPN010000041.1, from coordinate 12,147 downwards.
CGTAGGTATCCCCGGCGATGACGGCTCACTTGCAAACGCAGGTGTTATCGCATATCTGCTCAACATCGATGCAAGCGGTAAGGTTACCAGCCCTGCTCTCCGTCCCGATAACGGCGGTGCTTTTTCCAAAAGTTCCAATTATACTTCAAAAGCAGGTACCTGGTATAACTACAGATTTGTTATAAAGGCAGGAGAGAACAACCCTGCAAGCGGCCTTGACGAAGACAAGAACTACCACTGGATATACGTTAACGGCACTCTTGTAAGTGAGGGTACTTTTACTCATTATGACAGAAACAAGGGTAACACAGACAAAATTACCAAGTTCAGAGGCTTCAGCTACTTTTGGTATCTCATCAACGAAAAGACAATGAATACAAAATACACTGAGGATACAGAAATCACACTCGACGATCCCTCGGTTGCATATCTGGACAATCTTGCAGTATCAAAGTATGATTCACTGCCCGAAATGAACAACACCAAGGTTATTGACTTCAATACCAATACCGTAAGCACAGATATAGCCGCAGTAAAGGCAGACCTGGTTAAGAACCCCGGATATTATCAGGCGGTAAATTATCAGAATCTCACCGGCGATGTATACAACATTGCAGACGGCGTATACGGCAGGGATAAGGGAGACCACAGCCTCTTTATGCAAAAGAGCACCGAGTGGACTCACGATATAGACGAAACTCAGTTTGTAGGTCTCACCGAGGCGGGGTATCACACAGGCGGTATTCCGGAAGCATCCATCAACACAAACCCCGGCGACTTCTATGAGATGGAAATCTCCATGGCGTGGAACGGCGATGGTGAGGACAAGGCTGTACAGACCTTCTACAATATAGACCAGCCCGGTGACGGTAAAGCAACCGGCTATGCTCTCGTTGTACAGAGCAACGGAACAGTAAATGTACTGAACACTCCCATTAACGCTGCAGGTAAGCTCCATGCAAACACCTGGTATAAGTTCAACCTGGTTATCCACGCAGGTGACAACACTGCATCAGACGATGCAGACAAAAACTGGTTCAAGCTCTATATCAACGACAAGCTCGTTCAGGACAGAACAGTGTTTGTTCCCAGTGCAAGAACTGCTGTAACCACTACTGCAGAGGACGGCACAACCACTACCAAAAATCAGCAGGTTAATTACGATAAGTTCAGAGGCTTCAAGCAGTACTGGATTATTCTCCAGTCAATGAAGGATCTCAACCCTGCAAACACAGCAAGCCCCGGTGCATATTATGACGATTTCAGAGTAAGCTACCACGGCACAACCGAGCCTACCTACGCCCCTGTAACCCTCAGCTCAGACAATGCATCCGTAGCAAATTATATGGCTTGTGACGGAATATCAGGCTTCTCAAGCTATATAGACGAACGTGCGGCAGGTGCAAGCATCACTTCAAACGAGGGCACAGTAGAGCTCTTTGATGCAAACTACAACAAGATTGATAAGCTTAATGGCACATTAAACCGTGTAAAGGTAACCCGTGACGACGGCACAGTGCTTTACGGTACCCTTAAGAATTCAAACACTCTTGTAAAGAACGAAACCTTTTCAGCGGCAGATGCCGGCACAACAGCAAACTTCAACTATGCTAAAAAAGCATATACTGTAGAAAATTACGAAGCAGGTATCGCAGGTAAGAATGCCGATGACTATGCTCTCACCATGAGAACAACCGATGTATGGCAGGACGGCAAGGACAATCTCGCTCCCTTCCTCCAGGTAACAGTGGGTTCCGGTGCTGTAATTGCTGCAGATGTTGTAAGAGACGTATTTACTGTAGAGTACTCTCTCCGCATCACGGGAGATGCTTATGCGACCAACCTTATATTTGTTCCTCATGATACCTCAAACGGCGAAGGCTGGTACAGACCCTTTACAACAACAGGTGACGGCAGAATCAATGTAAGAGACAATACTCTCAACTCCAGCAGCAGATACGATGCTGCAAAAATCCGTCAGGGAGAATGGGTGCGTTATGCTATAACCGTATATCCTCAGACCAACATGGTTGAGACCTATATCAACGATGAGCTTATCCAGACTCAGCAGATGTGGCCACTGGGCAACAACTACGCTGCTCGTTTCAAGATTGAGCAGGCATTCTCCAGCACAGGCGAAGGCGACACAAGAAGCGGTGAATTCTCCATAGACGATTTCCGCATCTACAGCGGCTCACGCCCTGCTATGAACCCCGTTGTTCTGGAAAGTGCAGATGATACATTGTTTGATGTATACAACGATGGCGATGTTATCTTTATGCCCGAAGAAGTTGTTTACGAAGACCTGGCTATGAACGTAGCAGGCTACGGCACAGCAAAGGTTATGCCTACCGTATTTACAGACAGCACAATGACCGAAGTCCTCACAAGCATGGACGATGTGCTCGAAGAAGGCAATGTATTTATGGTTGCAAATGACGAAGGTCTGGTATATGAATACCTCTACCTTGCTGAGGGTGAACCCACAGACTTTAAGGTGGCAGGCGCTACCAACAGCAACAATACACAAATCAGCTGGGCAGAAACAGGACACAAAGACCTGAGAGCACACTTTAAGTGCTACAAATCCTTCTCGGACAGTGCTACTGTAATATTTGCTCAGTACTCCAAGACCGGCGAGCTCCTTTCAACAGGCTTTGTTGAAAATGAATATGCGGTAAATATCTTTGCTTCAGAGTATGCTTGGCCTGTAGATGCATCCAGCGGTGCTGTTTCAATGGAATTTGAAGATTCACAGGATTATACAGTTAAGCTCTTTGTTCTCGATGGCTTTGGCTCTATCAAGCCTCTTACAGATGTAACTACACTTAAATAATCCAATCTCTTAATCAACAAGGGCGTCCACACAAGGCGGACGCCCTTGAGTGATATCGATAACAAATAATCTATTATTAAAGATGTTCGCACAAATTACCTTTTGTGTCATCCTGAGCGAAGTCGAAGGATCTTGCCCCCTTGGCGCATTTATGAAATTGGTTATAAATCAAATGTTTTATATTTCAGAAGTACGGTGAATTTACCATGATAAAAAAATTATGTGTCTTTATGGCACTATGTATTCTACTTACTACTATTATATGCAAAGACCCGGTTTTCCGGGTCTTTGCATATGACGAGCTTAATATAAATTATTACAACAGCGGCGACTGCACTGTTTTCAACAGTGATTATATCAGCGATACAAACAATCACTATCGCAACTGCAACTATACCAACAATGGTGCAAAATACGGCTGTAATGAGCTTGTGTTCAACCGTTGCGGTGAGGAAAACCGATATAATCCAAACCGTACCGACAGCAGTATATATATGCTGGATAACTCCGAGTACGATGTGCATCTTGATGTAGTCAAAATTCCCGTGTATTCCTATTATCTTGTACGTGCCAATGCCAAGAGCGATACTGTGGGTGCCGATGTGCGCCTGTGTTATATCAGATATGTTGGCGACAAAAACTACAGTGCCGACCTGCTCAAAATCACTCCCGCAGGTGTGATTACTGCAGGAGACGGTGTGGCAGTGGGAAGTGTAACAGCAGGTGAGTGGTTCAGCTATGCCGTGGCAATAGACATGGCAAACCACAATGCAGATATATATATCAATGGTACATACAAGCACACTGTGTCTTTTTCGACTTCAATCGAACAGCTCAGCCTTGTGCGTTTTTGGCTGTATCACGATGCCAATTACGATGGCGACCTGTACCTGGATGAGCTGGAGGTAACCGGTATGCACAAAAAATATACCGGAGACGACAGCAATTTGTCCTCAATCTTCCACAGTGACGAGCCCATAAAAGCCTACCTTGCCGATAAGACAGCATTTCATGGCTACAGCGGTGCTATGTTTGCCGGTGGGGAAAAGACCTATCCCGGCATTGAATATGACGACGAAAAATCTGAGATTTACGGAGACTGCAAGGTTCTGAACAAGACCTTCGGTATAAATCTTGTTGAATATACATCTTATTTCAAGGGCAGCGGCATCACTGTGTATAAAGACAGTGGTGTTGCCGAATTCTGTGATACAAAAACCACTCTTGTTCTGCGCAAAAGCGGTAGTAAATATCTTGTTCCCGTAAAAGAATTTGCACGCGAAATCTTAAACAGAAATGTCTTTGATGACGGCAAGGGGATGATTATTGTCTCTGCTAATGAAATAAATCTTGACCTTGCAAGCGAGATACCCGAATACCAAAAGCCTCATAATGTAGTGTATCAGTACACAGACATTCTTGCACTAAACAGGTTTCTTGCCTTTGAGAGACCTACAGCGGCGCAAATAAAAGCTGACTTTGAGGCAAAGGGTGCCGCTCATCCGCGCATTATGGCAGACAAAGCTCAGTTTGACCTGCTCCGTGATGAGTACTACCGTACGGGCTCTCCTGCGAAGTCTATGTGCGATACCATTGTTACCAATGCCGACAGAATTCTGAAGCTGTCGCCTCAGGAATACAATATCCCCGACAAACAGAGGATTCTCACTATATCCCGTGAGCTGCTCCGCCGTATGGAATATCTCGGTGCTGCATATCAGATAACCGGTGAGCAAAAGTATGCAGACTGTGCATGGGAAAATCTCTATAAGACAATAAACTTTCCCGACTGGAATCCGTCACATATGATAGACGTAGGTGAGCTCAATGCCGCCTTTGCCATTGGCTACGACTGGATGTACGATGGATACACCGAGGAGCAGAGACAGCAGATATATGAGGGTGTCAAAAGACAGGGGCTTAATGTAACCCGTCTGTGCTACTATGGCAGAGTGCCCAAGTGGAGCCAGTGGGCAAATTATACAAGCGCCTTTACATCCTGGAAGAGCAATTTTAATGCAGTTATAAACGGCGGTGCTCTTGCGGCGGCAATGGCCTTTGCCGAGCACGACCCGGACTATTGTTTCGACATTGCCGAAAAGGCTGTCCGTTCACTGGAATATACCATGATTGGCTTTCAGCCGGACGGCTCATGGATAGAGGGTATCGCTTACTGGAACTATACCTTATCATATCTTTCTAAGGGTGTCGGCTCTATGATTACCACATTGGGTACGGACTACGGACTTATGGGTTATCCCGGGGTGGAAAAAACCGCTCTGTGGATCCGTAGCATGATAAGCCCTCTCGGCGGCAACAATTTCCATGATTCCTCAAAGATGACCAAAGTAACCGAATGGCTTCTGTGGCTGGGTAAGATATACAATAACACAGCATACAGCACCATGAGGCGTAGTGCAACAACCGGTGGCGGCGGTGGTGTGTATGATGCTATCTGGTACAAATCAGGTATCCCTACTACCGAATCGGCACTACCCCGGTATATAGCCTCAAATGGTATTGAGAGTGTGTCCGACCGCTCTGCATATGATGACAATAAAGCTATGTATTTCTCGGCACACGGTGGCTCGGTATTCTGCTACCACAGCCACTGCGATACGGGTAATTTTGTCTACGAGGCAAACGGTGTACGCTGGGCAGATGACCTTGGCAGCGAGAGCTATGATGTACAGCGTGACGGAGGTCTTGGCTTTTACGGCTCATACCGCCGACGTGCTGAGGCACACAATGTGGTTGTTATCAATCCCAATACCAGCGATAAGGACGGAGGACAGAGCAACGACGCCTTTGCTCCGCTTATAAAGGCAAAAGAAACTGATTACGGCTCCTTCAGTGAGTACGATATGTCGGATTGCTACAGAGATTATGTTTCGTTATATCACAGACAGTTCCATACGGATTACGACACAAAATCCCTTATAGTCAGCGATTATATCAATCTCAAGGACAGCAGTGATGTGTGCTGGTTTATGATAACTCCTGCAGAAGTTTCGTGGATAGATAATACCCATTTTGTGCTTACCAAAAACACTCAGAAGCTCTACGGCACTGTAGAGACGATAGGCAATGTTACAGACCTTAGCGGAACCACCACCGCCTGCGAGCCTTTGCTTGGTGCTCCCGTACTGGAAGGGCAGAATACAAACGAGGGCTATTCCAGAGTGGTTGTGAGAGGCAATGGAGATGGCAATGTGCTTATCCGTGTGACGCTTTCGCCGGACAGCACCTTTGCATACGACGGTATTACAGATGTGCACAACTATATAATAGAAGCTACCGTCATTACAAACAATGGCGAGCTTCTTGACGATACTGTGGAAGCAGGGGAGCTCTCTGCGCAAACAAGCATACATACCTATGGCACAGAGACAGTGGATGCAAGTCTTATTATTGCTCATTACGATGATATGGGAAATCTGATAAAAGCAGAGCTTTCGGATACACTGAGTGTATCGCTTGATACACAAGCCTCCGGCGGATATGTAAAGACATATCTGTGGGATATGGAGAGTTTAAAACCGTTAAGATGAATTTTGGTTTAGCAGCGAGTCGCCGCTAAACTAAAATTTGAAGTAATAATTAATAGCATTCCATATACGAAAAAATGTATACTTTTTCACCAAAATCATGTAGATAAAATACCATTGACAATTCCGGTAACAATGATATAATTTAGGAAAAATCACTTTTGACCAAAGGAGACAAACCATGGATACATTAAAATTTGACCTTTCGCGAAATGACGGCAGCTTTAAGATAATGAATGCCGTAAACAACGGTCCGTGCCACAAGCGCCATGCCAACGACCAGTTCAGGAGCAATCTGGCGGAGTACAAGGCGGCGCGTATACCCTATGCGCGCAATCACGATGCGGCGTTCTGGCCGGGCTACGGCGGCGAGCACACTGTGGATATCACTGCGATTTTTCCGGATTTTGATGCAGATCCGTATAGTCCCGAATCATATGATTTTGCGGTAACTGACGAATATATCCTTGTAACTCTTGAGGCAGATACCGAGACATTTTACCGCTTAGGTCAGAAGATTGAGCATTATATCAAAAAATACGGCACAATCCCCCCAAAGGATTTTAACAAATGGGCGGTAATCTGTGAGCATATCATCCGTCATTACAATGAAGGCTGGGCAGATGGCTTTGAGCTTAATATAAAGTACTGGGAAATCTGGAATGAGCCCGACCTTGATGAGGATGACTGCCTAAATAAGCGTACTTGGGGCGGCACCAAGGCGCAGTTTTTTGATATGTATGAGATTGCGGCAAAGCACCTTAAATCCTGCTTCCCCAATCTTATGATCGGCGGTCCCGCCCTTGCAAATCGCATGAACTGGGCAGATGATTTCCTTGGTGAAATGAAAAAACGAGAAGTGCCCATTGACTTCTTCTCCTGGCACATATACTGCACAGAGCCTGCACAGATGCTGGCAAGAGCAGAAACCGTAAAAAATCTCCTTATAAAGCACGGCTACAAAAATGCTGAGAGCATACTCAATGAGTGGAATTATGTAAAGGGCTGGACAGACGAGTTTGTATATTCCATAGAGCAGATTATCGGCATAAAGGGTGCGGCATTTAACATGGCGTGTATGAGTGCGGCTCAGCATTCGTCCATAGATATGCTTATGTACTACGATGCCCGTCCCACCGGCTTTAATGGACTTTTCGACATGTATACCTACCGTCCTTTAAAGGGCTATTACCCCTTCCTCTGGTACGGAATGTTCTATGATATGGAAAAGGAAGTCCTGTGCGAGGACAATATAGACAATATCTACACGCTCTGCAGTGTGGATAGCGACGGCAAGGTACTTTCAATAATCACATATTATACCGATGATGATAACGCAGGCAAAAAATCCTTCTCGGTGGATTTCGGCAGGGAAGGTAGGTATGAAATCTATCTTCTCGATAAAGAGCATGACGGGGAATTGGTAAAAACAACAAGCGAGCTTGACTTCACACTCAAAGCATATAGCTGTGTTTTGATAAAGGAAATATAAAAAATAATATAAAAATCCTCAAAAAACCACTTGTAAAATTTTCCGAATGGTAGTATAATAATTATAATTGTGAATATTTTTAGTTTGTTTCCCGAAAAAGCCGTATAAATTGACCGTATCGGGTTACATTGAATGGAGGATAATACAAATGAGCAAATTTTTGGACAGAATCAAAGAAAGAGCAAAACAGGACAAAAAGACAATTGTTCTCCCCGAGTCAATGGACAGAAGAACCTTTGAAGCGGCAGAAACAATACTTAAAGAGGATATTGCTAACCTGATTATTATCGGTACCCCCGAAGAGGTTGCCGAAAACAGCAAGGGCCTCGATATCTCAGGTGCAACAATTATTGACCCCTTTACATACGAAAAGACAGAGGAATATATCAATCTCTTTGTTGAACTGAGAAAGTCAAAGGGTCTTACATACGAGGATGCCAAGAAACAGGCTCTCGGCGACTATATGTACTATGCATGTCTTATGGTTAAGGCAGGAGATGCTGACGGTGTTGTATCCGGTGCTTGCCACTCCACTGCAAACACGCTTCGCCCCAGCCTTCAGATTATCAAGACAAAGCCCGGTGTTAAGCTGGTATCAGCATTCTTTGTAATGGTAGTGCCCGATTGCGAATACGGCGCAAACGGAACATTTATCTTCGGCGACAGCGGTCTTGAGCAGAATCCCGACCCGGAGAAGCTTGCTGCAATCGCAGCATGCTCTGCAGAGTCCTTTGAACTCCTGGCAGAGGAGGAGCCTATTGTTGCAATGCTTTCACACTCCACCATGGGCAGTGCAAAGCATGCTGATGTAGACAAGGTTGTGGAAGCAACAAGAATATGCAAGGAAGCTAACCCCGGTCTTAAGGTAGACGGTGAGCTCCAGCTTGATGCAGCTATCGTTCCTTCGGTTGGCGAATCCAAGGCTCCCGGCAGCCCGGTTGCAGGTCATGCAAATGTGCTTATATTCCCCGACCTTGATGCAGGAAACATCGGCTACAAGCTGGTTCAGAGACTTGCAAAGGCAGAGGCATACGGTCCTGTTACCCAGGGTATTGCAAAGCCTATCAACGACCTTTCCAGAGGTTGCTCTGCAGATGATATCGTAGGTGTTGTTGCTATCACCTGTGTACAGGCTCAGGCTAACAACTAAGAATTAAATTACCGAAAAGAGGTTTTATATAATGAATATATTGGTTATTAACGCAGGAAGCTCTTCACTTAAGTTTCAGCTGATCAAGATTGAAACCGAAGAGGTTATTGCAAAGGGTCTTTGCGAAAGAATAGGTCAGGATATTTCCGGCTTTGTATTCAAGGTACCCGGCAGAGATAATATCGAAGAAGAAATTGTCATGAAGGACCATGCAGATGCTATCCAGCATGTTATTGCTACTCTGACAGGTGAGCACGGTGTTATCAGCGACATGAGCGAGATTGATGCTGTAGGTCACAGAGTGGTTCACGGAGCAGAGGCATTTAAGGATAGTGTTCTCATTGACGATGCCGTTATGAAGGCGCTTGAGGACTGTGTAGAGCTTGCGCCCCTTCACAACCCTGCAAACATCATCGGTATCAATGCATGTGCAAAGGTTATGCCCGGTGTTAAGCAGGTAGGTGTGTTTGACACAGCTTTCCATGCTCAGATGCCTCAGAAGGCATATATGTATGCGCTCCCCTATGAGTTTTATGAAAATGACAAAATCAGAAGATACGGCTTCCATGGCACCAGCCACAAGTATGTTTCACAGCGTGCGGCTGAGATGCTGGGCAAGAATATAGGAGACCTGAAAATTATCACCTGCCATATGGGCAATGGCTCTTCTATCTCCGCAGTTATGAACGGTCACTCCGTTGACACCACAATGGGCTTCACTCCTCTTGCAGGCGTTCCCATGGGTACACGCTCAGGCGATATAGACCCTGCTATCGTGACCTTCCTTATGAACAAAAAAGGCTACTCCGCAGCAGAGGTTGACAAAATCCTCAACAAGGATTCCGGTGTATGGGGTATTGCAGGCTACTCTGATTTCAGAGATTTGAGAGCCGGTAGAGACAATGGTGATAAAAAATGTGCTCTGGCTCTGGATATGTTTATCTATGCTGTTAAAAAGACAATCGGCGCTTATGCAGCTGCTATGGGCGGTGTTGATGCAATCGTATTTACTGCAGGTATCGGCGAAAACACACCCTTTATCCGTGACGAAATTTGCGAAGGACTTGAATTTATGGGTGTTAAGCTTGATGCTGAGGCAAACCAGGTGGCAGGTCAGGACAAGGTGATTTCTGCAGCCGACTCTAAGGTAAAATGCTTGGTAATTCCTACAAATGAAGAGCTTATGATTGCAAAAGATACAGCAAGACTTGCAAAATAATAAAAAAAACTTGACAAATGGCAAATAAATATGTATAATTGATTTGTTATGTCGAGGTGTAATATGATTATTGATGTATCACAAATTATAACAAATGAAGGCGCGGTTAAAGAGATAGACGGTGAGCTCAGCCTTGCTGACCTTTCCTTTAACGGTCAGGATATTCATTTTACGGCTCCCGTAAGCATTCATGGTGATATTAAGAATATCTCGGGTATTCTGTATCTCAGTCTTGACTGCAGGGCTCAATTTGTCACCAAGTGCGGCAGGTGCCTTGAGGATGTGGAGGAGACGCTTGATTTTTCTATGGAAGAGCAGCTGTCTAAGCTTCCGTCCGATGAAGAAGTTATCATAATCGACTCATCAGAGCTCGATTTGGATGAATTGGTGATAAAGAACTTCTGTTCCGAATTGCCGATAAATTATATTTGCAGTGAAGACTGCAAGGGGTTATGTCATGTTTGTGGCTGCAATCTCAATCACACGACCTGTGATTGTGAGGATGACTATATTGACCCAAGATTGGCAGCCCTCAAAAATTTTTTGAAATAATTTTAGTTTTTTAAAAAACTCGGGAGGTGGAAACACATGGCAGTACCTAAGAGAAAAGTATCAAAAGCAAGAAGAGATAAAAGAAGAGCAAACTGGAAGCTGACTCTGCCCGGCATGGTTAAGTGCCCCAATTGTCAGGAATTCAAGTTGCCTCACAGAGTTTGCAAATCTTGCGGACATTATGACGGCAAAGCAGTTGTAGAACAGTAAAAATCAAAAAATAGCCCGCCAATCGGCGGGCTATTTTTGAAAGATGAAAATGATGAATTGTCTTAAAGCATGAATTCATTCATATATCATTTTCCTCTTTTGCAATAGTGATCTTAAGATTAGGAGCGATTTTTATGCCAAAATACAAACACATCCTTTTTGATCTTGACGGTACCATTACCGATTCCTTTGACGCAATCACCAAGTCGGTTGCCTATGCTCTTGATTTTTTCGGAATTAAGGTTGATGACAGAATCACTCTTTCGCCGTTTATAGGTCCTCCGTTGAGAGAGGCTTTCCGTGACATGTTTGGCTTTGACGAAGAAAAAGCCCTTGAGGCTGTGGCTAAGTACCGCGAGCACTACCAGGTGCATTTTCTCCGGGAGCATCTGATTTATGACGATGTGGACAAGCTTCTTTGCGATTTGCACCGGGACGGTTTTAAGCTGTATCTTGCCACCACCAAGCCCATAGTGCTTGCGGAGCAGATTATACGGCATTTTGACCTTGAAAAATATTTTACATTCCTGGGGGGAGCCTCCATGGATAAAAAGCGCGACACCAAGAACAGCGTCCTTGACTATGTTTTTGAAGAATGTGATATTGACAAGACTTCTGCCATAATGATTGGCGACCGTTTTCATGATATGGAGGGAGCGGAGCATATGGGTATTGACGCAATGGGAGTTTCCTACGGCTTCGGAAGTGTTGACGAGCTTTTGCCATATAATCCCGTGTTTATCGCCGGCTCTGCGAAAGAAATTTACGATTTCTTAACAAAATAGAATTGCAAAATCGGCAGTTTTGGATTAAAATATATATTGTAGAACGTGAAAGAAAAATTTTGATTTGCAGACGTTGTATGCACCTTTCTTGCGAAAAATATTTATTATATGTACTTTTTGAGGTCAAAAAGTACCAAAAACCCCCATGGGCTCGATGCCCCTGGAACCCCCGTCAGGGGACCGGTCCCCTGAACCCCTCGCTTGAGTGATAAACTTATATATAATTACTAATGTGCACATTCCGAAAAAATTAAGAATTGCTGAGAAAAATCGCCGCGTCAAACTGCAGAACTAATCTGCATTGCCGCTAAAATTCGCCATCAGCAGAGGAAATTGATATGACGAATTTTACCAT